>JAHWJY010000264.1 GCA_019348135.1 Actinomycetota bacterium
GCGGAGATGCGGCCCTCGATCATGGCGCTGCCGAGCGTGCCGGCGTTGAAGTTGCAGAACCCCTCGTGCATGACGGTCGTGCCCTCGGCGAGGTGTGCACCGAGACGCACGCGGTCGGCGTCGGCGATGCGGACGCCGTTCGGGACGACGTAGTCGGTCATGCGGGGGAACTTGTCGACGCTCGTGACGCGGATCGCGATGCCGCGCGCCCGCAGCGCCAGCCGCAGGTCCTCGAACCCCTCGGGGTCGCACGGGCCGAGGTCGGTCCACACCACGTTGTTGAGCACGCCGAAGGCGCCGTCGAGGTCGGCGCCGTGCGGCCGGAGGAAGCGCGCCGACAGCAGGTGCAGGCGGAGGT
The DNA here is from genome assembly GCA_019348135.1 of Actinomycetota bacterium. Classification (GTDB taxonomy): domain Bacteria; phylum Actinomycetota; class Nitriliruptoria; order Nitriliruptorales; family Nitriliruptoraceae; genus JAHWJY01. Next base: position 359 of record JAHWJY010000264.1, read on the forward strand.
AGGCGTCGTGCGCGTCCTGCGGCGGGTCGGCGAGGTCGTCGACGACGGTGACGACGACGCGGCGCTCGGTCCGGGTCGGGGACTCCGCCGCGGCACCGCCGCGCAGCGCCGACACGACGCGGTCGAGGTCACCGTCGAGCGGCGTGTCGTCGGGGAGCGCCGCGGTCCCCGACGTGCCCGTCAGCACCCGCAGGCCGGCGACCTCGTCCGGGTCGATCGTGAGGTGCGGGTACCACGTGTCGAGGACCTTGCCGGCGGGCGTGAGGGTCGCGAGACCGACCCCGGCGGCGGGCCCGTGATGTGGGGTGTCGGTGCTCGTCGTGGGCTGCGTCGTCATCGTCCGGGGGGTCCTCGCGTCGCGTCCCGGCAACCCTAGGCCAGCGCCCGTGGTGCGAGGCGGGGCGCGGTGGCCGCGTGTCCAGGTGGGCTACCGTCCCGCGCCATGGACGAGCCCTCCCCGCCCCACCCCGACCGCTCCGATCCGGCCGTCGTCGACCGACCGGAGGAGGCCCAGCTCGTGACGCGGCCCTTCGGGGCCGTGACCGTGGCGACCACCTTCGCCAGCGGCTTCCTCATGGGTAGCGCCGACCTCGTGCCCGGCGTCTCGGGTGGGACCATCGCGCTCGTCCTCGGCATCTACGAGCGGCTGGTCGCGAACATCCGGCAGGGATCGCGCGCCGCGTCGCTGCTGGTCCGGGGTTCGGTCCGGGACGCGGTGCGCGCGCTGGGCCTGGTCGAGTGGTCCTTCCTCGCCCCGCTCCTCCTCGGCATCCTCACGGCGGTCGTGGTGCTCGCGCGGACCCTGGAGCACCTCCTGGAGACACGGCCGGTGGAGCTCTCGGCGGCCTTCGCCGGGCTCATCGTCGGGAGCGTGATCGTGTCGGCCGCGGAGCTCCGGGAGCGGTCGCCGCGGATCCTGGCGATCGTCGTCGCCAGCACGGTCGCGACCTTCGTCCTCCTGGGCCTGCGCAGCGGACGGTTCGAGGACCCGAGCCTCGCGATCGTGCTGTTCGGCGGGGCGCTGGCCATCTGTGCCATGATCCTGCCGGGCATCTCCGGGTCGTTCATCCTGCTGATGATCGGCCTCTACGAGTACGTCCTCGGCGCGGTGAGCTCACGCGACCTGGTCGTCGTCGCCGTCTTCGGCGCCGGCACCGTGCTCGGTCTCGGGATGTTCTCCACCCTCCTCAACTGGCTCCTCACGCGCTTCCGCGAGGTCGTCCTCGCCGTGCTGATCGGCCTGATGGCGGGCTCGCTGCGGGTGCTGTGGCCGTGGCCCGCGGAGCCCGACGGCGTCGGCACCACGGCGCTGGCCGCCCCGCCCGCCGGCGAGCTGCTGCCGGCCGTCGGGCTGGCGGCGGCGGGGGCGGTCCTCGTCGTGGTGGTCGCGCTCCTCGCCCGGCGGCTGTCCGAGGCCGACGACTGAGGAGCCGCCGTGCGTCCGTTGTTCGAGGAGCTCGACAGCTCCGACACGCCCATGGGGACGATCAGCCTCCGCCGGCGGACGGACCCGTCCCGGGGTGACGTCTACGAGGTCAAGCTCGACGACGAGTTCCTGATGTCGAGCGCCTTCACGGTCGCCGAGGTCGAGCTCGCGCGGCGGGGCCTGACGGCGGTCGAGGGGACCGGGCTCGACGTCGTCGTCGGCGGTCTGGGGCTGGGGTACACCGCGGTGGCGGCGCTCGAGGACCCGCGCGTGGGATCGCTCGTGGTCGTGGAGGCGCTCGACGAGGTCATCGGCTGGCACCGGCGGCGGCTCCTGCCCGACGCGGTCGCGCTGGCGTCGGATCCGCGTGCGCGGCTGGTCCGGGGCGACGTCTTCGCGATGGCGCGTGGCGAGGTCGGGTTCGACCCGGAGGCACCGGGGCGACGCTTCGACGCCGTGCTGCTCGACGTCGACCACTCGCCCCGGAACGTCCTGCACCCCAGCCACGCGCCGTTCTACACCGCGTCCGGCGTCCGCCAGCTGGCGCGCTTCCTCGCGCCGGGCGGCGTCTTCGCCCTGTGGTCCGACGATCCGCCGGACGAGGCGTTCCTGCGTGTGCTCGGTGAGGTGTTCACCACCGCGACCCCCCACGTGGTGTCGTTCCCCAACGTCCACGCCGGCAGCGAGTCGTCGAACACCGTCTACGTCGCCTCGTGACCGCCGGCTACGAGGGGAGTCGGCCGGCGTCGATCGCGTCGCGCCAGCGGATCACGGCGGCGCGGCAGCCCTCGACCGTGGGCACCAGCGCGAGGCGGATCCAGCCGGTCCCGGCGGGGCCGAAGGACCGCCCCGGCGACGCCACGATGCGTTCGTTCAGCAGCGCCTCGGCGTAGGCCGCGTCATCGCCGCCGGGCGCGCGGAACCACACGTAGAACGTGGCGTCGCTCCCCGAGACCTCGATGTGCGCCTCGTCCAGGAAGCCGAGGACGACCTCGCGCTTCGCCCGGAAGATCTCCCGCCGCTCGTCCACGTGGGCCTGGTCGCCGTACGCGGCGACGGCCGCGTCCTGGACGAAGTCCTGTGCCGCCGTGCCGACGTTGGGGCGCAGCAGCC
>JAHWJY010000098.1 GCA_019348135.1 Actinomycetota bacterium
CCCGTGCAGCGCATCCGCATCCGGTACACGAAGGAGGGTCGCGTCCGCTTCGTGTCGGCACGCGACCTCACCTCCGTGTGGGAGCGGGCGCTGCGGCGCGCCGACCTGCCGATCGCGTACTCCGAGGGGTTCAGCCCGCACGCCAAGGTGTCCTTCCCGGACGCCCTGCCCGTCGGGTACGCCTCCACCGGGGAGTACGCCGAGCTGACCTTCGCCGTGCCGATCGATCCGGGACCGGATCTCGGGCGGCTGTCCGCCACCCTCCCCGGTGGCATGGACATCACGACCTACCTGGAGGTCCCCGACGGCGCGCCGAAGCTGGCGAAGATGTTGGGGGCGACGCTGTGGGAGCTCGTGCTCCCCGAGGCCGACGAGGACGCCGCGACCGCACAGGTCGACCGGCTCCGCGATGCCAGCGACGAGCTCGTCGCCGCGACGTCCGCCGAGGTGCTGCGACTCCGCCCCAACGGGGAGGAGAAGCCCATCGACGTCCGGCCGGCCCTCCTCGCACTCCGAGCTTTCTTGCGCCCCGCCGACACCGGCGGCGCGCTCCACCCCACTCTCCGTGCGGTGCTCCGCAACGACGGACCGACCGTCCGACCGACCGACCTCTTCACCGCGCTCACGTCCCGCCGCGATCCCGCGGCGGACCGGGGCGCCTCGCCGCCACCGTCCGATGCTCCAGCGGACGCGCTGCCGACCCCACGGGTCCACCGGCGCGTCGCCCAGGGTGAGCCTCTCGACGGGGGCCTGCGCGAAGCGCTGAGCGGTGAGGTCGTTCCACTGGAACCGGCACGTTCCGCGGAGGCCGCCTGACCAAGCGAGCCATCCCTGTGACCGACCGCAGCGACGACCCGACCTCGACCGACACACCGACCACCGACGACACCAGCTCCGCCGACGCCGGTCGGACGCGGACGCGTACCCGCAGCCGCAAGGCGGTGGGTGGTGCCTCGACGCGACGCTCCCCGCGCGACGCCGACGCCGACGCCGGTGGCGACGCCGGCAACGACGACCGGTCCCACGAGGACACCGGCGACGGCTCCCGCGCCGACGACGGGGACGGTGACGACGAGGGTGGCTCGGGCGGTCGCCGGCGCGGGCGCCGTGGCCGGCGCGGTGGTCGTGGAGGCCGGGGACGTGGTGGCGGCGGTGGTCGCGGGGGCGACGGCGCGAAGGGCCGCTCGGGCGACGACGGCGGCGAGGACGCGCCCGCGACCGGTGAGGAGGAGACCGAGGAGGCGATCGCCCGCGGTGGCACCCGCATGGCCGCCAAGCGCGGGGGCCGCTCCGGTGGCTCCTCCCGTGGCGGTCGTTCCGGCGGCCGCGACCAGCGCCAGGCCGGTGTGTCGGAGGAGGTCCGCCGCGCTCTCCTCGACGGGCCGCCCCGGACGATGCTCGTCACGTCCCAGGAGGACCGCACCCAGATCGCCGTCCTCGAGGACCGGACGGTCGCCGAGCACTACGTGACGCGCAAGGAGGACGTCACCTACGTCGGCAACATCTACATGGCGCGGGTCCAGAACGTGCTGCCCGGCATGGAGGCCGCGTTCCTCGACATCGGCAAGGGGCGCAACGGCGTGCTCTACGCCGGCGAGGTCCTCTACGACGAGCTCGACGTGGAGGAGGCCGGGGAGAACCCGCGCATCCAGGACGCGCTGAAGCAGGGCCAGAAGGTGCTCGTGCAGGTCACCAAGGACCCGATGGGCACGAAGGGGCCCCGGCTGACGATGCACCTGTCGCTCGCCGGGCGCTACATGGTCCTCGCCCCGAACTCGGACCTGTTCGGGATCAGCCGCAAGCTCACGGACAAGGAGCGTGACCGGCTCCGCAAGGTCGTGAAGAAGGTCAAGCCCGACCACCACGGCGTGATCGTGCGCACGGCGGCGGAGAACGCGACCGAGGAGCAGCTCATCGCCGACCTCGAGCGGCTGCTCCGGAAGTGGGAGAAGGTCGAGGAGCGGGCCGAGGGAGCGAAAGCCCTGACCACGGTCTACGAGGAGCCGCCGCTCGTCGTGAAGGTCATCCGCGACAACTTCGGTCCCGAGTTCGAGCGTTGCGTCGTCGACTCCGAGGAGCTCCACGCGCAGGTGCGCGACTACCTGGAGGAGGTCGCGCCGGAGCTGCTGGACAAGGTCGAGCTCTACGGCGCCCCCGGCTCGGGCCCCGTCGGGGACGGCGACGACGGGGACGACGGGGACGCCGGCGAGGCGACCGACGAGGGCGAGGCGACGTCGAAGAAGAAGAAGAAGGGCAAGGCGACGTCGACGAAGGCCAAGCCCGCGCCGCCGGCGGCGGACGACGGCGAGCGCGCGCCACTCTTCGACGCCTACAACGTCAACGAGCAGCTCCGCAAGGCGATGGGTCGCAAGGTGTGGCTGCCGTCCGGTGGCTACCTCATCATCGAGGCGACCGAGGCGATGAAGGTCATCGACGTCAACACCGGCAAGTTCACGGGGGACGCCAAGTCCAACCTCGAGGAGGTCGTGCTCAAGACCAACCTCGAGGCCGCGGAGGAGATCGTCCGGCAGCTGCGCCTGCGGGACCTCGGTGGGATCATCATCATCGACTTCATCGACATGCTGCTGAAGTCCAACCAGGACCAGGTGGTGCGCCGCCTGAAGCGCGAGCTCCTGCGTGACCGCACCAAGACCCGGGTCTCGGAGGTGAGCCGCCTCGGGCTCGTGCAGATGACCCGCAAGAACGTCTCCCAGGGCCTGGTGGAGGTCTTCTCCCACCGCTGCGAGGAGTGCGAGGGGCGCGGCTACATCAGCGACCTGGGGGAGTAGGAGCCCGTCCCGGCGCCGGCACGGGACGGACAGCCGGTGTCTCGACTTCGAAGCATCGCGGGCGGGTCGTACCCTCGCCGGCGATGCCGACGCCTGCTCCTCCTCCCGCGCTGATGCGCCGGGGCCTCCGCCTCATCGGCCTGGCCCTGCGCGAAGCCCCGAAGCCGTTCACGGTCGGGGGGCTCGGCGCTGGGCTCTACGCCGGCATGACCGTGCTGTCCGCGGTCGTGCTCGGCTGGGTGACGGACGAGGTCATCCGCCCCGCCTTCGACGCCGGCGAGGTCGACCGTGGCCTGCTGTGGCTCGCCGTTGGCGCGCTCGTCGGCGTCGGCACGCTCAAGGCGACCGGGGTGATCGGTCGGCGGCTCGGGGCCTACGCCGCGCAGTACCGCCTGCAGTCCATCTACCGGCGGCGGGTCACGCGGCAGTACCTGAAGCTCCCGATCGAGTGGCACCGTCGACACTCGACCGGCGAGCTGCTGTCCAACGCGAACGCGGACATCGAGTCCGCGTTCTTCATCGCCGCACCGTTGCCGATGTCGTTCGGCGCGTCGGTGATGCTGATCGTCACGGCCGTGCTGCTGCTCGTGACCGACCCCTTCCTGGCGGCCATCGGGTTCACCGTCGGGCCGGCGATCGCGGCCGTGAACTGGTACTTCGCCCGCCGCATGCGCCTCGCCGCCATGGATGCGCAGCAGAAGCGTGCCGACGTGTCCGAGACGGCGCACGAGTCCTTCGATGCGGCCGTGGTGGTCAAGACGCTGGGCCGCGAGGGCGCCGAGACGCGACGGTTCGGCGCGGAGTCCGAGGGGCTCCGGGACAAGATGATCGAGTTCGGCCGCCTCCGGGCCGCCTTCGACCCGCTGATGGAGGCGCTGCCCAACGTCGCGATCCTGGCCGTCCTCATCGTCGGGGCCTGGCGGGTGGGCTCGGGTGACCTCTCCGCCGGCGACCTCGTCCAGTTCGCCTACCTGTTCCGGCTCGTCGCCCTCCCGATGCGGGTCTTCGGCTGGCTGCTCGGCGAGCTCCCGCGCGCGGTCGTGGGCCACGAGCGCGTCGAGAAGGTCCTGCTCGCCGAGGGCGAGATGGAGTACGGCACCGCCATCGGCAGCGGCGACGCAGGGGCGGCGACGGCCTTCGACGCGGTCGCCTACCAGCACCCCGCCACCGTCCGCGAGGACCTCCTGCCGGGCACGACCGCGACCGATGACGCGGACCACACGCGGGGCGTGCAGGACGTGACGTTCGAGGTCGCGCCGGGACGGACCATCGCGGTCGTCGGTCCGACGGGGTCCGGCAAGTCCACGATCGCGGCGCTGCTGGTCCGGCTGTTCGACCCGCACCTCGGCGAGGTCGATTTCGACGGCGCCGACCTGCGCGACCTCGCCCGCTCCGCGCTGTCCGAACACGTCGCCATCGTCTTCCAGGAGTCCTTCCTGTTCGACGACACCGTCCGCGGCAACATCACGCTCGGCAGCGACTTCGGCGACGACGAGGTCCGCTGGGCGGCCCGGCTGGCGCAGGCCGACGGCTTCGTGGAGTCGCTGCCCGACGGCTACGACACGCAGGTCGGCGAGCGCGGTTCCACGCTCTCCGGGGGCCAGAAGCAGCGCATCGCGCTCGCACGCGCGCTCATCCGGCGGCCGCGTCTGCTGGTGCTCGACGACGCCACGTCCTCGGTGGACCCCGCCGTCGAGACGGCCATCCTCACCAACCTCTCCGCCGCGGGCCTCCCGTCCACCGTCATCGTGGTCGCCTACCGCCGCAGCTCCATCGCGCTGGCCGACGAGGTCGTGTTCGTCCGGGAGGGGACGATCGCGGCGCGCGGGACCCACGCCGACCTGCTGCGCGACGTCCCGGCCTACGCGCACCTCGTGACCGCCTACGAGGACGTGCACGCCTCGGGGTCCGAGGTGTCGGCCTGATGCCCGGCATCCCGTCCACCCCCGCGACCGAGGACGACCAGATGGTGGGTTCGCCTTCGGCGCTGCCCAACACCCGCGACGCCGCCGGCGCCTGGGACACCCTCATGCGCGGCCTGCGCCTCAGTCCCGAGCTCCGCGCCGGGCTCGTCAAGACGCTGCTGCTCGCGCTCCTCGCCACCGCCGGTCGCGCGATCGTCCCCGTCGCGGTCCAGCAGACGATCGACCACGGCCTCGGTGCCCGTGGCGGCGGCGTCGACCTCGAGCTCGTCTGGTGGGCCGTGGGCATCGCGCTGGTCGCCGTGCTCGTGACCGCCGTCGCGAGCGGCTTCATGAACGCGCGGCTGATCACCGCCGTCGAGACGGCGCTGTCGAACCTGCGGATCCGGGCCTTCCGGCACATCCACGACCTGTCGATGCTGCACCAGGCGACCCAGCAGCGCGGTGGGCTCGTGGCGCGCGTGACGACCGACATCGACGAGATCAGCCGGTTCATGTCCTGGGGTGGACTGAACCTCCTGACCTCCGTCGGCCAGGTGACGGTCGCGACCGCCGTCATGTTCGCCTACTCGTGGCGGCTCACCCTCGTGGTGCTGGCCACCTTCGTGCCGTTCGTGCTGGCCGGTCGGTGGTTCCAGGTCCGCATGACCGCCGCCTACCAGCTCGTCCGGGAGCGGGTCGGCGCGATGCTGGGCGCCGTCGCCGAGACCGTCGTCGGGGCGCCGGTGGTGCGCGCCTACGGCGTCGAGCAGCGCACCCAGCAGCGGCTCGATGAGCGCATCGAGGACCACCGCAGCGCGGCCGTGCGGGCGGGCGCCCTGTCGAGCACGTTCTCCGGCTCGGGCGAGGTCTTCGCAGCCATCGCCACCGCCCTCGTGGTCGTGGTCGGGGTGGTCACCGGGGTCGGCGGCGACGTCAGCGCCGGCACGGTCGCCGCCTTCTTCTTCCTCATCACCCTGTTCGTCGACCCCGTCCTGATCGCCGCCGAGACCGTCAACGAGGGCCAGACCGCCGTGGCCGGCTGGCGGCGCGTCCTCGACATCCTCGACATGGAACCGGACGTCGCCGACCCCGTGGACGGGATCGAGATCCCCGACGGGCCGATCGGCATCCGCTTCGAGCACGTCGCGTTCCGCTACCCCAAGCCCGGCGAGGTCGCGGCCGACGCGTCCGGACCGACCGTCCTGCACGACATCGACCTCGAGATCGCGCCGCGGACGCGCGTCGCGGTCGTCGGCGAGACGGGCTCCGGCAAGACCACCTTCGCGAAGCTGCTCACCCGGCTGATGGACCCGTCCGAGGGCCAGGTCCTCGTCGCTGGCGTGCCGCTGCACCGGGTGGCGTTCGAGAGCCTCCGCCGGCGGATCGTCATGGTCCCCCAGGACGGCATGCTGTTCGAGGGCACGATCGCGGACAACGTCCGGATGGGTCGCGACGACGCGGACGACGAGCTCATCGAGCTCGCGTTCATCGAGCTCGGGCTCGCCGACTGGGTGGAGGAGCTGCCCGACCACCTCCGCACCGAGGTCGGGGAGCGGGGGACCGCGCTCTCCGCCGGCGAGCGCCAGCTCGTCGCCCTCGCCCGCGCCTACATCGCCAACCCCGACCTCCTCGTGCTCGACGAGGCGACGTCCGCGGTCGACCCCGCCACCGAGGTCCGGCTGCAGCGGGCGCTCGTGGGGCTCACGGCGGGCCGTACGACGGTGTCGATCGCGCACCGGCTGTCCACCGCCGAGGCCGCCGACGAGGTGCTCGTCTTCGACGCCGGCGAGATCGTCGAGCGCGGGTCCCACGCGGACCTGGTCGACGCCGGCGGGGTCTACGGTGTCCTGCACGAGTCGTGGCGGCGCGGCAGCGCAGCCTGAGCCGTACGCTCCGGCTCCCGTCCCGCACCCAGGAGTCGTCGTGGCCCAGTCGACCGGCACCCTCACGATCCCGGAGGCGGCGAACCGCATCCCGCCGACGTCGACGTCCGATCTCGACGCCGCGGTCGCCACCCTGCGGTCGAACGCGTCGGTGTGGGTGGGTCGCGGCATCGCCGAGCGCATCGCGCTGCTCGCGGAGCTCCAGGAGACGGTGCTCGAGGCGGCGCCGGCGTGGGTGGACGCGGCCGCGGTGGCCAAGGGGATCGCCTCCGACAGCCCCAAGATGGGTGAGGACTGGATCTCGGGTCCGACCCTGACCGTCCGCAACATCCGCCTCCTGCGCCAGACGCTCGAGCAGATCCGCGACACCGGACGACCGCAGCCGCCGGCGGTCCGCACCGCGGCCAACGGGCAGGTCGTCATCGACGTCTTCCCCACGGACGCGTTCGACAAGTTCGCGCTCTTCCCGCTCTTCACCGCGGAGGTCCGGCTCGACCCCTCCGTCGGCCTCGAGGAGGCCGAGGGGCGGATGGGGCGGATCTACCGGCCGGGCGGGAAGGACGGCGGCGGGGTCCGCCTCGTGCTCGGGGCCGGCAACGTGTCCTCGATCCCCGCCATGGACGTCCTGTACACCCTGTTCGCCGAGGACCGCGTCTGCGTCCTCAAGATGAACCCGGTCAACGAGCACCTCGGGCCGCACCTCGCCGCGGCGCTGAGACCCCTGATCCGCGACGGGCTGCTGCGCATCGTCTACGGCGGGGCCGCGGAGGGCGCCTACCTCACGGAGCACGACGGGATCGACGAGATCCACATGACCGGCTCCGACAAGACCTTCGAGGCGATCGTCTACGGGACCGGTGAGGGAGGTGCCCGACGCAAGGCCGGCGACGACCGCAAGGTCACCAAGCCCATCAGCGCGGAGCTCGGCAACGTGTCGCCGGTCATCGTGGTCCCCGGCCCGTGGTCCGACAAGGACCTGGCGTTCCAGGGTGAGAACATCGCGTCGATGCTGGTCCACAACGCGGGGTTCAACTGCATCGCGGCGCGGATGATCGTGCAGCACCAGGCGTGGGCGCGCCGGAACGACCTGCTCGACGCGGTCCGGTCCTCGCTCGCGCGAGCGGTCCCACGCGACGCCTACTACCCCGGCGCGCGCGACCGGTGGGAGACCTTCGTCGAGCAGCACCCCGAGGCGGAGCGGTTCGGGGACGACGCCTCCGGCGGCGTGCCGTGGACCCTCATCCCGGGACTCGACCCGACCCGCGGCGACGACGTCGCCTTCACGACCGAGGCGTTCTGCGGCGTCTTCGGCGAGGTCGGCCTCGACGCCCCGAGGTCCGTCCCGGACTACCTCGACGCGGCGGTCGAGTTCTGCAACGGGGAGCTGTGGGGGACGCTGTCGGCGTCGATCCTCGTGCACCCGAGGTCGCTCGACGACCCCGAGGTCGCCGCCGCCGTCGAGCGCGCGATCGACCGGCTCCGCTACGGCAGCGTGGTCGTCAACGCCTGGTCGGCGGTGACGTACGCGATGGTGTCGACGCCGTGGGGCGCCGCCCCCGGGCACGAGCCGACCGACATCCAGTCGGGCATCGGCGTGGTGCACAACACCTACCTGCTGGAGGACGTCGAGAAGACGGTCGTCCGTGGGCCGTTCCGGCCGCCGGTCAAGCCCCAGTGGTTCCTGACCAACCGCACCGCGGGCAAGCAGGGCCGGAAGCTCTCGAGGCTCGAGGGCGCCCGCGACCTCACCGTCCTGCCGAGCCTCACGTGGGACGCGTTGCGCGGCTGAGCCGCGACGGACGCTCTGCGCGGCTGAGCCGCGACGGACGGGTCGCGCGGCTGACCGAGACCAGCTGCCAGGTGCCGGGGTCCTTGGGTGCGGGCTTCTCGCAGCCGGCGAGGAGCTCGGCCCCCAGGGGCTCGTGCCGGAGGTGGACGACGAGGGCGTCGCCGGCGACCTCGACCGTCACGGTCGCTGCGTCGCCGGAGCGGTCGAGCGACCGGACGCGTACGGCACCGCGGCGTCGTTCGTCCGTGTGGCGCCGGGCGAAGACCTCGGCGGCCTGTGCCGGCGGCGACAGCGAGGACCGGCCGCGGAGGTGGTCGAGGTCGACCTCGCCACCCTCGACGGCCGCCAGCACGCCGAGCGCCTCGTCCGGACCGAGGCCGCCGTAGGTGAGGCCGTCCGGCAGGACGACCACGTTGCCGGCGAAACGGTGCCCGCCCACGTGCGAGCTCTCCCACACCTGCCGTGGCCGTCGCTCCTCGA
>JAHWJY010000265.1 GCA_019348135.1 Actinomycetota bacterium
AGCCCTCGGTCAGCCCGCCGACCTCGCGCAGCACGTCGGCCCGGACGAGCATGCACGCGGCGGTGACCGCCGGCACCTCCTCGATGGCGGTCGCCACCGGGGCGAGGGGGTCCTCGCCGGCGCCGAGGTTGCGGCCGCGCGGCACGCCGTCGACCCCACCGTCGAAGTGCACGCCCCGGTGCTGCAGGGACAGATCCGGGTGGACGGTGTCGCCGGCGTTGTCGAGCCCCGGGCGACGGGGGTAGACGAGCCGCGCGCCGACCGCGGTCGCGTCGTGTTCCTCCAGCGTGTCGACCAGGTGGCCCAGCCAGCCCGGGACCGCCGGCTCGATGTCGTTGTTCAGCAGCAGGACGTACGCCCCCGACGCCGCCGCCAGCGCCTGGTTGTTGCCGTGCGAGAAGGTGGCGTTGTCCTCGTTCTCGATGATCGTGACGGGCGCGCCGATGTCGGTGGAGCGGATCAGCTCGACCGAGGCGTCGCTCGAGCCGTTGTCGACGACGACGAGCTCGAGGTCGCGGTAGGTCGTGCGGGCGAGCCCCGGGAGCATGCGGCGGAGGTGGTCGACGCCGTCGCGGTTCAGCACCAGCACGCTCACGAGCGGACCGTGCTCGCGGTCGCTCCCCGGCGCCGTCTCCGTGAGCTCCGCCTGCAGCTCGCGCGCCTCGGCCTCGGTCGCGGGGACGTGGGGCTTGGCCTTCGCCTCCGCGACCTTGTCGGCCACCGCGCGGAGCGGTCCGCCGCGCCCGCCGGTCGGGTCGCTGCCCGTCAGCTCGCGTGCCTTGCGGACGACGGGACGCAGCGGCTCGACGGCGCCGAGCGCGAGCCTCACGACCCGGCGGTTGGCGAGCCGGTCGTGCTCGTCCTGCCACCGCTCCGCGGCGCGCTGCGCGTGCTGGAGCTCGTTGGTGCGCCGGTTGAGGTCGCTCGTGCGCTGCGCCAGCTGGGCGCGGACCTGGTCGCGTTCGCGCAGCGCCGTCCGGAGATCGCGCTGGTGGATGCCGAGCTCGTCGTTCAGCTGGCGCAGTTCGACCTCGCGCAACCGGTTGCCGTTGCGCTCGTCCCACAGCAGTCCCAGGAGCCCGTGCACCGAGGGCTCCCCGCGCCCCCGCACGAGCAGCCGGTGGACGTCACGGGCCGCCCGGACCTCCGGGCCGTCCTCGGCGCGGTGGTCGCGGTTGCGTCGCAGGGAGGGGTCGGCGAAGGAGGCGATCTCGGCGAGGACCTCGTCGGTCGGCTCGGGCAGCCCGATCGCCGCGGCCATCGCCCGCGCCCCCTCGGCGGGCGCCGCGAGGAGCTCCTCGTAGACCACCACGTGGCGATCCGGATCGTGGACGTAGGCGGCGACCGTGTGGTCGGTCCAGAGCGACGCCGCCTTCTCCGCTTCGAAGCCGTCGCGCCGGACGACGCTGCCGATGACCTCGTCCGGGTCGCGAACGACCAGGACGGAGGCGTCGACGTCCCGGACGGTCCGCCAGAACGGCAGCAGCAGGCTCGTGCGGGGGTCCTTGAAGCCGGCGACCTCGGCGTCGCCGAACAGCTCGTCGAGGGCCGCCCGCGCCCGCCGGCGGAAGGTCTCGAGCTCGGGCGCCGACTCCCAGCCGTCGGGGAAGGGAGGCAACCGGTGCCAGCGTCCCCCGAGGTACTCGAGGATGTCGTTGTCGAGGTCGCTCAGGACCTCGGCCTCCCAGTAGCCCCGCGGGTTGTCCTCCGTGGCGGCCATCATGGCGCTCTCGGGGCCGAGCTCGACCCCCAGCAGGTTCAGCACCCGGGTGACGAGCGACGTACCGCTGCGGTGCATGCCGGTGACGCAGACGAGACGCATAGACTTCCGCTGTCCGGGGACTGGCTGCGGACGCTACCAGCGCACCGATCGGGGTCCCCCGGCGCTCCTGACCGGTCGCGCCGTCCCCATCACCCTCCCGCGGAGGTCCCCGCGTGCCCGACGCAGCGGTCCCCCCTCCCGCGCCGCGGGGCCGCTCCGGGACGGGCTGGTTCGCGGTCGTGCTGGTGGTGGGGACCATCCTCGCGACGGTCGGGGGGCCCGCCATCGGACGGGGGGTGCTGCACGCCAGCGACACGCTCCAGCTCGAGGCGCCGTGGAAGGCCGACGCGCCGCACGGGTTCTCGCCGCGGAACAGCGCGACGTCGGACACCGTCGACGCGACGGTCCCGGTACGGGTCGAGTGGAGCCGCCGCGTCCGCGCCGGCGACCTGCCGCTGTGGACCGAGCTCCAGGCCGGGGGCGCCCCGCTCGCCGCCCTGCCGAACGCCTCGGCCTTCTCGCCGCTGTCCGTGGCCTGGTACCTCGTCCCCGCCTGGTACGCGCCGGCCGTGACCAAGCTCCTCGAGATGGCCGTCGCGGCGCTGTTCACGTTCCTGCTCGTGCGCCGGCTCGGGGCGGGACGCCTGGCCGCGGGGATCGCGGCGGTGGCGTTCGCCGGCTCCGGCTTCCAGGTCGTCTGGACGAACTGGCCGCACACGCACGTCGCGGCGCTGGCGCCGGCGCTGCTCTGGGCGGTCGACCGCGCCCAGGCCCGGGGCCGGGCGGTCGACCTCGTCCCGATCGCGCTCGTGTCGGCGAGCATGTGGTTCGAGGGGTTCCCGGCCGTCGCCCTGTGGGCCCACCTGCTCGCCGGCGTGTTCGCCCTCGTCCGCGCCCTCGCCGCCACCGAGCCGCGGATCCGTCCCGGCGACCTCGCCGCCCGGGCACGTATGACGGGACAGGGACGGCGGTTGCTGGTCCCGCTCGGCGGGGTCGTGCTGGGGGCGATGCTCGCGGCGGTGCAGCTGCTGCCGTTCGCCTCCCGGCTCGGCGAGCTCGACCTCGCCTACCGCGCGGAGAAGGTCGGGCCGCTCCCGTGGCGCGC
>JAHWJY010000266.1 GCA_019348135.1 Actinomycetota bacterium
ACGCGGCGACGACCGTGCCGGCCGCGACCGGCGGCACGGTCAGCCTCGACCTCGCCCGCAGCCGCATCCTGGTCCCGGTGGCGACGCCGGGAGCCGCACGTCCGTGACCGACGCCGCTGCTCCGTGAGGCGCGCTCCTTCGTGAGGCTCGCGCTCGTCCGGGCTCCGGCTCCGGCCAGCGTCGACTGAGCGGCGCCGTCCCCCGCCCAGCGCGGGACGGCGGCCGTTCGGCCGTTCACGTGCGGTCCGTGCACTCGGTCGTCACGACCCGCTCCGGACGTCTAACTCTAAGTAGTCAGTTCTAGCTATCCGTCGATAGTCCGGCGGGAGCGCTCGGTGGCGGCGGGCCGCGATCCGGCCCGCCCGAGGGAGGGAGAGGCACATGGAAACGCACCCACGGAGGCGCCGTCGGCTGGGCACGCTCGCGTTGACGCTCGCGATGGTGGCGCCGCTCGGCGCCGGCGTCGCGAGCGCCCACGACGACTCGCGGACCACCGACAACGGGGCCGGCTACGGCGGCGCCGACGTCTACCTGCGCCACGAGCTGTCCGGGCACGCGAACGGGGAGCCGGCCGAGTCGGGGCCCGCCGCCACCGAGGTCGGGTTCGAGCACGTCTCGACGTTCACGTTCGACCTCGACGGTGACGGCGTCGTCGACACCGGGCACGGCAGCATCACCGACGTGTGGGAGCACGACGGCTACGCCTACGTCGGGACGTTCTACGAGCCCGACTGCTCGCGCTTCGGCACGCGCATCGTCGACGTCCGCGATCCGGCCAACCCGGTCTACGTGGCCAACATCGAGTCCATGCCCAACACCCGCGTCAACGACGTCAAGGTGGCGAGGGTCGACAGCCGGTGGTTCTCCGGCGACGTCCTGGCGATGACGCAGGAGCCGTGTTTCCTGACCCGCGGCGACGGGGTCCTCCGTGAGAACAAGGGCGGGGTCCTGCTGTACGACGTCACCGACCCGTCCGCCCCGGAGCTGCTGAGCAAGGCCTACATCACCGGCATGAGCGGCTCCGACACGAACTTCGGCGTGCACAACACCATGTTCTTCGAGCAGGGCGGACGGCACTACCTCGGGCTCGTCGACGACGACAACCTCAGCGACTTCCGCATCCTCGACATCACCAAGCCGAACAACCCCGTCGAGGTCGCCGCGGTCGGCTGGCTCGACTGGCTGAGCGAGACCACCGACCCGCAGGGCTGGTTCGCCCTCGGCTCGTTCGCCTCGACGGCCATCCACGACGTCTGGGTCGAGGAGCACGACGGCAAGCTCATCGGCTACCTGTCGTACTGGGACGCCGGCCTGATCCTGCTCGACCTCTCCGACCCGGCGAACCCGGTGTTCCTGGGCGACAGCGACTACGACACGACCGGCCCCGAGGGCGAGGCCACCGGCGAGGAGGGCAACAGCCACGTCGCCGTCCCGGCGCCTGCGGACGACGGTCGCTACGTGCTGATGGGCGACGAGGACTTCTCGCCGTACCGCTCTGTCGCGCTCTACGACCCGGCCACCGGCGACCCGGTGGAGGTCCAGGCGGCGGAGGGCGCGTTCACGACCCAGCTGTCGTCGTACGCGACGTCGCCGCTGCCGGGCGACCTCGTGAGCGCCGGCGGGGAGCTCTGCGCCCCGAACGGCGTCGACTTCGCCGGCGGCATCGCGCTCATCTCGCGCGGGACGTGCACCTTCCAGACGAAGGCGGACATCGCCGAGGCGCAGGGTGCCGTCGGGATGGTCGTCTACAACGACGCCGCCCGCGGTGACGCGCTCGTCCTCATGGGTGGTGACGGCATCGAGGACTTCTTCGGCTTCTTCGTCGGCCACACCGACGGGATGGCGATGGAGGACGCCGTCGCGGCCGGTGGCGCCACGTTCGACGTGGCCCAGCACTTCGACGGCTGGGGTTACCTCCGGGTGATCGACACCCGGGACGGGACCGACGACGGGAAGTTCACGGAGGTCGGCTCCTTCGCGACCCCGAACACCTTCCGCGACCCGCCCCTGCCCGGCGACTACACGATGCACAACATCGTGATGGGTCCGACCGGGACGGCGTGGGCCGACACCGCGTTCATCTCGTGGTACTCGGACGGGATGGTCGCGCTCGACGCGAGCGACCCGACCGCGCTCGCGTGGATCGGCCAGTGGGTCGGCTGCCACGGCCAGGACGGCTGCGTCCCGACGTTGGACAGCAACGGCAACGCGCAGTCGGCCGCCACGAACCTCTGGGGCGTGTACCCGACCGTCATCGACGGCGAGGTGCTGATCCTCGGCAGCGACCGCAACAACGGTCTGGTCATCCTGCGTCCCGTGGCGGGAGGGACCGTCGACGGTGGGATCGCACCGGGAGGGGGCGAGACCCCGTGACGCCCGGCACCTGACGCGCGGTGGGGCGGGCTTCCGGGCCCGCCCCACACGCGTCGTCCGAGGTCACACCTTGGAGAGGGACCCGCTCGTCCGCCCGCCGTCCCAGTCCGGGTCCGCAACGTCGGTGACGGTCACGGTGTAGGTCCCCGACTTCACGTTCTTCCAGCTGAACTGCACCGTCCCGGCGCTCGACGTGGTCGCCGTGCTCGTGCTGGAGAAGCGCTTGCCGTCGGTCACGTGCACGGTCACCGCCACCCCGGCCACGGCGACGTCGGGGTCGGCGGCCACGTCGGCGACGTCGACGGCCGCGACGAGGTGGTTCGTCGACCACCGCCCACCCGTCGTGGACAGGGCCAGGCCGGCCGAGACCGACCGCGCCGGCGCGGGCTCGACGATCGGGTCGGGCTCCGGCTCCGTGGGCGACGTGCCGGCGAGGATCAGCGCGACGTCGTCGCGCAGCGCCGGCATGTCGGCCTCGAGCGAGCCACCCGGG
>JAHWJY010000267.1 GCA_019348135.1 Actinomycetota bacterium
CGCCGGGTCGCCGCGCTCTTCGTCGACCTCGACGGGTTCAAGGCCATCAACGACCAGCTCGGCCACGACCACGGCGACGAGCTCCTCATCCAGGTGGCCGGGCGCCTGACCGAGTGCCTGCGCGACGGCGACACCGTCGCCCGCCTCGGCGGGGACGAGTTCGTGATCGTGCTCTCGGGCCCGGAGCCGGAGGAGAACGCCGCCCGGATCGCCGCTCGGGCGCTGGACCTCCTCGCCGAGCCGTTCCGGGTGGGCACGGAGACCGTGCACGTCGGGGCGAGCATCGGCATCGCCCTCGGCGACGGCGACTCCCGACCGGAGGCGCTGCTGCGTGAGGCCGACGCCGCGATGTACCTCGCGAAGGACCGTGGCCGCTTCCGGTACGAGTTCCCCGCGGCCGGCATGGCGGGGGCGGGCACCCCCGTCGGCGTCGCGTCCGTGCGGGCGCTCCGGGCCGAGCCCACGCCTCAGATGCTGGACCAGCCGCCGTCGACGACGAGCGTCTGACCCGTCACGTAGCTCGAAGCGGCGGATGCGAGGAACAGCAGCGCCCCGTCGAGCTCGTGCTCCTCGCCGGGGCGCCCCATCGGCGCGCCCCGCCGGATGAACGCGAGCCCCTGGTCGTCCTCGAACATCCCGCCGGTCATCTCGGACGCGAACCAGCCCGGCCCGAGCGCGTTCACCCGCACACCGTCGCGGGCCCACTGTGCGGCCAGCTCGCGGGTGAGGTGGACGAGGCCGCCCTTCGAGGCCGTGTAGGAGGCCTGCGGGATGCGACCGGAGGCCACGACCCCGAGCATGGAAGCGACGTTGACCACGGCTCCACCCTCGCCCTGCGCGATCATCCGGGTCGCGGCCAGGCGCGCCAGCGCGAACGGCGCCGTCAGGTTGACGGCGAGCACCTCCGCGAAGTCGTCGTCGGTCTCCTCCAGCGCGGGGACGACGTTGGTCGTGCCGGCGTTGTTGACGAGCACGTCGATGCGGCCGTACCGCTCGATCGTGGCGTCGATCAGCGCGGACCGGTCAGCGGGGTCGGCCACGTCGCAGCGGACCGCATGGGCGTCGCGGAGTCCCGCCGCGAGCGACTCCAGCCGGTCGAGCCGGCGGGCGGCGAGCACGACCGAGGCCCCGGCGCCGTCGAGCACCTGCGCGAAGCGCGCCCCGAGCCCGGAGGAGGCGCCCGTGACGACGGCCACGCGGCCGTCCAGGCGGAACGCAGCGAGGGGATCGAGCGGCACGGGACCTCCGGACGTCACGGAGCGACCAGTCTAGGACGGGGTGCCCGTGCGTCCGGGGACATGGGAGGCGACCCCGCCGAGCCTGGCCCACGCTGGTGGGAGCCGAGACGAGGAGCGATCGTGAGCCAGGAGCCGCATCCCCGCAGCGACGAGACCGACGCGGGTTCCGTGCCCGGCCAGGGGCCGGGGGCCCGGAGCGCCATGGCGGGGGCCCGCGACCGCGACCGCTCCGAGGCCCCGCCCGAGGGGGCCGTCCCCGACGACCTCGCCGAGGCCGGCGAGGCGCAGCTGAAGGAGGGCATGCAACCCGGTGGCCGCGTCGCCGGCGCCGGCGACCGTGCCGAGGAGGACCCGATGCACGGCGGGACCGGCGCCAGCGGCACCCCCGGAGCCGCCGACCGGTCCTGAGCCGACCGGTCCCCACCCGCCCGGCGGCACCGCGAGGTGTGCGCTGGGCGTCGGGACGGGAGGAGTCACACCGGCGGGCGTCGAACGTCGGGGGAGCACCCGACCTCAGGAGCTCCCGTGCGTCCCCTCGTCGCTGCCGCCCTCGGCGCCACGCTCGTACTCTCCACCGCCGTCCCGGCGCTGGCCCACCCCAACGTGGAGCTGGCCCCCACCCTGCCGACGGACGTGACGCACGCGCGCACCGACAACCTCGACTACCTCGGCCGCTTCCCCGAGCACGCCGGCACCGCCGGGGGTCGCCTCGTCGGCGACACCTTCTTCATCACCGACCCACGCGGCGTGTTCGCCTACGACGTGTCCGATCCCGCCACCCCCGAGCTCCTGGGGGCGCTGCCGCTGGCGCAGTCGTACACGGGCGCGGCGCTGGCCCAGGAGGACCCGGACAGCGACGGCCGGATCCTGCTCGTGGACGCCGCGACGCCGACCAAGCCGTTGAACATCCTCCACGTCGTCGATGTGTCCGACCCCGCCGCCATGACGGTCCTCGCGACCGCGCCGGTCAAGGACCACACCTGGACCTGCGTCAGCGCCGGCGACAACGGCTGCGCCTACGCGTACGGCCGCAGCGGGTGGATCGTGGACCTCACCGAACCCACCGCACCGCAGGTCCTCGAGCTCGGCTGGCGTGAGGCGGCCGACTTCGGCGGGACCGGCAGCAACAGCCCCTACACCCACGACCTCACCGAGATCCGCCCCGGCCTGGTCATGACGTCGGGCATCGCGAACCTCCTGCTCGACACCACCGACCCGGCGAAGCCGGTGCTGCTCAACACCCTCGACCAGTCCGACCGCTTCACGTGGGGCCTCGGGTACCACTCGGTGGAGTGGGCCCAGGGCGGGACCGCCCCCGTCGCCGTCTTCGGCACCGAGATCGCGCCGGACGGGAGCACGAACCTCGCGGGCAGCGACTGCCAGAGCGAGAACTCGGTGATCGAGACCTGGGACGCCACCGAGGTCGTCGCGGCGCTGGCCGCGTACGAGGCGGACCCGGAGCGCGACCCCGCGGTCGTCCGGGCGGCCCAGTTCACCCTCATCGACAGCTTCGACGTGAGCGGCCGCGGGCTGTTCGTCGACGGCGACGCGCCGGCGCACGTCCTCTACTGCGCGCACTGGATGGAGCCGCA
>JAHWJY010000099.1 GCA_019348135.1 Actinomycetota bacterium
GCCCGTTCGTGATGAACACCGAGGACGAGCTGCGGCAGGCGTTCGACGACTTCCAGCGCGGCCGTCTCGGGACCATCCCGGCGGTGCACAACGCGCCCACGAACCTGGTGGTGACCGAGGTCGACTCGCCGCTCGACTGAGCGGATCTGTCACGGGCAACGTCGAGCCCGTGCTCGTCGGCCAGCCGCCGGACCGTGCCGTGGAGGGTGTCCAGTTCCATGGGCTCGCCGTGGAGCAGGTACAGGAACGAGGACGCACACCCGCATCTCGTACCTCCCGGAGATCTTCCCCGGCCTGCTGGTCACGATCCGTCGAGGGGTGGGACCGGTTGCGGAGGTTCCTCGCCGACGTACCGCGCCGACGGTCGGATGAGTCGGTTGTCGCGAGCCTGCTCCAGGACGTGGGCCACCCATCCGATCGTGCGGCTCGACACGAAGGTGGGCGTGAACAGCTCGGGGGGAAGCCCGACCTGCTCGAAGATGACGCCGGCGTAGTACTCGACGTTGGCGTACAGCTCGCGACCCGGCTTCAACTCGGCGAGGGTCTCGATGACCGTTCGCTCCACCTCCGCGGCGAACCGCGCCCGCTCGCCCCCGACCTCCAGGGCCGTCTCCCGCAGCAGCACGGCACGTGGGTCCTGGGTCTTGTAGACGCGGTGACCGAACCCCATGATCCGCTCACCCGACCCGACCTTCCTCCGGACGACCTCCTCCGTGCGTTCCGGGGCACCGATCTCGTCGAGGAGCCCGAGTGCCCGGCTCGGCGCCCCACCGTGCAGCGGCCCGGACATCGCGCCGATCGCGCCGGTCAGCGCGGCGGCGAGATCCGCCCCCGTGGACGTGATCACACGGGCGGTGAACGTCGACGCGTTGAGGCCGTGATCGATCGTCGCGATGAGGTACCGCTCCAGGGCGCGCGCCTCGTCGTCCCGTGGCACCGCTCCCCGGATCATGTAGAGGTAGTTCGCCGCGTGGCCGAGGTCCCCGCGCGGCTCGACCGGATCGTCGCCCCGGCCCAGCCGGTGGATGGCCGCCGCGATCGTGGGGACGACCGCGCCGAGGCGCAACCCCTGCTCCTCCAGCTCGCCGTCGGTCAGGTCCAACCACGGCCGAATGCCGAGCTCCGCCCCCACCAGGGAGACCGTCGTGCGGAGCACGTCGACGACGCTCGTCGTGGTGCCGGCGAGCCGCGGGAGCAGTTCCGCCGTGCGCGGCGGTATGCCTCGGAGGGAGGCGACGAGGGACGCGAAGGTCCCACGCTCCGACCCGGTGGGCAGCCTGCCGTGCACGAGCAGGTACCAGACGTCCTCGAACGTCCGGTGCCTGGCCAGCTCGGTCGCCGAGTACTGGCGGTAGTGGTAGAAGCCCTGCTGGCCACGGACGTCGCCCACGGTCGTCTCAGCGACGACGACGCCCTCGAGCCCACGGGGAGGCGCGAGCTGCCCGGGGTGCTCGGCGGGCTCGATCCGCGCCAACGTGAGCAGGTCGCGGCTGGAGACGATGCCGAGCAGGTCACGGCCGTCGACGACGGGTAGATGGCGGTAGCCCGATCCGTTCAACGCCGAGAGGGCTTCGGCCGGAGAGAGGTCGGGCGCGACCGTCCGCGGAGCCGGGGTCATCCAGTCGGCGACCCTGGCCACCGACGCGTCGCCGTGCGCGACGGCATGCAGGACGTCTCGCTCGGTGACGATGCCGACGACCCCGCCGCCCTCGCCCACGACCACGAGCGCGCCGATACCACGGTCCGTCATGCTCCGCGACGCGTGCTCGAGGCTCTCCTCGGGCGCGACCGTGGCGACGGGGTCGGCCATGAGATCACCCACGGTCGTGCTGGTCATCGTCCGTCCTCCCGTCCGGTGCGTGGCCCGCCACGGTGGCGGGCCACCTTCGTGCGGTTGCCGCAGGCCTGCATGGAGCACCAGCGACGGGTGCCGCCTCTCGTCGTGTCGACGTACACGAGGGCACAGTCGTCGGCGGAGCACTCGCGCACCTTGCGAGCGAACGGTCCCCCGAAGAGATCGACGGCGTCGCGCGCCACGGTGGACCTGACCCGATCGTGGGACCCGGGTCGCAGCTCGCTCCCCTCGTCCGTCAGCCACGGCGCCAGGTCGGGTCGGACCGCCTGGTCGTTGACGGTCGTCACCGCGGGCTCCGGGTAGGCGCGACCCTCCATGGCCGCGACGGCGAGGGCCTCGATCGCGGCACGGAGCGTGCGGACGTCCTGGAGGTCACCTGGCGTCGCGGCGGCCGCGGCCGGCAGTCCCACGGTCGAGCACCACCGGTCGAGGTCCTCCGGTCCGCGGAGGCGTTCGAAGCGGCGCCTCCAGCGCTCCCCGATGGTCGCGACGAGATCGAGGCTGACGCGACCGGAGCTCGTCCGGAACCGGAGCTCCGACGGGGGGACCTCGAGGAGGTTCACGACTGGACCGATCATCATGTAACCATCTTAGAGGGTTACACGGTCCTGGTCCAGACCGTCGAGCGGTGGAGCCAAGCGGAAGGCCCCTTCGAGCGGGGGCCCATCTGCCGGTACGAGCCGCCCGCCCGTTCCTGGCACCGGAGGGTGTTCCGGCGTGGTCCCCGTTCCCGGCACCGGAACACCGTGCCGAGCGATGTCACGCCTCTCGGTTGGTGCGGCATCAACGTCGACAACCACCTCACAAGGAGAAGATCGATGCAACACATCACCGTTCACCCGATCAGATGGCTCATCGCCTTCCTCGCCCTCGCGAGTCTGAGCCTCGGGGTCTTCACCACGGCATCGCACGCCGGGACGTCGGCCACGCCGAACTGCGACCTGAGCGGAGACATCGTGGTCACCGACAACGCGAGCGACGCCGGGGGCGATCTGGTCACGTGGGTGACCGACTGCACCGGGACGGGCACCGCGCAGCTGCCGGTCACGGTCAGTAACGCGGGTGTCCTCTACCTCAAGGTCGTCGTGGAGAAGGCCGTCAACGGCGGTTACACGGAGAACAGTTCGCTGCACCTCCCGCCCCTCCCCGAGGTCGATCCGGAGATATGCGTGGGCGACACGTGTGCTCCTCTGTGAGCGCTACGGGGGCGTAACGAGCTCCCGCGGCTCGGAAGAAGCTCAGCCGTCCCCTCATCGACGATCGTCGAAGAGGGGACGGCTGTTTCCATCTGCGTCTGCGCGGCCGCGCGTTCGGGCATCGGGCTCCCTGGTCATGTCGCACGGATCCGGTGAGCGCCGGATCGGCGGGGTGGCCCGGCGAGGACGTCGTCTCACGGAACATCGTTCCATGCGTGGCGACGCCCCCCGGCCATGGGTGCGCAGGCCGCTGCACCAGCGAGGAGAGGCGAGACCATGGACCTGCTCAGCTACGCCATCCCTGCGCTCGGCGACGTCGCGACGCGTGCACTGCGGGAGGTGCTCGACGGCGAGATCGTCGCCCGCGGTGAGGCGGGGTACCACGCCGCCCGCACGGTCTGGAACGGCACCGTGGACCGCCAGCCCGAGGTCGTGGCGTACTGCGCCGACGTGAGTGACGTGGTGATGGCCCTGCGGTTCGCCCGCGCCCACGACCTGGTCGTGGCCGTTCGCAGCGGCGGTCACAGCGTCCCGGGGTTCTCCGTCTGCGACGGGGGGATCGTCATCGACCTCTCACGGATCCGCGGGGTGGAGGTCGATCCCACGGGACGGATCGCGCGCGTCGCCGGCGGATCTGTGCTGGGAGACCTCGACGCGGCGGCCCAGGCACACGGCCTCGTCTGTCCCGTGGGTGCCGTGGCCCACACGGGAGTGGCGGGTCTGACCCTCGGCGGGGGGTTGGGCCACCTGATGCGTCGCTACGGGCTGACGATCGACAGCCTCCGTGCGGTGGAGTTGGTGACGGCCGACGGCCGTTGCGTGCGCGTCAGCGCAGACCAGAACGCGGATCTCTTCTGGGGGCTTCGAGGGGCTGGTGCGAACTTCGGGATCGCCACGAGCTTCGAGTTCGACCTGCACCCTCTCGAGCCGGTCGTCGTCGCCGGGTCTCTGATCTACGACATCGAGCGCGCCAGCGAGCTCGCCGGGCTGGTACGGACGATGCCGGACACGGCTCCCGACGAACTGGTCGTCTCGATGAGTTGGCGGATCGGTCCGGCACGACCGCCGTTCGGCCCTGGGCTCGCGGGGCGACCCGTCGCGGTGTGCTCGGTCGTCTACGCGGGGCCGATCCGTGAGGCGGAGCGCGTCCTCCGGCCCCTGCGGGCGCTGGGTCCGGTCGTCGACTCGGTCGGTCCGACCCCTTACATCGATCTGCAGCGCAGGTCCGACAACGTCATGGCGTGGGGCCGTCGCTACTACTGGAAGGGGGCCTTCGTGACCGAGCTCTCCGACGAACTCCTGGAGGTCGCGATCCACCGTTCTGTCGACGTGCCGTCGCCGAACGCCGCGGTCGGGCTGATGACGCTCGGTGGGGCCATCGACCGAGTCCCGGACCGTGAGACCGCGTTCGCCGCGCGGGCCGGACGGTTCTGGGTCACGGCCGAGGCGGTGTGGGACGACCCGGACGACGACGACGCCTACTTGGCCTGGGGCCGTGGCGCCATGACGGCCATCGCGCCGTTCGCCATGGATCGGAACTACGCCAACGACATGGGACGCACCGGCGTCGAGACGCTGCGGGCCGCGTACGGCGACGAACGGTACGCGCGCCTGCTGGCGCTGAAGCGCCACTGGGATCCGGACAACGTCTTCCGTATGAACCACAACGTCCGGCCGGATGCTACGTGACGAACCGCCAGCGGGGCACGCCAGGCAGGGGCCGGTACGCACAGAACGTCCCGGTGTGGACGGCCGCGGCCAAGGTCGCACCGAGTTCGGCGTCCTGCTGCTCGATCCGCCGGATCGCCGACCGGATCGCCTTCGTCGCACTGACGCGAGCTCGCTCGGCACGGGAGCCCACCGGACGGTCCCGTCCACCCAACCCGACGGCCCGCGAGAGCTCGGCCACCAGGGCGTCGTACTCCTCCTCCGCCCGCTCGGTCCGCGAGGGGTCGTTGAACGAACGACTCTCCTCGATCTCCTCGCGGAGCTCATCGATGCGTCGGCGGTACTCCGCCTTCGCGCGGGCGTCCAACGCCGGACCGAGCGCTCCGCCGGCGTCGAGTCCGAGCCCCTCCGGGCGAGCGACCACCCTCGTCGGACCTACCTCGCTGACGAGCTCGGCTGCGTGGATGTCCACGTCCGGGTTCGCGAGCAGCTGCGCCAGGTACCGGAGCCCCTTCGCGTCCCGAAGGTGGGCGACACCTCCTGGATGCGTGACGGTCCAGTAGTCGCCCGCCCGCTGCAGCGTCACGGTGGGTGAAGCGGGGCCGGCGACGACCTCCGTCGCACGGTCCGCCCGACGACGTGTCGGGGAGGGGGAACGCGACGGAAGTCGCGCCTCGAGGGGAGCGCACTCCGCGACGAGCCTGCTCGCGCCGATGCGCTCGGCATGTCCACGGGCCGCTTCCAGCACGGCCTCTACCTGGCCCGGGACCGCTGCCGACCGCGCCAGCATCGCCTCCGCTCGACGCAACTTGGCGTACGCGGCGTCGTACGGGCGTCCCAGCGCCTCCCAGGAGGCCTCGGCCCGTCCCCAGGCGGCGGGGTCACCGGCCGATCCGGACATCCGGGAGTGCTCGGCGTGGCCCTGGTCGGCGTAGGCGTCGACCACCGGGAGGGAGCCCGCCGTTTTCCGCGTGATGGCTTCGAGCTGGCCGAGTAGCCCATCCGCCGTCTCGTGGAGCGCACCACGGTCCGACAGCGACGGTGGCAGGTGGTCCGCGACGGCGATGTCGGCGATGACGCGAAGGGAGACCGCGAGCATCCACGCGGCGTCGGGGATGTCGGGGGCGAGGATGGACAGCCCGTCCTGGGCGTCCCGCCACGCGACGGCGAGCGCGCCTTCATCGATCCCCACGGCCGTCCGGACGACCGCTAGCCACAGGTCGAGCGCGGGGTCCTTGGTGGCGGAGCCGAGGGAAGCAGCGCGATCCAACTGTTCCCGCGCGTGCGCGAGGTCGCCGCGCATCCATGCGACGTGGGCCCGTTCGACCGCCACGTTGAAGGCAGCGATCGGCAGGTCCGGTTCGACGACGGCGAGCCGCTGTGCGGCCTCGTCTAGCCGGCCCAGCACGGCGAGCGCGGAGGCCGCGATCGACCGCACGTTCATCCGATCGTCCGCGCTCAGCCCGAGCAGTTGGAGGCGGGCGTCGCCCTCGTCAGCCGTCCGTACGGCTTCCTCGTAGCGGCCGGCGTGGAACGCGAACGTCGCCGCGTTGTTGAAGAACCTCGCCACGGTGTCTGGGTCGTCGATCGCCCGGACGATCGGTCGTGTGGCCTCGATTCCCTGTCTCGCCTCCTCGACCTCACCCCGGTTGACATGACAGGAGAAGAGGGTGATCCGCGCATCGGCTTCGTCGACGAGCGCGCTGCTGCGTCGTGCGACGCCGAGCGCCTCGCGCGCCACGGCCTCGGCCTGGTCGTTGTGGGACGCGATCATCAGGGCGCGGGCGTGGCGGCACAGCACCCGCGCCCGGACCGGTCCGTCGGCGTCGCCCACGAGTTGGCAGGCTTCGGCGTGGAGTGCCAAGGCGTCTCCGGCGGCCGCGTGGGTCTCGTAGGTGAAGCTCGCCAACCGAGAGATGAGCTCGGCCCGACGGATGCCGTCGCCGGCTTCCAGCGCCGTCAGCGCTTCCCGCAGGAGGTCGGTCGCTCCGGCGGCGTCGCCGAGGCCGATCCATCGCGCTTCTGCGGCTCGCTCGAGCAGGTCGACGAGAGACACGTCCGGCGGGGCGGTTGCGCCGGCGTTCCACAACTCCAGCGCCCGCTCGTAGTGGCTGCTGGCGTCCGCATGGGCGAAGACGCCTTCGGCCGAAGTGCCCGCATCCACGAACGCCAGCAGCGCGGCGTCGTCGTCGCCGCTGCGGCGCAGGTGATGTGCTGCCTCTCCGAGTCGGCGCGCCCGCGCACTCCCACGGATCGCCGGCGACGGGGCGAGCACGGCGGCAGCACGACCGTGCAGCATGCGGCGCTCGTGGGGCAGCAACTCGTCGTAGACCGCTTCCTGCAGGAGCGCGTGACGGGTCGTGTAGCTCGCGCCCCCTGGGTCCTTGACGAGCACGCCGGCGTCCAGGGCCTCGCGTAGCGCCGCGCCGAAGCGGTCCTCGTCGAGTCCGACGATCGCGCCGAGCAGACGTTCGTCGCTGCGGCGTCCGATGACCGCTGCGGCGGCGACCAGGGAACGACATGCCGGCGAGAGCCGCTCGATGCGCCGCCGGAGGACATCGCGCAGGACGGGCGAGAGTCCGTCTTCGACGCCGCCGGACGCCACCAGCTCCTCCACGAAGAGCGGGTTGCCGTCCGCTCGCTCGACGATCCGGCCGAGCATCGGCCCGTCCGCGGGTCGTCCGAGGATGGCTTCGACCTGGTCGCGGACGTCCGCGTCCGTCAGCCCTGGCAAGGCCAGGTGGAGCACACCTGGCGACTGCCGCAGTTCACCCACCATCTCCCAGATCGTCCGGTCCCAGGGGAGCGGCTCCGTACGGACGGTGACGATCGTCAGTACCGCGACGTCCCGCAGGGTGCGTGCCAGGTAGCTGACGACGTCGCGCGTCGCCGCATCAGCCCAGTGCAGGTCCTCGACGACGACCACCAGAGCGGCCAGCTCGCTGCAGCTCTCGAGCAGATGGCGTGTCGCGTTCAGTAGCCGGGCTTGCCCGGAAGCGGGGGTATCGACCGCCACCGAGGACGGGGGTCCGAGAACGGGCAGGAGAGCGGAGAGGTCGCGCGCCCACGGTCCGACGCGATCGGCCAGGACGTCGGATCCGAACTGGCGGTGGAGTCCCCGGAGCACGTCGGCGACCGCCGCGTACGGCAGTGGCGATCCGCCGAGGTCGACGCACGAACCGACGACGACGACGGCACCGTCCTCGGCCGCCACGCGCGCGACCTCGGCGACCAGCCGCGACTTCCCCGATCCCGCGCCACCTTCCACCAGCGCGGTCGACGATCGCCCTCCGATCGCGTCCCTCGCCGCGGCGCGCAGAGCAGCGAGCTCTCCCGCACGCCCCACGAACCGCGGGCTGATGACCCGGCCGGCCCGGGGACGCCGCGACTCAGCCATGCCGGCCCCGTCCGAGCCATCCGGGAGCACATCCCGGCACCTCCGCCGACGGGCCCACCAGACGCTCCTCTACGGTCGCGGAACCGTACTCCTCGGACCGGTGGCCGACTCCGGGATCGGGGACGTCGGCCGCATGCCGGGGGCGCGGCGTCGTAGTCGGCGGCGATGAACCGGAACAGCAGCTGGCTGTCGGTGGCGTCGAGCGGGGCGGACCCGAGCTGGAACGCCTCGGGGGTCTTGACGATCGGGAGCTCGCCGCGCGGATGCGGGCGTTGAGGTTGGAGGCGTCACGGGCGGGGTCGTCCCGCACCTACCGCGCCATCGAGGGCGGCGACATCCCATCTCTGCTTCTCGACGACCGCAACGCGTCCCCCATCCTCGCGCTACGGATGAGGGACGGGCGGTCGCAGGCGCCCGTCGGGGTGATCGACGACGGCCGACCAGCGGTCGGCGGTCGC
>JAHWJY010000025.1 GCA_019348135.1 Actinomycetota bacterium
GCCGGCGCGCGAGCGTGGCGGAACTGGCAGACGCGCTGGGTTTAGGTCCCAGTGGGCTTCGGCCCTTGGGGGTTCAAATCCCCCCGCTCGCACCGACCGACCGTGCGCGATAGCTGGACTCGGCCACCAGCAGCCGTGCGTCGCGCAGCCTTACGGGAGCACCGAGGTGCAGCGGGCTGATCTAGGGCGTCTGCCCGATGCGCGGGGCCTCGCCTCACGGTCATCGTGGGCCGTACCCACCCACGACACCGGAGGACGCGATGCACCCCGTCATCAGCCAGCAGATCGCCAGCCACCAGGCCGAGGAGCTCCGCCGCCGTGCGGAGCTGCGCCGCAGGCACGCTCCGGCGCGGCGCGTCAGGCACGTCCCGGGCACCTCCGGGCGGGCGCGGGCGTCGCTGGGGCAGGTCTGGGCGCTGCTGACCACGTTCAGTCGCGCGTGACCCGGAACCGTCGCAGCTCCGACGCAGGGGGTGGCATGCTGCGGGCCATGCCGGCCCGGACGATCTCCCCGACCTTCGTCGGCCGCAGCGCGGAGATGTCGCGGCTGGAGGGTTCCCGGGCACGGGCCGCCGGCGGCGAGCCCTCGATCGTCCTCGTCGGCGGCGACGCGGGGGTCGGCAAGACCCGGCTCCTGGCGGAGTTCATCGCCTCGGTACGGGATGCGCTCGTGCTGTCCGGCGGGTGCATCGACCTCGGCGAGGCGGCCCTGCCGTACGCGCCCGTCGTCGAGGCCTTCCGTGAGCTCGCCCCGGCGCTCGGCGCGGATCGGGTGCGGACGCTGCCCGCCGGACCCCGCCGTGACCTGGCACGGCTCCTGCCGGGGACGGGTGCGGACCCGCCACCGGACGGCGGCGAACCGGCCAGCCAGTCGCGGCTGTTCGAAGCCATCCTGTCGACGCTCGAAGCGCTCGGGCGGGAGCGTCCCGTGGTGCTGGCGATCGAGGACCTCCACTGGGCGGACCGTTCGACCCTCGACGTCGTGGTGTTCCTCGCCCGCAACCTCGGCGACGCCCGGGTCCTCGTCGTCGCCACCTACCGCACCGATGAGCTCCACCGTCGCCACCACCTCGGCCCCGTGCTCGCCGAGTTGTCCCGGCTGCCCTCCGTTGATCGTCTGGACGTGGTCCCGTTCGACCGGGGCGAGCTCGTCGAGCAGCTGACCGCGATCCTCGGGCGGGATCCGGAGACGGACCTCGTCGAGGTCATCGCCGACCGCTCCGAGGGGAACGCCTTCTACGCGGAGGAGCTCCTCGCCGCCACGGAACGATCGGGTGGGCCGCTGCCGGCCACCCTCCGCGACATCCTGGCCAGCCGGCTCGCGCCGTTGCCCGAGACCGCCCAGGAGGTGCTCCGGATCGCCGCGGCGGCAGCGCGGAGCGTCGATCACCGCCTGCTCGAGGAGGTCGCTGGGCTGCCGGCCGCCGAGCTCCGGGACGGCCTGCGCGAGGCGGTGGCCCACCAGGTGCTCGTCGCGACCGAGGACGGCCGCGGCTACCGCTTCCGGCATGCGTTGCTGCAGGAGGCGGTCCACGAGGAGCTCCTCCCCGGCGAACGCACCGGGCTCCACGCCGCGTTCGCGGCCGCGCTGACGCGCGACCCGGACCTGGCCGCGGCCGGGTCGGACGGCGTCCACGCCGAACTGGCCCACCACTGGTACGCCGCGCACGAACTCGAGCTGGCGTTCACGCACTCGTTCGCCGCCGCCGAGACGGCCCTGGGCCAGTACGCGTTCGCCGAGGCGAGACACCACTACGAACGCGTGCTCGAGCTGTGGGACCGGGTCCCCGAGGAGGCGCGCACGGCGACGGCCCCGCGACACGATGTCCTGGGCCGAGCAGCGCGGGCCTGCAACCTGGCTGGCGATGCGCGTCGCGCCCTCGCCCACCAGCGCGAGGCCATCGCGGCGGCGCGCGACGGCGTGTCCGCCGAGGTCAGCGCCGGTCAGCTCGCCAGGCTCGCTCAGCTGCTCTGGTTCGCCGGTGAGGGCGCGGAGGCGCTGGCGGTGTCCGAAGCGGCGCTCGCGGCGATGCCGGCAGAGCCCTCCCGTGACCGGGCCTACGCGCTCGCCCTGTGGGGACGGCTGCTGATGCTCGGGGGCCGGCACGAGGACGCCATCGGTCCCAGCCGCGAAGCCGTCGCGGTCGCCCGGGCCGTCGGCGCGGTCCTGGAGGAGAGCCAGGCGCTGAACTCCCTCGGCACCTCACTCGCGGCCGCGCAGGACCTCGAGGCGGGGGTCGCGCTGCTGCGCGAGTCGCTGCGTCTCGCCACCGACGTGGGAGGTGTCGGGGACGTGCTCCGCGGCTACATCAACCTCGGCCACGTGCTCTCCGC
The DNA here is from genome assembly GCA_019348135.1 of Actinomycetota bacterium. Classification (GTDB taxonomy): domain Bacteria; phylum Actinomycetota; class Nitriliruptoria; order Nitriliruptorales; family Nitriliruptoraceae; genus JAHWJY01. The sequence continues at coordinate 2,335 of JAHWJY010000025.1, forward strand.
CGCGGCGGCGCGCGGTGGCGGATCGGCGACCGTGGAGGAGAGCCGACTCTGGGACGAGGCGATCGCGGTCTCCGAGGAGGGCCTCCGGTGGGCCGAGGACCGTGGCCTCGTCGGACCTGCGACGGACTTCCTGCGGCTCAACCTCGTGGACGACCTGCATTTCCGGGGCCGCTGGGACGAAGCCGACCGCCACATCGACCTGCTGCGTCCCCGCGCGTTCGGCGGGGCTGCGGGTGCTCACGCCGCCCTCACCGTCGGTCGGATCCGGATCGGGCAGGGCCGCTTCGACGAGGCCCACGCCCTCCTGCGGGGACAGGACACCCTCGGCGAGGACGTCGCCGACGCGCACTTCCTCATCCCGATCGCCGAGGCCGAGGCGTCGCTGGCTCTGTGGGAGGGCCGCTCCGAGGATGCCCGGCGGACAGCCGACCGTGTCATGGAGCTCCCCGATCGCCCCGTGTGGATGGACCTGGTGGTGCCGCTCGCGGCGTGGGCGGAGGCCGACCTCGCCGGCAACGCCAGGGTGCAGGGCGACGCCTCTGCCGAGCAGGATGCCCACCACCGGGTCGCGCGTCTCGTCGGAGTGCTGCGCGACGCGCTCACCGAGGAGGACGACCCCGGGAGCATGTGGTCGGAGCGCCTGCGTGGACTCCTCCTGCAGGTCGAGGCCGAACGCACCCGCCTCGCCGGCGATCCCGACCCCGAGGCATGGCGGCAAGCCGCAGCCTGGCTCGACGAGCATGGGCACGCCGCCGTGGTCGTGTACGCCGGCTGGCGACTCGCTGAGGCGCTCCTCGCGCGGGACCGCCGCGACGAGGCCACCGAGGTGCTGCGGTCGGCACACGTCCGCGCGACGGAGCTCGGGGCCGGAGCCGTCCGCGACCGGCTCGAGGCACTGGCGCGGCGGGCCCGGGTCGTGCTGCCCGGCATCGTCACCGCGGGGGACGACGAGTTCGGGCTCACCCCCCGCGAACGGGAGGTCCTCGAGCTCGTGGCCGACGGCATGACCAACCGCGGCATCGCGGAACGACTGTTCATCGCCGAGAAGACCGCGAGCGTGCACGTGTCGAACATCCTCGCGAAGCTCGGCGTGCCGAACCGCGGCGAGGCGGCCGCGGTCGCCCACCGGCTCGGGCTGGACACGCACCTCTGACGGACGTCGGAGGTCGGATCTACGGCATCCTCCCGATGCGCCCATGCCCCCCTTAGGCCCATCGTGCGGAGGTCAGCACCGCAGACCAACGACACGGAGAGACCGATGGGATGGCGAACCGCAGGACAGGCATGGGGCAGGCGCGCGTGGGATTGGGCCCTCCTGCAGGAGCAGCTCAACGCGAACTCCTTCGACGTGCTCCACCAGCTGACCGGGGTCGGGGACGGCGTGCACCTGCTCGACCTGGCGTGCGGTTCCGGGATGGCGCTCCAGCGAGCCGAGGCGCGGGGGGCCGTCTGCTCCGGCATCGATGCATCGGAAGGACTGCTCGCGGTGGCGGCCGAGCGAGCACCCGGTGCCTCGCTGACGGCCGGTGACACGGCGGCGCTGCCCTACGACGACGCGACCTTCGACGTCGTCACGAGCACCAACGGCGTCCAGTACGGCAGCGAACAGGCGCTCGCTGAGGTGGCCCGGGTCCTCCGCCCGGGGGGCCGCTTCGCGATGGCGTTCTGGAGCGATCCCCATGACTACCAGCCGTACTTCGACGCGATCGCAGCGCACAGCCCTCCGACCGGGGAGCCGTCGAGCGCGCTCCGCCTGAGCGACCCCGGCGTCTCCGAGGCGTTGGCCGTGTCCGCCGGGCTCGACGTCCTCGAGCGCGGCGAGCACGACGTCGTCGGCCTCTACCGGACCGTGGAGGACGCCTGCCTCGGTCTGGAGGCTCCCGGGGCCGCGTTCGGTGCCATCGAGCACTCCGGTCCGGAGGCGTTCCGCGCGACGCTCCACGACATCGCCCAGCAGCACCGTGACCCGGCCAGCGGTCGTGTCCGCATGGTCGCGACCATGGGCCACCTCGTCGCCCGCAAGCCCTGAGCGGCGCCGCCACGAGGTCCGGCCCGCGCCCAGGGTGGGGGCCCAGCCACGATCACGGACGACGTGACCGGGCAACCCACACGCCACCCGCGGCGGCGAGCAGGAGCGCCGCCCCCACCGCAGCGGCCACCGCGGCGCCGCGACCGCCACCGCCCGCGTCCGACGCGGGCGCCGCGATCCGTGGCGTGGCGGACGGTCGCGGCGTCTCCGAGACGCGCGTGTCCGGCGACGGCGGGGCGGCGGCCGCATCACCGCCGCTCGTCGTACCACCCGTGGGCTCCGCGGTGGGGCGCGGTGATGCGGGGTCCGACGTCGCGTCCGCGTCGCCCGTGGTGGGTCGGGGCTCCGCCGTCGCGGTCGCTCCCGGCTCCGGACGCGGTGCCGTCGTGGTGGGCTCCTCGGCCGTGGGCTCCGAGGACGGCTCCGGCGCCGGCTCCGGGGTCGGCTCGGGTGGGGCCGGTTCGGTCTCGGCCGGTGGCGGTGCCGGCGCCTCCGAGACCACGACCGTGCCGCGCATGTTGGGGTGGACGTCGCAGACGTAGCCGAAGGTCCCGGAGCTGGTGAACGTGTGCCGGAAGGTCCAGGCCGCGTCACTCACGGCGTTGGAGAACCCATCGCCGTGCACGTTGTGGTACCCGCCGTGGTTCGTCCACACCACGGTGTCGCCGGCGACGATCTCGACCGTCGCCGGCGTGAACCGGTCGCCGCCCTGCCCGACGGCGACCGACCGGTCCGCGCCGGCGCTCGGGCCGACCTGCACCACGAGCAGGGTGGACAGGACCGCGACGAGCACCGCGGCTCGGCGCGGCGAGGACGACGGACGTGACATCTCGCGGGACCTCCGACCAAGGCCCCGCCCGCGCCGTCTCGGGACGGCGCGGGCGGGGCGGATGGCTCGACCGAGCTCAGGCGGGCAGTTGCAGGTGTCCCTCGTCGACGAGGTCGCTCGCGATACGCGCCAGGACCGAGGCCATCTGCCCGCGCGAGACGTCCGCGCCCGGCGAGAACGTCCGCGGCGAGGTGCCCGCGACCCAACCCATCCCCGCCGCAGCGTTGATGTTGCCCTCGTGGGCACCGTCGTCGTCGTCGAAGGCGTCAGGCCCGGGTGGGAGCTCCTCGCCCGTCACGAACTCGTACGCCCGCACCAGCACGCTCACGGACTGCGCACGAGTGACCGACGTGTTGGGTCGGTAGCTGCCGTCCTCGAACCCCTCGACGAGACCCGCCGCAGCGAGGTCGTTGATGGCATCGTCGTGGGCGGTGCCGTCCACGTCGGAGAAGCGACCGCCTCCGCCATCCGGCAACTCGGTCCCGGTGGCGCGGACCATCCGGGCCACCGTCGACGCCAGCTGCCCGCGGCTGATGTCCCCCGCCGGGGCGAAGCTGCCGTCCGGGAACCCGCCGAAGAGCCCGTGCCAGACGGTGCAGGTGATGGCCTCCTCGTGGGCGGTGTCGGTGATGCCCGTCAGGTCCGTGCCGGGGACGTCGAGCGGTGGACACGCCGACTGGGTCGCCGGGTCCGCCGCGAGCGACGGGTCGAACCGCAGGATCTCGCCGGCTCCGGGCTCCCCGATGCTGTTGTTGGTGATGTAGAGCATGCCGTCCGGGCCGGCGGCGACGCCGCCGGGAGCGAACAACACGTCGCGCAGGAGCGCGATGCGGGTGCCGTCCGACCGCACGCGCACCAGCGCGCCGGTGGGACCGGCGAGCAGGCTGTCGTGCGCGATCTCGAGGACGTAGAGCTCACCGTCGAGGTAGGTCACGTCCATGACGTTGGTGAACCCCTCCGCGATCGTCTCCGGGGTCTCGTCGGCGCCGAAGCCGTAGACGTGCGCGCCGCCCACCGGGAACGGGAACCCGGTCAGCTGCCCGAAGGCGACCTCACCGTCGGGGTCCTCGGCGAGCGAGGTGGGCACCGCCTGCATGGGGATCTGGGTCCCCTCGGGAGCGCCCATGAACGGCGGGGCGTCGACGAACCGGTCCTCGAGGAAGGCACGGAGCTGGATGTCCCCGGTCGCCGGGTCGATCTCCAGCACGGTGTTGCCCCCCGCGTCGGCGGCGAACAGTCCGCCCGCCGCGGTCGCCAGCACGCTGTTCGGGTTGCTGTCGTTGCTCGGTGCGCCGCCCTCGCCCTCGGTGCTCGGCTGACCCGCGCTGGGATCGTTCGCCTCTTCCCAGGCCGAGAGGTCGGCGACCATGCCGAGCTCGCCGCCGGCGAGGTGCTGGACGGTGCCGAACATCGCCGCCGGTGGGAACTCCTGGGCGATCTCGTCGCGCAGCCCGGCGTAGCCCCCGAGGCCGAGCGACAGGTAGAGGGAGCCGTCCGGCGCCAGCGACACGTCGGAAGCCCCGATCGCCTCGCCCTCACCGAAGAGGTAGGACGGGAGCTGGTCGACGACGGTGGTCAGCTGCCCGTCGGACACGGCGGCGATGCTGCCCGTCGTCCCGAAGCAGAGCTCGAACTGCTCGTCCCCCTCCTCGACCGTGTGGCAGTAGTCGTCTCCCCCCGAACCGGCCTGGGCGACGTAGACGGTCCCGTCGTCCGCGACGGTGATGCCACGGGGGTTGTCGAGCCCATCGGCCACGACCTCCACCCGTGGGTGTCCCTCGGCGGCGGCGGGGAGCGCGACGGCTCCCTGCCCCAGAAGCGCGACCGTCAGCACGGTCGCGCGCACGCGTGCACGCATCCTGAACCCCTTCGTCACCCCGGTCCGAACCCCGCTCGGACATCCCCACGGCGGGGACCCGCGAACGCTACTCCCACGGGGCCGGCGCGTGCGGGAAAACCGCCGGGATCGCCGACCTCCCCGGGAGGGTCAGTCGAGGGCGGCGACGGGCAGGACGAACCGGGTCGCGGTGAGATCGAGCGTCGTGGTGGCGCGCGTCTCGTCGGCGATCCCCCACGTGGCGTTCGCCGAGGCGAGGACCAGCGCGAGACGGTGACCGGGCGCGAGCACGTGGTCGACGTCCCACAGCTCGATCGTGGCCGACCATGGCTCCCCCGGCACGAGCGGCTCGACCACGTCCAGCCCGTGGCGGTGGTTGCTGTTGAACAGTCCGCGGGAGAAGGGTCGCGCCCTCCCGTCGGGCGCGACGTCGAGGAGGACGGGCGTGACGTGCGTGGAGGCGGCGTCGGTCGTCGCGGTCAGCTCGAGACGGGGCGAACCGGCGATGCGCACGGCCTCGTCGACCGCTGGGCCGTCGAAGCGGACGCAGGCACAGTGGCCGGACACGAGCTGCTGCTCGAGCTGGAAGGGTGCGACGTCGATCCACGAGGCGGCCGCCCCGTCGGATCCGAGCACGCCCGGGCCGGGGGGCTCGGTCGACAGGACGTGGACCTCCTCGACGGCCGACGCAGGGGGCCAGGTGGCCTCCTCGCGGCGGAACCCGTCGTTGGCCTCGGTCTGCACCGGTGCCTGGTCCAGCACGCCGGTGTCGAGTCCCAGCAGGAAGTGGTCGAACCACGCGTGCCGGAGCTCCTGGGCGTCGGCGAACCGGGACGTCGAGTGGCTCCACTGGCCGATGACGAGCTGCTTCGGGAACGGCAGACCCTCCGCGGTCTCGTCGGGCAGCGCCTCGAAGAACCGGGTCGAGGCCCAGTGCTTGACGTTGTCGTCCAGCCACGCGCCCTCGAGGAGGACGGAAGCCTCGACCTGCCGCGCGAGCCGGCGGTAGTCGCGCTCGAGCCAGAAGTCGTCGTAGACCGGATCGGGTCCGTACCCGCGCTGCTGGTTCTCGACGCGGTCGCAGGGCTGGAGGTGGTCGGCGAGGACGGCCGCGACGCCCGCCGGGTCGCCGGCGAGGTCGGGGTAGGGCGGGACCACGCCGTAGACGGTGTCGTAGTCCGCGGGGCTGTTCAGCGGCGGGTCGGCGAGGCCCGTCGCGTTGTCCTCGAAGCTCATCCGCACGCCGTCGTTGAACAGGTAGTCGTACCACCGGTCGATGGCGACCTGCGGCACGACCGTGACGAGGTGCGCGGGCGCCTCGACGGCGGCGGCGATCGCCGTGGTGCCGTCGTAGGACGCCCCGATCATCCCGACCCGGCCGTTGCTCCACGGCTGCGCCCCCAGGTGGTCCACGACGGCGGCGGCGGTCTCGCGCTCCCCCAGACCACCGACGTCGGTGCACCCGCCGGACCCGTAGGTGCCCACGACGTCGAACACGGCACGGGCGTACCCGCGCGGGACGAAGAAGTCACCGGTGGCGTCGTCCGCGCGGGAGGTCCGGGTCGGCGCGAGCGAGGCGTAGAGCACCGAGTACGGGGTGTACGTCAGGATCACCGGCACCTCGACGCCCTCGGGCACGACGGGTCGCCGCACGTCGCCCCGGATCGTGCCGTAGGGCGTCTCGACCTCCACCCGCTCGGTGACCTCGTCGGTGTAGACCGGCTCGCTCAGCCCCGCAGGCGGGGCGGGCCCGTCCCCGGGAGCCGTGGCCGCAGCGGCACACAGGAGCGCGATCGCCAGGACGGGCGCGACACGACGTCGGCGATGCACGTGCGGACCTCTCGGTGGGCGGCGGCGGACCACCGGAGGTGTTCGACGGCGTGCGGGCGCTCTCCTGTCCGGCCCCGCGTCCGGGCACGCCCTCCCCGCCGGGAGGAGGGTGGCCCGGACGCGGCGGGACACCTAGGGTCGGTCCGGACCGGGTCGGACCCGGGCGTCGCCAGCCGGCGACACACGAGGAGCAACGCCACACCGAGGACGTCCCATGAGGCTCCGTTCCACCGCCGCCCTGTTCACTGCGATCGCGCTCGTCGCCGGCGCCTGCGGGGACGGAGGTGAGGACGTCGAGCTCGGCGACGCGGCCGACGACACCGCCACCACGGGCGCGTCGCCCGGCGAGACCGCCGGTGACGACGGTGGGGACGCGGCGGAGGGCGGGACGCTGGTGGCCGCACTCGGGGGCGAGCCCGACATGCTCGACCCGCACAAGACGTCCTCGTCCTTCGCGTTCAAGGTGCTCGAGAACGTCTACGACACGCTGGTGCAACCCGGCGCCGACCTCCAGATGGAACCGGCGCTGGCCGAGGACTGGGAGACCTCGGACGACCTGCTCACCTGGACGTTCACGCTCCGCGACGGCGTCACCTTCCACAACGGAGCGGAGCTGACCGCCGAGGACGTCAAGGCGAGCTACGACCGGATCATCGAGGAGGAGCTCAACAACGCCTACCGGTTCGCGTCCATCGAGGAGATCCGGGCTCCGGACGACCGCACGGTCGAGATCGCGCTGACGCGACCGACGCCCAACCTGCTCACCCAGATCGGCGCCTTCAAGGGCATGGCGATCCTCGACAGCGACGACATCGAGGGCGGCTTCGACTTCGAGCAGGAGGCCAACGGCACGGGGCCGTTCACGCTCGAGTCCTTCGAGCCCGCGCAGGGCATCGAGCTCGCGGCCTTCGACGGCTACTGGCAGGACGGCCTGCCGCTGCTGGACGGCGTCGACTTCCGCTTCATCCCCGAGGAGTCGGTGAAGCTCACCAACCTCCAGTCGGGCGACGTCGACTGGATCGACACGGTCGCGCCGGAGCGGCTCGACCAGCTCGAGGGCAGCGACGACGTCGAGGTGGGCCGGGTCGCCGGCAACGACTACTGGTACATGGCCACCAACATCGCGCGGGAGCCGTTCTCCGACGTGAACGTGCGACGCGCGATCGCCTTCGCGCTCGACCCGGCGCAGATCGCGCGGGCCGCCAAGCTCGACGCGGCGACGCCGAACGAGACGGCGATCCCCGAGACGAGCTTCTGGTACCACGAGTACGCGCCCTTCGGCCAGGACGTCGACCAGGCCCAGCAGCTGCTCGACGACGCCGGCCAGGGTGACGGCTTCTCGATGGACCTGATGGTCACCAACGAGTTCCCCGAGACCGTCCAGGCCGCCCAGGCCATCGCCTCGCAGCTGAGCGAGGTCGGCATCCAGGTCGAGATCCGCACCCTGGACTTCTCGACCTGGCTCGCCGAGCAGGGCGAGGGCAACTTCGACAGCTTCATGCTCGGGTGGCTCGGCAACATCGATCCCGACGACTTCTACTACGCCCAGCACCACAGCGAGGGTGGGTTCAACTTCCACGGCTACGCCAACCCCGAGGTCGACGAGCTGCTCGAGGAGGCCCGCCGCGAGACCGACCAGGACACGAGGAAGGGCCTGTACGACCAGGTCGCCGAGCTGATCGTCGACGACGCGAGCTACATCTACTTCTACAACCCCGACATCATCAACGCGTGGTCGCCGCAGGTGAGCGGCTACGAGACCAGGCCCGACAACGCCGTCCGCTTCGTCGAGACGTCGCTCGGGTCGTGACCGGGTACGTCGTCCGGCGGGTCGCCCAGTCGCTGCTGGCGCTCCTCGGGGTGTCGGTGGTCGTCTTCTCGCTCATGCACCTCGTGCCCGGCGACCCCGTCCGGACGGCTCTCGGGACGCGCTTCGACCAGGAGGCCTACGAGGCACTGCGGGCCCGCGCGGGCCTCGACCGACCGGTGCTCGTCCAGTACGCCCAGTGGCTCGGAGGCGTGCTGACCGGCGACCTGGGCGTGAGCTTCCGCAGCGGCCGCTCGGTGAGCGACGTGATCATGGCGCGCGTCCCGGCGACGGCGTTGCTCGCCGGCGCGTCGCTGCTGGTGGCGCTCGCGATCGCCCTGCCCGCGGGGATCGTCTCGGCGATCCGCCAGGGCAAGCCGATCGACTACGTGGCGACGGCGCTCAGCCAGATCGGCGTCTCGATCCCGGACTTCTGGTACGGGATCATGCTGATCCTGGTGTTCTCGCTGTGGCTGGGCTGGCTCCCACCGTCGGGGTACGTCTCCCCGCTGGAGGACCCGACGGAGTTCCTCCGCCGCGTCACCATGCCCGCGGTCACGATCGGCGTGGTCACCGGCGCGATCCTCACCCGGTTCACGCGCTCGTCGGTGCTCGAGTCGCTGAACGCCGAGCACGTCCGCCTGGCCCGGGCGAAGGGGCTGCCCGAGGGCCGGATCCTGCGGGAGCACGTGCTCCGCAACGCCTGGATCCCCATCGTCACGGTGACCGGCCTCCAGCTGGCGACGCTGCTCGGCGGCATCGTGGTCGTCGAGGTGGTCTTCGCCTGGCCCGGACTCGGGCGGCTCGCCCTCGACGCCGTCGTGAACCGGGACTACCCGGTCATGCAGGGCGCCGTGCTGGTGATCGCGGCGGCGTTCCTCGTCATCAACCTCCTCGTCGACCTCCTCTACGCCCGACTCGATCCCCGCATCTCGTACTCGTGAGCGCGACCGAAGCGACGGCGGACGACCGGCCGGTCGTGGACGAGCACCGCTCGCAGTGGCGGCAGACGTGGTCGATCCTGGTGTCGAACCGGATGGCCCTCTTCGGCCTCGTGGTCCTCGGGCTGCTCGTCGTCGCCGCGCTCCTCGGCGAGCTGCTGGCACCGCACGGGGCCAACGCCCAGGGCTTCGAGTTCTACGCCGCTCCGAGCCTCGACCATCCCTTCGGCACCGACAACCTCGGCCGGGACGTGTTCTCGCGGGTGCTGATCGGCGCCCGGACGTCGCTCCAGGTCGGCGCCGTCTCGGTCGGGATCTCGCTCGTCGCCGGCACCCTGCTGGGGCTCGTCGCCGGCTACCGCGGTGGCTGGCTGGACGCGGTCCTGATGCGCTCCATGGACGTGCTCTTCGCCTTCCCGATCGTGCTGCTCGCGATCGCCATCGTGGCGGTGCTCGGCCCCAGCATCACCAACGCCATGATCGCCATCGGGGTCGCGTTCACGCCGATCTTCGCCCGCGTCGTGCGCGGGTCGGTCCTGTCCGTCCGCGAGGAGGTCTTCGTCCGGGCCGTCCGCTCGCTCGGCGCCAGCGACGTCCGCATCGTGCTGCGCCACATCCTGCCGAACGTCGCGGCGCCGATCATCGTCCAGACGTCGCTGTCGTTCGCCTTCGCCATCCTCACCGAGGCGGCGCTGTCCTTCCTCGGCGTCGGCGTCCAGCCCCCCACGCCCGCGTGGGGCCTGATGCTGCAGGAGGGTCGTGGCGTCATCGACCTCGCCTGGTGGATGGGGTTGTTCCCGGGGCTCGCCATCTTCCTCACGGTCATGGCCTTCAACGTCGTCGGCGACGGGCTCCGCGACGCCCTCGACCCGAAGCAGCGCTCGATCATCGAGTCGCGGGGACAGGGGGTGGACGCGTGAGCGACCCCGTCCTGTCCGTCCGCGACCTCCACGTCCGGTTCGGCTCGAAGCGCGGCGTCGCCCACGTCGTCCGTGGCGTCAGCTACGACCTCCACGCCGGCGAGACGCTCGCGCTCGTCGGCGAGTCCGGGAGCGGGAAGTCGGTCTCCACCCTGGCACTCACCAAGCTCATCCCGATGCCGCCCGGACGCATCGACGGCGAGGTCCACTTCGGTGGCCGCGAACTGGTCGCGATGTCCGAGGCCGAGCTGCGCTCCATCCGCGGCAACGACATCGGGTTCGTGTTCCAGGACCCGATGACCTCGCTGAACCCGGTCCACCCCATCGGCCGCCAGCTGACCGAGGGGATGCGCCACCACCTGGGTCTGTCCGCCTCGGCGGCGCGCGACCGTGCCGTCGAGCTGCTGTCGCTCGTCGGGATCCCGGACGCCGCCAACCGGCTCGACGCCTACCCGCACCAGTTCTCCGGCGGGATGCGGCAACGGGTCGTCATCGCCATCGGGCTGTCCTGCGAGCCGAAGGTCCTCATCGCCGACGAGGCCACGACCGCGCTGGACGTCACCACCCAGGCCCAGATCGTCGACCTCGTCGAACGGCTGCAGGAGGAGCTCGGGCTCGCGGTGGTGTGGATCACCCACGACCTCGGCGTCGTCGCCGGCATCGCCGACCGGGTGATGGTGATGTACGCCGGCGAGATCGTGGAGGAGGCGGACGTCGACGACCTCTACGGCTCGCCCCGCCACCCGTACACCGTCGGTCTCCTCGGCTCCCTGCCGGTCCTCGGCGCCGACGAGCCGGGCGAGCTGACGACGATCCACGGGCTCCCCCCGGACCCGACGGCCATGCCACCCGGCTGCGCCTTCCACCCCCGCTGCGAGTTCCGTGACGACGACCGCTGCCGCGACGAACACCCCCCGCTGCGGGACGCGGACGACGCCGGCGACGGGCACCGGGTGCGGAGCTTCTACGAGGTGCCCGCGGACGTGCGCGAGGCGGCCTCGACGTCGTCGCAGGTCGCCGAGGCGCCGCCCAACGCCGGGGACCCGCTCCCCGCCGAGGCGAGCGAGGGGGACCGATGAGCGCCGTGACGAACGCCACGGACCCCGGGGCCGCGGGCAGCGGACGCGACGACGTCCTCGTCGACGTCCAGGACCTCCAGGTCCACTTCCCCGTCCACGGCAACGGGGTGCTCCGTCGGCGCGTCGGATCGGTGAAGGCGGTCGACGGGGTGTCCTTCCAGGTGCGACGGGGCGAGACGCTCGGGCTCGTCGGGGAGTCGGGGTGCGGCAAGACGACCACCGGACTGGCGCTCCTCCGGCTGGTCGAGCCGACCGGGGGCCGCGTCGTCTTCGACGGCACCGACGTCGGCTCGCTCGGCCGTGGCGAGCTCCGGTCGCTCCGCCGGCGGATGGCGATGATCTTCCAGGACCCCTACGCCTCGCTCGATCCGCGGATGTCGATCGGCGCGAGCGTCGAGGAGGCGCTCCGGATCCACGGCCTGCACGGGGACCGTCGCGATCAGCGCGTCGCCGAGCTGCTCGAGACCGTCGGGCTCAACCCCGACTACGCCTCGCGCTACCCGCACGAGTTCTCCGGCGGGCAGCGTCAGCGCGTCGGGATCGCCCGCGCCCTCGCCGTCGAGCCCGACTTCATCGTCTGCGACGAGCCGATCGCGGCGCTCGACGTGTCGATCCAGGCACAGGTCATGAACCTCCTCCGCGAACTGCAGCGCGAGCTCGACCTCACCTACCTCTTCATCGCCCACGACCTCGCCGCCGTGCAGCACATCAGCGACCGCATCGCGGTCATGTACCTCGGTCGGATCGTCGAGGTCGCCGACCGACGTGCGGTCTACGACGAACCCTCGCACCCGTACACCCGGGCGCTCCTGTCGGCGATCCCGGTCCCCCACCCGGGTCGTGAACGCGGGCGCCAGCGGATCCTCCTGCACGGCGAGCTCCCCACGCCGCAGGACCCGCCCTCCGGCTGCAACTTCCGCACCCGCTGTCCCGAGGTGTTCGAGCCCTGCGACCGGGTGGACCCGACGCTGCAGGCGTGCACCGGCGAGGAGCACCGTTGCGCCTGCCACCTCTACGGCGTCGAGGGCGTCGAGGTCGAGCCCTCGCACCACCCGGACGCCCGCGGGGTCGCCGGGAGACCGTGACGGGTCAGCCGGACGAGCCGGCCGGGGTGGAGGCACCGAGGGACCCGAAGGCGATGCGCGCCGCAGCGGCGCGGTGCTCCTCGAGCTCCTCCCGCTGCTTCTGCGTCCGCGCGACGCGCTCGTCGGCGTCGACGTCCGGGGGCAGCGAGCCAGCGGGGAGGGCCCTCAGGGTCCGCCACAGGTTGTGCTGCGTCTCGACACCGGCGGACAGCGCCTCGAGCTCGACCAGTCGACTCAGCGGCGAGTAGCCCACGAGCTGGCCGTTGAGCTTCACCCGCCCGACACGCTCGGCGACCAGCGCCATCGGGCTCTTCACCGGCGACGGGACGATGTCGTGGTGGGCCATGACCTTCTCGAGCATGTCCTGGCTGATCTGCAGGCCCGCGATGAACGCCCGGAGGAACCCCCCGAGTGGCTCCTCGGGGTTGCTCTTCGCGCACCGCTTGGCGAGCTCCAGGCCCCCGACCGAGCCGGCGTGGTGGTCCTGGAGGTACACGGTGAGCAGGGTCTTGGCGTCCGCGTCGCGGACGACCACCGGCGGGCGGGGGATGCGGGACGTGTCCATCGAGCGGGGTCCTGGGGTCGGGGCCGGAAGCGTGGGGTCCGGGACACCGTGCCCGGACCGAGGGGGCCGCGCGCACGGCGGCACGGCCGGAAGGAGGGAGACCGCCGGGAGCGACGGCCGGGACGCCCGGCCGTCCGTCGGCCAGCGCTGGCTAGCCTCGGCTCCCCGTCCGGAGGTCGCCCATGTCCGTGCTCGCCAAGGTCGACGACTGGCCCGTCGACACCGTGGCCGTCGGTGTCACCGACGCGGAGGACACCCTCGACCGCCACGGTCCCACCGACCGGCCCTTCCCCCTCGCGAGCGTCACCAAGCTCCTGACCGCGATGGGGACCCTCGTCGCCGTCCAGGACGGCCTCGTCCACCTCGACGAGCCGGCCGGGCCCGACGGCTCCACCGTGCGCCACCTGCTGGCCCACGCGTCCGGCATGCCGCCGTCCGAGGGTGGACCGTCGTCGCCGGTCGGGAAGCGACGGGTCTACTCCACGCCCGCCTACGAGGTCCTCGGGGACCTCGTCGCGGACCGCGTCGGCCTCCCCTTCGCCGAGCACGTCGACCTCGAGGTGTGCCGACCGCTCGGCATGACGGCGACCCGCATCACCGGCTCGCCCGGGCGGGACGGTGGAGGCAGCGTGGACGACCTCCTGGCGTTGGGACGCGAGCTGCTCGCACCGACGATCCTCGACGACGAGCTCTTCGCGGAGGCGACCACCCCGGTCTTCCCCGACCTGTCCGGCGTGCTGCCGGGGTTCGGCCGCCAGGACCCCAACCCGTGGGGGCTCGGCTTCGAGATCCGCGGGGAGAAGTCGCCCCACTGGACGGGCAGCCGCAACTCCCCGGCCACGTTCGGCCACTTCGGCCAGTCGGGCTCGTTCCTGTGGGTCGACCCCGACGCCGGCCTCGCCTGCGCCGAGCTCGGGGACCGCGCCTTCGACGAGTGGGCCGCGCAGGCCTGGCCCCCGTTGTCCGACGCGGTGCTGGAGACCCACGCCTGATGCGGGTCCTCATCGCCGGCTGCGGGTACGTCGGCTCCGAGCTCGCCCGCCGCCTCGTGACCGCCGACCACGACGTCTGGGGTCTGCGCCGGACGGCCTCAGGGATGCCGGAGGGCGTCCGGGCCCTCGCCGGCGACGTCACCGACCCGGCGACCCTCGACCTCCCCGGAGGCATGGACACGCTGGTCTACGCCGTCTCCCCGGGCCGGCGGGACGAGACCGCGTACCGGGCCGCCTACGTGGACGGGCTCGACCACGTGTTGGGGGCGCTCCCGACGCCGCCGGCCCGGGTGCTCTTCGTGTCGTCGACGGCCGTCTACGGGCAGGAGGACGGGTCCGTCGTCGACGAGGACTCGGCCACCGAGCCGTCGTCGTTCTCCGGCCGGGTCCTCCTCGAGGCCGAGGCGCGGACTCACGCCGCCGGCGGGACCGTGCTCCGGCTCGCCGGCATCTACGGGCCCGACCGGACGCGGCTGATCGACGAGGTCCGCGCCGGCGAGGCCACGTACCCGCCGGGCGACGTCCACACCAACCGCATCCACCGCGACGACTGCGCCGGCGTCCTCGAGCACCTGCTCACGCTGGATGCGCCGGCACCCACCTACGTCGGCGTGGACGACGAGCCGGCGCCGCGTCGCGAGGTGCTGACGTGGCTCGCCGAGCGGCTCGACGCCCCGCCGCCCCGGGAGTCCCCGGAGCCGCGCAGCCGCGGCGGCGACAAGCGCTGCAGCAACGCCCGTCTGCGGGCGTCCGGCTACGAGCTCCGGTTCCCCACCTACCGGGAGGGGTACGCCGCGATGCTCGCCTGAGGCGTCACGAGCTCTCCTGGCTGCCGCTGCGCTGCGGGCCGCCGGACGGGTCGGCGTCCGGATCGGGCTCCTCGTCCTCCTCGACGGCGACGTCGCGCTTTTGCTCCCGCTGCAGCCGCTTCGGGCCCACCTGCACCAGGCGCAGCACCGTCACCAGCCCGAGCCCACCGACGGCGTTGCCGACCGCCCACTGCACGAACTGCCCCGCCCAGTCCGCGTACCCGAAGTCGGCGCCACCCAGGATGCCGGCGAACACCTCGAGGGACGCCACGATGACGTGCGACAGGTGACCGTACGCGAGCAGGAACGCCGCGACGATGGCGGCGATGATCTTGCCGAACATCGACCGCGTGCCGTGCTGCATCCACGTCATCAACGTGATGACCACGCCCGCGAGGATGGCGCTGGCGAAGCCCTGCAGGCCGATACCGCGGTGGATGAACGTGCTCCCGAGCTCGATCCCCGTCGCGCCGAGCTCGGGCTCCGCCGCGATGATGATCGCGACCATCAGGCAGCCGCCGACCAGGTTCGTGACCGCCGTGCCGCCCCAGAGGCGCAGCACGTCGCGGATCCGTCCCTTCTTCGCGGCGACCGCGACGACGGGGACGAGGAAGTTCTCGGTGAAGAGCTCGGAGTTCGCGAGCGTCAGCGCGATGAACCCGGAGGTGAACGCCAGTGAGGCGAGGAGGTGGTTGCCCGTGTGGCGGTTCACGAGCAGCAGACCGAGCACGCCGATGCTGACGTCGATGCCACCGACGAAGCCGGTGGCGAGGAGCGAGGGCCATGACCGGACGAGCCGCTGGTAGCCCTCCGTCACGGAGTCCTGGAAGGTGATCCCGAGCTCGTCGGCCACGGATCCTCCTGCGCGGCTCTGGGGGTTCTGGCAGCCGCGCCCGCACGCTAGCGCCACCGGTACGTTGGCCGACCTGACCCCCGGACCGGGAGCGGAGCGTGACCCAGCGGATCGACGCCGACATCCTCATCCCCGGCCGGGGAGCCCCCGTCGGCGAGGCCACGGTGGTGCTCGACGACGGGGTGGTCACCTACGCCGGACCGCGGGGCGACGCGCCCGAGACCCCGGGCGCGGAGACCACGACGGCAGCGGCGGTGATGCCGGGCATGTGGGACTGCCACGGGCACTTCCTGGGGCTGCGGAACGCCGACATCGCGGCCATCGCGCGGGAGCCGATCGGCGTGCGGGCGGCGCGGGCCGCCCGTGACGCCGAGCACGCGCTCCTCGCCGGCTTCACCAGCGTCCGCGAGGCGGGTGGCCTCGGCGTCGACCTGGCGCGCGTGATCGACGAGGGGACCATCCCCGGCCCCACGATCTACGCGCCCGGCGCGATCCTGTCCACGACCGGCGGCCACGGCGACCTCCACGACCTGCCCCTGGACTGGGTGCACGACTTCGGGCGCCGCGACGGGACCCTGCGCCTGGCCGACGGTGTCGACGAGTGCGTGAAGGCGGTCCGGGAGCAGCTCCGTCGCAACGCGAAGGTCATCAAGATCTGCGCATCCGGTGGGGTGCTCTCCGAGGTCGACGACCCCGTCCACCAGCAGTTCACCGACCAGGAGCTGCGCGCCATGGTCGAGGTCGCCGGCATGGCGGACCGCGTCGTCATGGCGCACTGCCACGGCAAGCCCGGGATCATGGCCGCCATCGAGGCCGGTTGCCGGTCGATCGAGCACGGGACCTTCCTCGACGAGGAGGCGTGCGACGCGATGGTGGAGACGGGCACCGTCCTGGTCCCGACGCGCTTCATCATCCACGTGCTGATGGCGGTCGGCCGCGACCAGGGCGTGCCGCCGTCACAGATGCGCAAGCTCGAGGCGACCGCCGAGGCCCACGCGTCGGCGGTGTCGATGGCGCACGAGCGCGGCGTCACGATCGCGCTCGGGACCGACATCTTCATGAGCGGACCGGCGCTGCCCGTCGGCTGGGGGCGCAACGGCCGCGAGCTCGAGCTCCTCGTCGATCTCGGCCTCACCCCCCTGGAGGCGATCGAGACCGCGACCGCCAACGCCCCGCTCACGGTCGGAGCGCAGGCGCCCCACGTCGGCGTGCTCGAGGCCGGCGCGGTCGCCGATGTCCTCACCGTCGCCGGCGACCCGCTGCGCGACATCACGCTGCTGGGCGACCCCGAGAACGTGACCGGTGTCTGGAAGGCCGGCGTGCCCGTCAAGGGGTGAGGCTGCGCCCCTAGGCTCGAACGGACCGACCCCGACCGGGAGACGACCTGTGGCCTCGGACCTCGACCTCATCCAGGCGCTGTACCAGACGGACCGGTCGCTCTCGACGGGCGACGCGCCGCAGGACGACCACGTCCGGTCGCTCGCCGCCAAGGTCGCGGGGCTCCTGGACCGGTACCAGGTCGAGGACCGTGGCGTCGACGAGGTGGCGTACCGCGAGCAGGGCGCGGACAAGGTCGACCTCACGTTGCCCGACGCGCCGGAGCAGAAGGGCCGGCTCCAGGCGGCGCTGATCGCCTACGCCGACCGTCCCAGCGCCGAGAACGCGGCCCACGCCTCGGCCGCCATCGACGACCTCGTCGCCACCTTCGACGACGCCTGAGCCGTCCCTGTCGCGAGTTGGTCCGTATATCCGGACCAGGTCCGTACAGGGATGGGGCAGGTCAGGCGTGGCCGGCGCGCACGGCCTCGCCGGTCTGGACCCGCCACAGCGCGGCGTAGAGGCCGCCGGCGAGGATGAGCTCGTCGTGGGTCCCGGCCTCGACCACGCGCCCCGCCTCGAGCACGTGGATGCGGTGGGCGTTGCGGACCGTCGACAGGCGGTGGGCGATCACGACCGTCGTGCGGTCGCGGGCGACACGCTCGAGCGAGCGTTGGATCGCCGCCTCGGTCTCGTTGTCGACCGAGGACGTCGCCTCGTCCAGGATGAGGATCGCCGGGTCCTTCACGATCGCGCGCGCGATCGACACCCGCTGGCGCTGTCCGCCGGAGAGCTTCTGCCCCCGCTCCCCCACCACGGTGTCGTAGCCGTCGGCCAACGCCAGGATGAACTCGTGCGCCTCGGCCAGCACGGCGGCGCGGACGATCTCCTCATCGGTCGCGTCGGTGCGGCCGTACGCGATGTTGTCGCGGACGGTGCCGTGGAAGAGGAACACGTCCTGGCTGACGAGCCCGATGGCACCTCGGAGGTCGGCGAACGACAGCTCCCGGACGTCGCACCCGTCGAGCAGGATCCGCCCGCCGGTCACGTCGTAGAGCCGCAGCAGCAGCTTCACGATCGTCGACTTGCCGGCGCCCGTCGAGCCGACGATGGCGTGGGTCTCGCCGGCGGGGACCTCGAGGGTGATCCCCCGGATCACGTCCTCGCCGCGGTCGTAGGCGAAGTGCACGTCCTCGAAGCGGATCTCGCCGGCGACCTCCGGGAGCCGGGTCGCCCCGCTGGAGACGCGCGGCTCGACGGCGAGCAGGTCCATGATGCGGCGGGTGGAGGCCATCGCGCGCTGGTAGAGGTCGAACGTCTCGCCCAGCCGGGTCAGCGGCCACAGCAGGCGCTGGACGATGTAGACCATCGCCGAGTAGATGCCGACCTCCATCAGCCCGTTGATGGTCCGGATGCCGCCGAGGACGAGGATCGCCGTGAAGCCGAACAGGATCGCCATCCGGATCATCGGGATGAACGCGGAGCTGTAGCGGATCGCCGCGCGGTTCGACTCGCGGTACTCGTCCGACTCCTGCGCGACCCGGGCGACCTCGCGGTCCTCGGCCGTGAACGCCTTGATCGTGGCGATGCCGGAGAGGTTGTTCGACAGCGTCGAGTTGAGCAGCCCCACCCGCTCGCGGACGTCGGCGTAGCGCGGCTCGAGCTTGCGCTGGAAGCGGAACGAGCCCCACAGGATGATCGGCACCGGCAGGAACGCCAGCGGCGCGACCGTGGGCATCAGGATGAACATCGCCGTCCCGATGACGAGGACCGTCGTCAGCACCTGGAGGATGTCGTTCGCCCCCCGGTCCAGGAAGCGCTCGAGCTGGTTCACGTCGTCGTTGAGGATCGACAGCAGCCCACCGGTCGAGCGGTCCTCGAAGTAGGCCATCTCGAGGCTCTGGACGTGGGCGTAGGCGTCGACCCGGGCCTCGTGCTGGATGCTCTGGGCGAGGTTGCGCCACTGCACCTGGAAGAGGTACTCGAACAGGCTCTCCAGCACCCAGACGACGGCGGTCACGCCGGCGATCACCCACAGCTGGTCGACCCGGTCCTCGATCCCGAACAGCCGCGCGACCAGCGAGTCGCTCTCCTCGACCACCGTGTCCACCGCGAGTCCGATGAGGAACGGCGGGGCGAGGTCGAACAGCCGGTTGAGGATCGACGACGCGCTCGCCTTGGTGACCAGCCGGCGGTGGTCGGCCGAGTAGTCCCACAGGCGGCGGAGGGGGTGGACCGTCGGGTCCCGGACGTCATGGCTCATGGCCGCCGAGCCTACCGCTGCCTACCGCCAGGCCCAGACGGGCTGTTCGAGGTGGGCGACCCGGGTGGCGCGTCCGTGCAGGAGCACCTCGCGCGCCTGGTAGAGGATCGCGCCGGTCGGGGCGTGGACGAGCGTGCCGAGGAGCGGCATCTGCACGACCGGCCGGTCCGACTCCGGGATCGAGATGAACCTCGGGGCGTCGGGTCGGTCCAGCAGGCCGATCGGGACACGGAAGGCGCGCGCCACCTCGGCCGGGTTCGGGGCCAGCTCGACGTCGCCGGCCCACACCACCACGGGGGTGATCACGAAGCCGGAACGGGTCACGTAGTCGTCGAGCCGGCCCAGGACCGCGTCGTCGCCCAACGAGACGCCGAGCTCCTCGGAGAGCTCGCGCAACGCCGCCTCCTCGGAGCTCTCGCCGGCGTCCTCGCGACCGCCGGGCAGCGCCCACTGGCCGGCGTGGCTCGACAGGGTGGGCGTGCGCATCGTGAGCAGGAACCCGAGCTCCGACGGGTCGTCGCGGGTCGGGACGAGCGCGAACGCCACGGCGGCCGCGCGACCTTCGGCGTGCGGGGTGCCGACCGCCTCGAACGTCGCGAGTCGCCCGCGGACGGCCTCCCGCCATCCGTCGGCCCAGGGGTGCCGCGGCCGATCGACGTCGTCGTCCGCCGCCGGGTCGAGGCGCTCCCTCAGGACCCGCCCCCCGCCACGAGCTCCTGGACGTGGATGCGCATGGCCCGGAACGCCTTGCCGCGGTGGCTCGCGAGGTCCTTCTCCTCGGGCTCGAGCTCGGCGTTGGTGACACCCATGCCGTCGGCGACGAAGTAGGGGTCGTAGCCGAAGCCGTGGTCGCCGTGGGGCTCGTCGGTGATCGTGCCCTCCATCTCGCCCCGGGTGGTCCACTCGCGCCCGTCGGGCGTCACGAGGGCGGCGACGCACACGAAGCGACCGGTGCGCATCTCGGCCGGGAGGCCGGCGAGCTCGGACATGAGCTTGTCGTTGTTCGCCTCGTCGTCCGCGTCCGGCCCCGCGTACCGGGCGGAGCGCACGCCCGGCTCGCCGTTCAGCGCGTCGACCTCCAACCCCGAGTCGTCGGCCAGCGCCGGCAGACCCGACGCCTCCGCGGCGGCGCGCGCCTTCAGCAGCGCGTTGGCCGCGAACGTGTCGCCGGTCTCCTCGGGGCCCTCGAGACCCAGCTCGGTCAGGGGCACGAGCTCGACCCCGACCCCGTCGAGGATGCGCTCGAGCTCGGCACGCTTCTTGGTGTTCCCGGTGGCGAGGACGATCCTCATCGGTCGGCCCCTCCGGTCGCGTCGAGCGCCGCGCGTTGCATCGTGAACAGCTCCTCGCAGCCGGCGAGCGCGAGGTCGAGGAGACGGTCGAGCGCCGCCCGGTCGAACGGTTCCCCCTCCGCCGTCCCCTGGACCTCGACGAGCCGGCCGTCCGCCGTCGCGACCACGTTCATGTCCACCTCCGCCCGCGAGTCCTCCTCGTAGGGGAGGTCGAGCCGCGGCTCGCCGTCGATGACGCCGACCGAGATCGCCGCGACCTGTCCCTTCACGGCGTCCGCGGCGCCCACGGCGCGCAGCGCCTGCACCAGGGCGACCCAGCCGCCCGTGATGGCCGCGGTGCGGGTACCCCCGTCCGCCTCGAGGACGTCGCAGTCCACGGTGAGGGTCACGTCGGGCAACGCGTCGAGGTCGACGACGGCACGCAGGGACCGACCGATCAGCCGTTCGATCTCCTTGCTGCGCCCGCCGGCCCCCTTCCGCTCGCGGAAGGCGCGCTCGGACGTCGAGCCCGGCAGCATCGCGTACTCCGCCGTCACCCATCCGCGACGGGCGCGCCAGCGCGGCGCCCCCTCCTCGACGGAGGCGGCGCAGAGCACACGGGTCTCACCGAACGACACGAGCGCCGATCCCGCCGGGTGCCGCTGCACGCCGAGGTCGAAGGTCACGGGACGAAGCTGGTCTGGGGTGCGGCCGTCGGCGCGCGTCACGGGTGCTCCTCGTGGGTCGGGGGAAGTGCGAGAGCGGGGTGCCGGGTGGGTCAGGCGACCGTCCAGGTGAGGTTGTCGTCCGCGAGCGACACCTCGCCGGCGAAGGTCCGCCGGGCCTCGTCGAGGCTGCGGTCGCGGTCGAGCGAGCCGAGGAGGTGGGTCAGCAGCAGCCGGTCCACGCCGGCCTCGGTGGCGAGCCGACCCGCCTCCGAGGCCGTGAGGTGGACGCCCTCGGGCCAGTCCTCGGGCTCGCCGTTCCAGGTCGCCTCGCAGAGGAACAGGTCGGCTCCGTGGGCGCAGTCCACGAGGTCCCCCCCGCCGGCGGAGTCGGCCGAGTAGGCCAGGACCGCGTCCTCCGCCGTGATCCGGGCCGAGACGGTCGGCACGGGGTGCACGCTCGGGAACAGCTCGAAGTCCAGCCCGTCCACCGAGAAGCGGTCGCCGGCGTCGATGTCGTGGACGCGGAAGACCTCCGGGAACTGCATCGCGGAGTCGCCCGACAGCAGACCGGTGAGGAGGTCGACCACCCCCGGCGTCGCGTAGAGATCGACCTGTCGCGGCCCGTCCTCGTGGAACTTCAGCAGGTAGAACATCCCGACGAGGTCGATGCAGTGGTCCACGTGGCGGTGCGAGACGACGACGGCGTCGAGGTCCTCGAAGGCCATGTGGCGCTGCAGGTTGGCGGTGGAGCCGTTGCCGCAGTCGAGCATCACGCGCGTCCCGCCCGCGGAGAGCAGGTAGCCGGAGCAGGCGCGACCCGGGCCCGTGTGGGAGCCCGACGAGCCCAGCACCGTCAGCTCGAACGCCATCGCCCCGTCACCTCCCCGCAGCCGGCGGGCGAGGGTAGCGACGTCCGTCAGCCCACGAACCAGTGCACCCGACCCAGGTCGAGCTCGACCTCGCCGTCCTCGAAGGCCAGGACGAGGTCGCGGTCGGAGAGGTCCTCCGTGGTCGTCCACGTGAGGAAGAGCGTCGAGCCGGCGGCCAGGGTCGGGTTCTGCGGGTCCACCGGGGACGGCTGACCACCGATGACGTTCACGGCCTGGACGAGCTCGGCCTCGAACGCCTCGCCGTCCTCGGGCTGCAGCTGCAGGGACCGCAGCGGCACGGGCTCCACGACGGTGGACTCGAGCGCCACCGTGATCTGGGTCGGTCCCTCGAAGGGGATGTCGGCCCGCGCCAGCACGATCTCCGCCGGCGCGTCGGTCGAGGCGTCGACCCGGACCTCGCCCACGCGGCAGCGGGGCAGCACGCCGCCGTCCGGGCGGACGCACCAGTCGATGCGGTCGTCGGTCGTGACCCGCACGACCGGCACGC
>JAHWJY010000268.1 GCA_019348135.1 Actinomycetota bacterium
ACCTCGGCGATCGGGATCGTGAGCACCTCGAGGACCTGCTTGATGAGGTCGACCTGCGGCCGGAACTCGTCCGGCGGCGTCGTCCGGGTCGCCTTGTACGCCGGGTACGCCTCCGTCCGGGAGATGTCGCGACCCTTGTCGAAGGCCACGAGCACGGCGTCGGGGCGCCGCTCCCCGAGCATCTTGATGAGCATGCTCGTGAACCCGTAGACGGCGTTGGTCAGCTGCCCCGTCTGCGTCCGGAGGGTGTCGGGGAGGGCGTAGAAGGCCCGGAAGGCCAGGCTGTGGCCGTCGAGCAGCAGGATCGTGGGCCGGTCCGGCACGGGGAGCCTCGGTGGGGAGACGGGAACCGCCGCAGCCTACTGAGGGGGACCGACGCCGCGGACCGTCACCCGAGCCCGTACCAGCGGTTCACCGCGTCCAGCGTGGCACGCACGACGGCCGCCGGCTCCGGCTCGTCCTCGAGCAGCGCCGAACCGACCAGCGTCCGTCCCCGGACGGTGACGGCCACCACCATCACCTCGAGCCCGTCGAACGAGAAGCGCTCGACCGCCCGCGGCGTGGGCGCCTCCTGCCCGTCGCGCGTCAGGGCGTGACAAGCCGCCGCGACGACGGCGATGAGGGGGTCGCGACCGACGGTCGCCCGTCCCGCGGCCACCTCGGTGTCCTGGAGCGAGACGTAGGCTTCGTGACGCGCCGACGTGAGCGAGGAGTCGAGCACCACCGAGACCAGCCGGGGGCGGCCGCGCGGACCCGCCGGTGCGGGGCCCACGGGGTCCGTGCTCGGGACCGGAGGGGACGCCGGCGCGGCGATGGCAAGCGGCACGACCTCGACGGGGCGGTCGGTCACCTCGGCGGCCACGCGGGCCAGGACGGTGCGCAGCTCGGTGACGTCCGCGGTCTCCCGTACGAACGCCTGAACCTCCAGCACGGCTGCGTCGTTGACATCATCGAGCACGACGGCACCCAGCACACCGGGTACACCGGCGAGCGCCACCTCGAGGGCGTGCGCCGTCTGGGCGTCGATCGGCATGCGCGCTCCGGACGGGCAGCAGGTATCCAGATGTTGCGCAGCGTAACCCTCCTCCTACCGGCAGGAGGGCGAACCGGACGGAACGGGGGGCAGTGGACACCTTCACGTACGACGTGGCCGCGATGCTCCGCGGTCTGTCGCGCGCTGCCTCCGGGGTCACCCTGCTCGAGAGCCAGCTCCGCCACATCGCCCGGCTCGGTGCCACCGACGACGTGGTGCTCGTCATCGAGGACCCGGCCGTCGGCCGCCAGGTGTTCCGACCCGGCGGGCTGCCGCTGGACTCGCCGTGGCAGCGCCGGGTCGCCGCGACCGGTGCCGTGGGCCTGCACCTCTCCCCCGAGCCGCCCGGCTGGGTCCCGGCGGACTCGCCCTTCGTCCCGGCGGCCCTGCTCGCCCTGCGGCTCGACCGGCACCAGCGCTCCGCCACCGTCGACCCCCTGACCGGGGTGACGAACCGCCGCGGGTTCCGTCGGGCGCTCGATCGCGCCGGCGAGCGTCTGTCACGCCAGGGCTCGGCGCTGACCCTCGTCGTGCTGGACGTCGACGGCATGAAGGAGCTGAACGACCGCGCGGGACACGCGGCGGGGGACGCCTTCCTCGTCGACCTGGCGCGTGAGCTGTCGCGCTCCTCCCGCGCCACGGACGCCGTGGCACGCCTCGGCGGGGACGAGTTCGCCCTGCTGCTGGAGGACGCGGCGCCGGGCAGCGAGGAGCTGCTGCTGCGACGGGTGGAACGGGCGGTGGCGGCCGCCGCCCCGGAGCCGGTCCGGCTGTCGTGGGGTGCCGCCCACGCCCCCGAGGAGTCCCGCGACCTCGACGAGCTGCTCGCGCTCGCGGACGAGCGCATGTACGCGGACAAGGGCTACCGACCCGCCCGGGTGGACGTCGGCCCGTGACCACGGACACCCTGGCCGACCTCCGTCTCGACCTGCGCGACCTCGCCGGCGTGGTCTTCGTCGCCACCGTCCCCGATGCCGACCGTCTGCGCGTGCAGGTGGTCGTGGACGACCCCGCCGTCGTGGCGGCGGTCGAGGGACGGGTCCGCGAGCTGTCGCGGCGTCACCTCGACACCGCGGTCGACCTCGAGGTCAGCGCCACCGGGATGCGCCGGAGCGAGCTGGCGCTCGCCGGCGAGCTGCGGGCCGTCCGTGGGGTCCGTTCGGTCGACCTCGTCCGGGGCCAGCGCGGTGAGCTCCTGCGTGCCGTCGTCGCGACCGGCTCCCCGCTGGCGACCGCGCAGGTGGTGGACCTGTTCGACCGACGCCTCGGCCCGGAGGTGCGACGGCGACGGGCGCAGGTCCACGAGCGGGCCGGCGACGGGGCCTGAGGACGGCCGGCGACGTGCGCGGGGCCGCCTCGGAGGAGGCGGCCCCGTCGTGCTTCCCGGTCGTCAGAGGACGATGACCAGGATCACGATGATCAAGAGGAGGGTTCCGAGTCCGATCGCCATGCCGTTCCCTTCGGTCGTCGAGCACGTGACGACAGGGTGACCGGCCGCCCGCATCCACGACCCCGCCGGATGCGGGCCCGGGACCGTGTCCCGCCGCGCCGGACGGCCGTTCGGGGGCGGTGCACCCCTCCCGCCGGACACCGACGGACGGACACGCAGCGTGCGCATCCCCCTACAGGTCGTGAGTGGCGCAGGCGGCAGCCGCGGCGGTCACCCGCCGAACTGCTCGATGATCTGCTCGGCGACCTGCTTCATCGTGAGGCGCCGCTCCATGGCCTGCTTCTGGATCCAGCGGAACGCCTC
>JAHWJY010000269.1 GCA_019348135.1 Actinomycetota bacterium
GCATCCGGCCCTACGCGCTGAACGCCGACGAGACGCGGATGTACGCCCAGCTGTCCGAGCTCCACGGCGTGATCGAGTACGACCTCGTCGCCGGCGGGGAGCTCCGGCGGCTCGAGCTGCCGATCGACGACGGCGTCACCGAGGACGACTACTCGTTCGAGGCGCCCCACCACGGGCTCGCGCTGTCGGGCGACGGCGCGACCCTGTGCCTCGCCGGGCGGGCGTCGGACTACGTCGCCCTCGTCGACGTGGCGAGCTTCGAACCGACCGCGGTCGTGGACGTCGGGGACATGCCGAGCTGGTCGGTGACGACGCCCGACGGCCGCCACTGCGTCGCCGCCAACACCGGCGACGGCACGGTCTCGTTCCTCTCCTACACCACGCGACAGGAGGTCGCGCGCGTCCCGACCGGCCATGGCCCGAAGCACCTCGAGGCCGGACGGGTCCCCACCGACGTCCTCGCCGCCTGGGCGGCGGACGGGGCCCCGGACGGGGAGGGCGACCGAGGTGACGAGGGCCTCGTGAGGGCGGACGCGCTGCCGGCGACCGGCGGCGGAGCGGTGACCGGCGGTGCGCTGCTCCTCGCCGTGTCCGCGGGCTGCCGGCGTGTCAGTCGGTCCGCCGCGGCATGAGACCGCACCGTTGGAACCCGGTCGTCGCGGACGCCGACGGGAACAGCCCGCGTGCCGTGCGAGCCCGTCCCCGAGATCCGTACGCACTTCCTCGGGACCGGGTCCAAGGAAGCGTGTACAGATCCGGCGGGCGGGGTCAGGCCGACCGCAGCGCCGCGAGGACGGCGGCGAGGTCGTCCACCGGGAAGCGCTCGCGCCGGTCGGTGAAGCCGTGCAGGGCGACGTGGTCGGCGCCGGCGTCGAGGTGCTCCCGGACACGCGCCGCGACCCCCTCGGGGTCGCCCCAGGCGATGAGCGCGTCGAAGAGGTCGTCCGGGACGTCCGTGGGGTCCGCGACGTCCCAGCCGAGACGTTCGAGGTTGCGCCGGTAGTTGCCGAGCGACAGGTAGCCCGCGAGGTGTCCGTCGCACAGCCGCCGCGCCGCCGCGCGGCTGTCCGCGACGACCACCGCCTGCTCGGGGGCCAGCCACCGGTCGGGACCCAGCGCCTGCCGCGCCCGGCGGGTGTGCTCGACCGGCACGAGGAAGGTGTGCGCCCCGTCGCTCGCCTCCGCCGCCAGCGCCAGCATCTTCGGCCCGAGGGCCGCGAGGACCGTCGGGGGGTCGGCCACCTCGGGACCGGTCCAGTCCGCCTTCGTCATCGCCTCGAGGTACTCGCGCGTGGCGGTGAGGGGCTTGTCGTAGCCCTGCCCGCGGCGGTCGAGCAGCGGCGGGTGGCTCGCGCCGATCCCCAGCACGAACCGGCCCGGGTAGGCGTCGGCCAGCGTCCTCGCACCGTTGACCATCGCCGTCGCGTCACGGGCCCACAGGTTCGCGATGCCGGTCGCGACGGTGATGGTGTCGGTCGCGGCCAGGAGCAGACCGGCGTGGGTCAGCGCCTCCTTGGTCGACGCCTCCCCCACCCACAGCGTGTCGAA
Source organism: Actinomycetota bacterium (assembly GCA_019348135.1). Taxonomy (GTDB): domain Bacteria; phylum Actinomycetota; class Nitriliruptoria; order Nitriliruptorales; family Nitriliruptoraceae; genus JAHWJY01. The sequence goes on from JAHWJY010000269.1 coordinate 1,549, forward strand.
GCCGAGCTCCTCGAGCGTGCGGGCGTGCGCGGCGGCGTCCTCCGCGGGGAGCAGGCCGAGCTGGCTGGCCCAGACCCCGTACGTGCCGATCGTGGTGTGCATGGATCCTCCCGTCCCGACCCAGGGAAGCGGGATCGGGTCAGAAGCCGATGCCGAAGATGAGCGCCAGCCCCTGCAGGATGAGGTAGATGGCGATGATGTAGTTGAGCGCGCGCGGCACGACGAGGATCAGGATCCCGGCGAGGATGGCGAGGATCCCCGGCACGAGCAGCCGCTCGTTCACCTCGATCGAGTTCTCCTGTGCGAGCTGCAGGAACGCGTACCTGTCCATCCTGGTCCCTTCCGCGGTGGGTCCCGGTACCGAACCAGACCGCCTCGCCGTCCGGTACGACCGCCGGGACGGGTCAGACCGAGCCGGGCCGGCCGCGCTGGTGGACGAGCCGCCCGCCCTGCCACACGGTCGTGACGTTGGCCGGATCGGCCAGGACGGCGACGTCGACGGTCGGGTCCCCGGCGACGCCGATGACGTCGGCGTCGTAGCCGGCGACGAGCTGGCCCGACCGCGGCGCGCGCGCACCGAGGGTGTCGGGCGCGTTCGCGGTCGTGGCCTCGATGACCTCGAGGGGGCTCAGACCGAGCTCGGCGAGGAGCGGCAGCTCGCGGGCGTTGTTGCCCCACGCCGCCGGGAGGTCGAGGCCGGACAGCAGGACGTCGGTGCCCATCGCGAACCGCACCCCCGCCTGGTGCGCCGCCGCGATCGCCTCGGCCGCGTCGTCGTACACGACCCGCATCTTGGCACTCATCTCCGGGGTCATGCCGCTCGCGTTCTCGAGCATCTCGCGGGCGATCATGCGTGTCGGGACGAGCAGCACGTCGCGCTCGGCCATCGCGGCGATGACCTCCGCGTCGATGTAGGTGCCGTGCTCGATGGTCCGCACGCCGGCCTCGACCGCGGCGAGCATCGCGCCGGCGCCGTGGCAGTGGGCCATGACGCTGCGGTCCGCCATGCCGGCGACCTCGACCATGGCCTCCATCTCGGCGCGCGTGAACTGCTGGTGGCGCGGGTCGTTGCGCTCCGAGATGACCCCGCCGGACGCGCAGATCTTGATGATCTCGGCGCCGGCACGCAGCTGCTCGCGGACCGCCTTCACGCAGTCGTCGACGCCGTCGCAGACGCGCATGGAGGGCTCCCAGCGGCAGAGGTCGTCCACCCATCCGGTCGGGAGCGCGTGGATGT
>JAHWJY010000270.1 GCA_019348135.1 Actinomycetota bacterium
CGATGGTCCCGATGTTCATGTGCGGCTTCGTCCGCTCGAACTTCTCCTTGGCCATCTGATTCGCCTCCGTGGCGGTGGTGCGCGGGGTTCGCGTTGCGTGCGTCTGGGTGGGTCGTGCGGTGGGGCGGCGCTACTCGCCGCGGACCTTGGCGACGACCTCTTCCTGGATGGAGTTGGGCGCCGGCTCGTAGCTCGAGAAGACCATCGTGTAGTTGGCGCGGCCCTGGCTCATCGAGCGCACGTCGGTCGCGTAGCCGAACATCTCGGACAGCGGGACCTTCGCGCGCACGACCTGGTTGGCGCCGCGGGGCTCCATGCCCTCGATCTGGCCGCGGCGACCGGACAGGTCGCCCATGACGTCACCCATGAAGTCCTCGGGGGTGACGACCTCGACCGACATCATCGGCTCGAGGAGCTGGACGCCGGCCTTGCGGGCGGCCTCCTTGATCGCCATGGAGCCGGCGATCTTGAACGCCATCTCGGACGAGTCGACGTCGTGGTAGCTGCCGTCGACGAGGCGGACGTGGACGTCCACCATCGGGTAGCCGGCGAGGATGCCCGACTCGAGCGCCTCCCGGATCCCGGCGTCGACCGACGGGACGTACTCCTTGGGGATGGAGCCACCGACGGTCTTGTTCTCGAACAGGTAGTGCTTGTCGTCGCCGAGCTCGTGCCGCTCGCGGACCTCGGCGGTCAGCGGAGCGGCATCGATGACGACGTGGCCGTACTGGCCGCGACCACCGGACTGGCGGGCGAACTTGAGGTCGACCTTCTCGATCGGCCGCTTCAGCGCCTCGCGGTAGGCGACCTGCGGGCGCCCGACGTTGGCCTCGACCTTGAACTCGCGCAGCAGCCGGTCGACGATGATCTCGAGGTGGAGCTCGCCCATGCCGCCGATCAGGGTCTGGCCGGTCTCCTCGTCCGTGCGGACGCGGAAGGTCGGGTCCTCCTCGGACAGCTTCTGCAGCGCCGTGGAGAGCTTCTCCTGGTCGGACTTGGTCTTGGGCTCGATGGCGATGTGGATGACGGGGTCGGGGAACTCCATCGACTCCAGCAGGATCGGGTGCGCCGCGTCGGCGAGGGTGTCACCGGTGGTGGTGTTCTTCAGGCCCACGAGCGCGACGATGTCGCCGGTCATGCAGGCGGTGTTCTCCTCGCGGTGGTTGGCGTGCATCTGGAGGATGCGGCCGACGCGGAGCTTGTCGCCCTTGGTGACGTTGGTGACGTAGGAGCCGGCCTCGAGCTGGCCCGAGTAGACGCGGGTGAACACGAGCGTGCCGACGTACGGGTCGGTCATGACCTTGAAGGCGAGCGCCGAGAACGGCGCGTCGTCCTCCGGCGGGCGGGTCATCGGCTCGCCGGTCTTGGGGTCCTTGCCCTGCATCGGTGGGACCTGCAGCGGCGACGGGAGGTAGTCCACCACCGCGTCGAGCAGCGTCTGGACACCCTTGTTCTTGAAGGCGGAGCCGCACACGACCGGCACGAGCTGGTTGCCGATGGTGGCCCTGCGCAGGCCCTCCTTCAGCTGCTCGGTGGTGAGCTCGCCGTTCTCGAGGAACGCCTCGGTGAGGTCGTCGTCGGTCTCGGCGACCTTCTCCATGAGCTCCGCGCGGAAGGTCTCGGCCTCGTCCTTGAGGTGCGCCGGGATCTCGATGCGCTCGAAGGAGGCACCCAGGTCCTCGCCCTTCCAGACGACACCCTGCATCTCGACGAGGTCGACGATGCCCTCGAGCTCGTCCTCGAGGCCGATCGGGATCTGGATGCGGACGGCGTTGGGGGTGAGGCGCTCGCGGATGCTCTTGAACGAGTACTCGAAGGACGCGCCGGTGCGGTCGAGCTTGTTGACGAAGCAGATGCGCGGCACGCCGTACTTGTCGGCCTGCTGCCACACCTTCTCGGACTGCGGCTCGACGCCGGCGACGCCGTCGAACACGGCCACGGCACCGTCGAGCACGCGCAGCGACCGCTCCACCTCGACGGTGAAGTCGACGTGGCCGGGCGTGTCGATGATGTTGATCGTCGTCTCGCCCCACTGGCACGTGGTGGCGGCGGACGTGATCGTGATGCCGCGCTCCTGCTCCTGCTCCATCCAGTCCATCGTGGCCGCGCCGTCGTGGACCTCACCGATCTTGTACGACTTCCCCGTGTAGTAGAGGATCCGCTCGGTGGTGGTGGTCTTGCCGGCGTCGATGTGGGCCATGATGCCGATGTTGCGGAGCTGCGCGAGGTCGACCGTGCGCTTCGCCATCTCTTCTTCCTCGAACTCGTGGGGGGGATGTGTGTCGAAGGAGCCGGGGTCGCCGGCTCCTTCTTCAGCAGGGTGCGGTGCAGGGGCGGTGAGCCGTGCTCACCGCCGCCGGGTCACCAGCGGTGTCGCCCGGGCAGGGCGCGGTGAGCGGAGCTCACCATCGGTAGTGGGCGAAGGCGCGGTTGGCCTCGGCCATCTTGTGGGTGTCCTCGCGGCGCTTGACGGCCGCGCCGACGCCGTTGGAGGCGTCGAGGAGCTCGCCGGCGAGCCGCTCGGCCATGGAGTGCTCACGACGGATGCGGGCGTAGCCCACGACCCAGCGCATGGCGAGGGTGTTGCCGCGGTTGGGGCGGACCTCGATCGGCACCTGGTAGGTGGCACCACCGACACGGCGGGACTTGACCTCGAGGGACGGCTTGACGTTCTCGACGGCACGCTTGACGACGGAGAGCGGGTCGCCGCCCTGCGTCCGCGAACCGATGTGGGCGAGCGCGTCGTAGACGATGCGCTCGGCGACGGAGCGCTTGCCGT
>JAHWJY010000271.1 GCA_019348135.1 Actinomycetota bacterium
TCGTGATCAGTCCCGGTCCCGGCGACCCCTCCGACGCGGGGCTGTCGAACGACGTCATCCGTGCCGTCGCGGGGACGCGCCCGCTCCTCGGCGTGTGCCTCGGACACCAGTGCATCGGCGAGGTCTACGGCGGCAAGGTCGTCCGCGCGCCGGTCCTGGTGCACGGCAAGACCAGCCCCATCTACCACCGCCGCGAGGGCGTGTTCGCCGACCTCCCGGTGCCGTTCGACGCGACCCGCTACCACTCGCTCGTGCTCGACCGGGACTCGCTGCCGAGCGAGCTCAAGGTGACGGCCGAGACGAGCGACGGCCTCGTGATGGGCCTCGTCCACCGCGAGCTCGACCTCGAGGGGGTGCAGTTCCACCCCGAGTCGGTGCTCACCGGATCCGGGATGCGCCTCCTCGGCAACTGGCTGCGTCGCCTGGTCCGCGCGGACTGACGGCGCCGGCTCAGCCGTCCCGGAGGGCGGCGATGGCCTCGTCGAGCGTCGCGACCGGGACGATGCGGAGCTCGCCGTGGGGCTGGCCCGTCGCCTCCTCGGCGTGCTCGGCGGGGACGAGCAGCACGTCGACCCCGGCGGCGACGGCCGCGACGACCTTGCCCTCGACCCCGCCCACGGGCCCCACGACGCCGTCGGCGTCGATGGTGCCGGTGCCGGCGATCTCGCGTCCGGCCGCGAGGTCCTCGTCGCTGAACAGGTCGTAGGTCGTGAGCGCCACCATCATGCCGGCGCTGGGGCCCCCGATGCGGGTGCTGCGCATGTCGATGCCCTCCGGCAGCTCGACGTCCTCCAGGACGTCGGCCAGGGCGATCCCGAAGCCCGGGCGGTCGAGTCCCGGGACGAGGCCGGCCTCGACGGCGACGTCGACCTCCTCGCCGTCCCGTTCGACCGTGAGCACGACCGTCTGGCCCGCCTCGAGCCCGAGCGACCGGTCGATCAGCTCCGCCCGCGAGCCGACCTCCTCCCCGTCGATGGCGAGCAGGACGTCGCCGGCGCGCAGCTTCCCCGCGGCCGGCCCGTCGGGCAGGACCTGCGCCACGACCGGGGCGCTCGCGACGGACCCGGCCACGCCGGCGGCCTCCAGGCCGACCGCCACCGCGAGCTCGAACGTGCGTCGGAACTCCTCCTGCTGGAGGTCGAGGTACTCCTGGTCGCGCACGCCCTGCGGGAACACCGCCCGGCGGTCCTGGAGATCGCGCAGCGGCGAGGCGACGGCCCGCAGGACCTCGACGAGGGAGGGGTGACCGAGCCGGACGGTGAGCAGGGAGAGGTCGCCCGAGATGGGCGTCGTGTCCAGCGAGTCGTCGACCTCGAGCAGCTCACCCGGGATCGACGTGGCTCCGCCGGGGGAGAACTCGACGACCGGCATCGGCACGATGGAGGCCGCGAGGACGACCAGCAGGAGGGACAGCGCGTAGGCGATGCGGCGGATCACGCGAGGCGCTCCAGTGCCGCGCCGACCTCGCGGATCGTGAGCACGTCGACGACCCGGTCGCCGTCGCGCACGGCCACCATGCGGTCGCGCTCCAGCGCCGGGATGAGGTCGTGGAGCGGGGTCTCGGACGTCACGAACGTGAGCCCGTCGAGCGGCCGCATCACGTCGTCGGTCGTCCGGAAGCCGCGGTCGTGCGGGTCCATCGCCATCACGTCCTCGAGGTGGAGCACCCCCACCACCCCGTCGTCGTCGCCGACGGCGAACACCTCACGGCCCGGGTGCCGCGCGAGCGTCGGGGCGATCTGCTCCAGGGGGGTCGCGGCCGGCAGGACCGGGCCGGGAGCCTCGGCGAGATCGGCGACGGTGCGGCCCGACAGGAGCTCCTCGGCCTCGGCTCGTCGGATCTCGTTCCGTGCCGCCGTCCACAGGAACCAGCCGATGGCGGCCCAGATGAGGCCGTTCACCGCACCGGCCGGGCTCACGAGGATCATGCGGACCGCGACGACGACGAGCAGGACGGCCACGAGCTGGCCGGCGCGCGCCGAGATCCGGACCGCGCGTCCGCGGTCGCCCGTGACCCGCCACACGAGGGCGCGCAGGACCCGGCCACCGTCGAGGGGTGCCCCGGGGACGAGGTTGAACAGGGCGAGGCCGAAGTTGACCCAGCCGATCGCCCCGGCGACGTCGGCGACGGCGCCGGTACCGGGGAGGCCGACGGTCGGCGCGAAGGTCGCCACCAGGCCGAACGCGGCGGCGGCGACCAGCGACAGCCACGGACCGATGCCGGCGATCACGAGCTCGTCCGCCGGGCTCTCGGCCTCGAGGTCCATCTCCGTGACGCCCCCGAGGATGAACAGCGTGATCCCCCGCACCTCGATCCCGCGGTGGCGTGCCTCGAGGGCGTGGCCGAGCTCGTGGAACAGGATCGAGCCGAAGAACAGCAGCGCGCCGACGACCGCCATCGTCACGGCGGCCCGCAGGTCGTGGGCCTCCCCGAAGTGGCCCGTGAAGGCCCACACCACGAAGAGCGCGACGAGGATGAGGGTGGGGTCGATCCGGACGGCGATCCCGCCGATGCGGGCGACCCGGAAGGCGCGGGGGAACATGCGCGCAAGGTAACCGCCCCGCACCGTCCATCGGTCGGGGCGGCGGGAGCACGGCCCCGCGTGCCGTGGTTATGGTCGCAGCATGATCATCGACGAGAAGACCCTCAAGAACCTCATCGGCTTCCGCGACGACCAGGGTGTGCTCAGCTTCTACGTGGGCTTCACCCCGGAGCAGGCGGCGGACCCGCAGCCCACCGCGCCGATCGAGATCCGCAACCAGATGCG
>JAHWJY010000100.1 GCA_019348135.1 Actinomycetota bacterium
CGAGCTCGACGTAGCCGAAGCCGTCGGCGAGCGTGAAGGCGAGCTCCTGGGCGGCGGTCGAGCCCGCCTCGCGGATGTGGTAGCCGCTGATCGACACCGGGTGGTAGCGCGGCACGTTCTCGGTGCAGAACTCGATCAGGTCGCCGATGAGGCGCAGGTGCGGCTGGGGCGGGAACAGCCACTCCTTCTGCGCGATGTACTCCTTGTAGATGTCGGTCTGCAGCGTCCCGCCGAGGTCGGCCAGCGACCAGCCCTGCTTCTCGGCCGCGACCGCGTACATGCAGAAGAGCGTCACGGCCGGGGCGTTGATCGTCATCGACGTGGTGATCTCGCCGAGCGGCAGGCCCTCGAAGAGGCGGTCCATGTCGCGGACGGAGTCGATCGCCACCCCGCAGTGGCCGACCTCGCCTTCGGAGCGGGGATCGTCGGAGTCGAGCCCCATGAGCGTCGGCATGTCGAAGGCGACGGAGAGGCCGTGCTGGCCCGCCTGCACGAGGTCGTGGAAGCGCTTGTTGGTCTCGTCCGGGTCGGCGAAGCCGGCGAACTGTCGGATCGTCCAGGGGCGCGTGCGGTACATCGAGGCGTAGACGCCGCGGGTGTAGGGGTACATCCCCGGGTAGCCGATCCGCTCCGGATCGATCGTGACGTTGTGGGGACCGTAGAGCGGCTCGAGCGGGATCCCGGACAGGGTCGTGAAGTCCGCGTCGCGCTCCGCGGCGGCCTCGTAGCGAGCCTGCCACTGCGCGTACTGCTCTTCCCAGGCTGCGGTCATCGAGGGCCTCCTCTTCGGCAGGTGGGCACCGTCGCACGCGACGGACGGGACCGCTACCAGCGTACGGGCGAGATGCTTGGACGTCCAACTATCTTGCGTCCGGCCCACCCCCGCCGTCCCCGGCCGCCCGACGCAGCGGCTCGAGCGTGGCCGTGAGGCGCCGCGCGGCGACGTCGTCGAGCCCGTCCGCTCCGAACCGGGCGGCGGTGAGCGCCGCCGTCGCGCGCTCGACGACCTCCCGGCCCGCCGGGGTGATGCGGGCGAGGGTCGTGCGGCCGTCGGTCGGGTGCGGGACGCGGACGACGTGACCGGCGGCCTCGAGCCGGTCGATGGCGTTCGTGATGCTGGCGGGATGCACCTGCAGCCGCGCCCCCATACGGCCCAGCGGGAGCGCCCCCTCCCGGGCGAAGGTGAGCAGCACCAGCGCCTCGTACCGCGCGAACGTCAGGGCCAACGGCCGCAGGACCTCGTTGATGCGTCCGAGGAGGATCTGGTGGGCCCGCACCACGGAGGTCACCGCCGCCATGACCTCGGGCTCGGCCCAGCCGTGCGCCCGCCAGTTGCGTTCGGCCTCGGAGATGGGATCGAAGGGGAGCGTCACGGGTCGGTCCGGGATCGGGGGTCCGCACGGGCCGGGTGGCGGCACGACGGCGAAACCCTACTCCGTCCCGGGTAAGGTCCGGCGGTCTCGAGACCCAGGACCGTCCGCTCCCCGTGACCACGCCCGCGTCCCTCCCCGACGCCGAGCTCGTACGGCTCGCCCGTGCGGGGCAACGGAACGCGTTCGCGGTGCTCTACCACCGCTACGTGCGCCAGGTCCACGCGCTGGTGACCTCGGGATCAGCCGACGCGACCGCTGCCGAGACGACCACGGTCGCGGTCTTCTGCGACCTCCTGCGCCACCTCGAGGAGCTGGACCCGGCGCACGTGGCGCCGGTCCTGCAGCAGCACGCCAGCCGTCGCATCCGGGGACACGCCGGCGGTCCGGGGATCCCTCCCCTGACCGTGGGCGCGCTCGATCGGATGTGGCGGGAGATCGACCGCCGGTGGCCCTCCGGCGACGCGCCGCGCCGTGACGTCGGGACGATGGTGCCGATCACCGCGGGCGCACTGGCCGCGGTGATGGTGCTCGCCGCGCTCGCCTCGACCCCGCGTCGCAGCGGGGTCCCGGATCCGAACCGCTCGCTCGAGGCCATCGCGGTGCAGACCGAGGTCGCGCCCGACCTGCTCCCCGGGCTGCCGGGCCCACGCGTCACGGCCGCCGACACCGACGCCGAGCCGGAGCCGACGGCCGCCGCCCCGACGACCGCGCCGTCCCCCGATCCCACCGTCGCCGCCCCGACCGAGGAGCCCACCGAGGCGCCGACGACCGAGCAGCCCCCGTCGGAGGAGCCCGACCGCGCCCCGGAGGTCACGATCCACTCCCCGACGGACGGGTCCACCCGCGTGAGCGAGGGCGAGGACGAGCGCGGGGCGTACGCGACCGTGACGCTCGACGGCGCGGCCACGGACGACCGCGACCCGGCGGAGGCGCTCGCGTACAGCTGGACGAGCAGCCTGGAGGGGGCGCTGGCCACGACCCCGGGCGCCACGGTCCGCCTGCACGTCCCCGAGGGGCAGCTGACGGCCTCGCACGTGCTCACGTTCTCCGTCACCGACTCGACCGGCAACACCGCGAGCTCGAGCGTCACCGTCGTCGTGACCCGCGTGTGACCGTCGGCGCGGCGAGCACATGGTGACGTCCACCCTCCCCGTCGAGGCGCCCGCGGCGGTCTTCGGCCTGCTGTTCCTCGCCATCCTGGTGGCGCCGGTGCTCGCGGAGCGGGCCCGCATCCCCGGGATCATCGGCCTCATCGCCGCCGGGATCGCCCTGGGCCCCGACGGCGCGGGCCTGCTCGCCCGCGAGGGCACGATCGCCGCGCTCGGGGGTGTCGGGCTCCTCTACCTCATGTTCGTGGCCGGCCTCGACCTCGACCTGGACGGCTTCGCCCGGGACCGGCGCGACTCGATCGTCTTCGGCATCGCGACCTTCGTCTTCCCGATGGTCATCGTGACCGCGGCCTGTCTGTGGCTGATCGACCTGGGTCCGGCGGCCTCCGTCATCCTCGCCACGGCGTTCTCGAGCCACACGCTGCTCACCCTCCCCCTCGCGCAGCGGTTCGGCCTCCTCCGCAACCGGGCCGTCACGGCGACGCTCGGAGGCACGCTCGTCGTCACCGTGGCCGCGCTGCTCGTCCTGGCCGTCGCCGCTGCGGCGAGCGGCGGCTCGAGCCTGCTCTTCTGGGTCCTGTTCCCGCTCGGCCTCGTGGCCTTCACCGCCGCGACCGTCGTCGGGCTCCCACGCCTCACGAGGTGGTTCTTCGCCGGACTCGGCCACGACCGCAGCGTCCGTCTGGCGTTCGTCATGGTCGCGCTGTTCGCCGCGAGCCTGCTCGCCAGCGCCGTCCGCATCGAGCCGATCGTCGGCGCCTTCCTCGCCGGACTGGCCCTGAACCGCTTCGTTCCACCCGGCACCCGGGTCGACGAACGGATCCACTTCCTGGGCGACACGCTGTTCGTGCCGGTCTTCCTCATCTCGACGGGGATGCTGATCGATCCGGTGCGGCTGGCGACCGACCCGCAGATCCTGACCATCGGCGGGATCCTGGCCGTCGCCGCTCTCGGGAGCAAGGCACTGGCGGCGGCGGTGACGGCACGCATCCTCGGGTTCTCGTGGCCGGAGATGCTGTTGTCCTTCTCGCTCTCCTCCGGCCAGGCCGCGGGGGCGCTCGCCGCGGCGATCGTCGCGGACGACCTCGGCCTGATCGGGCAACCGACGGTGAACGGCGTGGTCCTCGTCATCCTCGTGAGCGCCCTCGTGTCGTCGGCGACGGCGACCCGCTCGGCGCCCCGGGTGTCGGTGCCGGCTGGACGTGACGAGCCGCTCGGGAGGACCGTCGTCGTCCCGGTCGCCAACCCGGCCAGCGCCGGCTCGCTCATCCGCTTCGCGGCGCTCCTGGCGGGTCCGGACAGCGGCTCGGTCATCCCCGTGAACGTGCTCGGCTTCGACGCCACGCGGGCGCAGGTCGACGAACATCGCCGGCTCACGGAGGACGCCGAATCCGTCGCCCTCCGACACGGGGCCGAGGCACGCTCCATCGTGCGGGTGGACTCCACCACCACGGCCGGGATCCTGCACACGATCGTGGAGCAGGGCGCCACGGCGATGCTCGTCGGGTGGAAGGGCTACACCGACCGCCGCACCGGCTTCTTCGGCTCCGTCATCGACGGCCTGATCTCGGGCTCCCCGGTCCCCGTGGCGGTCTGCCATCCCGGGATCGACGAGGAGGTCCGGCGCATCGTCCTGTCGGTGACGCACCACGACCTCTCGACCGCCGGCGACCCCGGCCTGCGCCTCGCGGTCGCCTTCGCCACCCGGATGGCGCAGCAGGCCGACGTCCCGCTCGTCGTGGTCACCGAGGACGACCCGGACGAGGTCCGCGCCCACCTCCCCGAGGACCGCCGCGAGCGCACCGACATCGTCGTGGACGAGCGCCGCCAGTCGATCGCGCTGCGGCACCAGACGAGCGCCGGCGACGTGGTGCTGATGGGCGTGCCGCCGACGGCGGGACGACTCGACAACCGCGCCATCCGGGTCGGGCGCGCGATCCGTGACCGCACGGTGATCGTCGCTGTGCCGCGCTGAGCCCCGGGGCGTACCCTCCCGAGCCATCCCACCGATCCCGTCGAGTCCACGTGCTGCAGCCGCTGCCCGAACACGCGCTCCTCCCGTTCATCCTCCAGCTGCTCCTCCTCCTCGTCGTCGCCCGTCTCCTCGGCGAGCTCATGCGGCGGATCGGACAGCCTGCGGTCGTGGGCGAACTCGGGGCCGGGCTCCTGCTGGGTCCGTCCGTGTTCGGACGTCTGCTCCCGGGGGTGGCGGACGGCATCTTCACCGGCGGCATGGTCGGGAGCGCACCGACGATGGCGGTGGCGCAGCTGGGGGTCATCCTCGTGCTGGTGATCACCGGCTTCGAGACGGATCTCCGGTTGCTGCGCGGGCTCGGACGGTCGTCGGCCACGACCTCCCTGGCCAGCCTGGCCCTCCCCCTCGCCGCGGGCTACGCCGTCGGCGTCGGGCTCCCCGAGGGGTTCCTCGGCCCGCAGGCGGACCGACTCACCTTCGCGATGTTCGTGGCACTGGCCGTCAGCATCTCGGCCCTGGCCGTCTCGGGACGGATCCTGACCGAGCTCGACCTGATGCGGCGCGACGTGGGCCAGCTGATCGTCGGCGTGGCCCTCATCAACGAGCTGGTCGGGTGGGTGCTCCTCGGCCTCATCGTCGGCGTGGTCCTCGACGGCGGCTTCAACCTCACGGACCTGCTCGTGACCGTCGCGTCCCTCACGGCCTTCCTCGCCCTGGCGCTCACGGTCGGCCAGCGCCTGACCGATCGTCTGCTGCGCGGGGCGCGGGCCGTGGGTACCGGCACGGCCGGCGCGCTGACGACCAGCGTGGTGGTCTCCCTGCTGGCGGCGGCCGTGACGCAGGCGATCGGTGTCGAGGCCGCGCTGGGCGCCTTCGTGGCCGGGATCGTCCTCGGCCGGTCGCGGTACCAGTCGAAGGAGACGATCCACACCATCGAGGTCGTCACCAACGGCGTGTTCGCCCCGATCTTCTTCGCGACCGCGGGTCTCTTCGTCGATGTCGGCGCGATCGCGACGCCGCGGCGGCTGTTCTGGTTCGCGGTGCTCCTGGGGACGGCGCTGGTGACCAAGTTCCTCGGCAGCTACCTGGGCGCACGCGTCGGTGGCACCGACCGGTCGACGGGCGTCGCCGTCGGCGTCGGCCTGAACGCCCGCGGGACCCTCGAGATCGTGCTGGCGACGATCGCGCTGACCATCGGCGTCTTCAACGCGGTGTCGTACTCCACCGTCGTGCTCGTCGCGATGGTCTCGGCGCTCGTCACCCCGCCAGGGCTGCGTGCGGCCCTGCGCCGGGTGCGACCGTCCGACGAGGAGGCACAGCGTCTGGAGCGGGAGCGGGTGCTGGCGACCAGCGTGATCGCGGACGTCGAGCAGGCCCTCGTCCCGACGCGTGGGGGGGAGAACTCGCGGCTCGCCGCCCGCGTCCTGGACCTCGTGCTCAAGCCCGAAGCGGCCGTGACCGTCCTCACCGTCCACCAGCCCGACCACCCGGACGAGCGCTGTTCGTGCGAGGCCGCGATGGACTCCGCCAGCGCGGCGCTGGGCACCCGCACGGTCGATCGCCGACGGACGGTCTCCGACGATCCCGCGGAGGCGGTCCTGAAGGAGACGGCCCTGGGGTACGGACTGGTGGCGCTCGGGATGACGGATCGCTTCCGGGAGACCCACGAGCTGTCGAAGACGCTGCGCGACCTCCTCTCGCGCAGCACCGTGCCCCTCCTGCTCGTCCGGCACGGCCACGGGGCCAGCCCCGGCGAGTACCAGCGGATCGTCGTCCCGATCACGGGCACGCGCATCGGCCGGGCCGCCCAGGAGGTCGCGTACACGCTCGCGGCGCAGACGGGGGCGTCGCTCGACCTCCTGCACGTCGTCGCGCGCCACGACCGCAGCACGGAGCCGGTTCCCGAGGGCCGACTGGACCGCCTGGCCCGCAGCTTCACCCGCGGTGCGCCTCCGCCCGGTCCGTCCGGCTCGTCGGCGACCCCGGCGGAAGGTCTGCTGGTGCAGGCGGTGGCGCGTGCCGGCCGGTTCGGCGTCGAGGCCAACGACCGGACGCTCGAGGGCGTCACGCCCTACGAAGGCGTGCTGAAGACGGCGGCCGACGTCGGTGCCGACACCATCGTGCTGGCCGCCCAGGTCCGGGCGTCCGAGGGTGGACCGTTCCTCGGCCACGGCACCGAGTACCTGCTCGAACACGCGGCGCCGACGGTCGTCGTGATCGTCTTCCCGGGGGACGAGCAGGACGACCGGCCGGGCGACGACGACTGACCGCCACCGCTACGGTGCCCAACCCCTCCGGGTGACCTCCGGAACGGGAGCACGCCCGCTGTCCATCCCGAGGAACACGCCGCCGTGACGTCGACGACGGACCTGGTGCTCGCCGCCGAGGCCCCCGGCGGCTCGGGGCTCGAGCTGGGGGCGCTCCTCCTGGTGCTCGTCGTCGCCTGGGTCGCGGGTCGGGTCGCAGCGCGGGTCGGCTACCCGCCGGTCCTCGGCGAGATCCTCGCCGGCATCGTGCTCGGTCCGCCGTTGCTCGGCCTCCTCACGGACGCCCCGGGCCTGGACGTCATCGGAGAGCTCGGCGTCACGCTGATGATGCTCTACATCGGCACCGAGATCGACACAGCCGATCTCCGGCGGGCCTCCCGGGCGGGCCTGCTCGCCGCTGCGGGCGGGTTCGTCGTGCCCGCCGCACTCGGCTTCGGTGTCACCGTCTGGTTCGGTGGGGACGCGCTCGCGGGCGGGTTCGTCGCGATCGCCGTCGGGGTCACCTCCCTCGCCACGAAGTCCCGCATCCTCATCGACCTCGATCTGCTGGACACCCGCATCGCCTACGTGATGATGGCGGGAGCGCTGCTCGCGGACACCGCGACGCTGATCCTGTTCGCCGCCATCATCGGGTTCGTCGACGCCGGCGGGTTCGATCTGGCCGGGACCACGCTCGTGGCGGTCGAGGCGCTCGGGTTCTTCGCCATCTCGGCCGTCGTCGGCATCAAGCTCCTGCCACGGCTGGTCACCGTCGTGGAACGGGCGTCGGTCGACGACCGCATCCTGCGCTTCATCTTCGTCATCGGTGTCGGCCTCGCCTACGCCGAGCTGGCCGAGATCCTGGGCCTCCACGCCGTCCTCGGCGCCTTCGTCGCCGGGATCTTCCTGCGCCGGACGGTCCTGGAGGGCCGGACCTTCCGCGAGGCCAACCGCACCGTGCACGACCTGTCCCTCGGGTTCCTGGCGCCCGTGTTCTTCGTCACCGCCGGCTTCGAGACCTCGCTCGACGTGTTCCGGACGGACCTCGCCTTCCTGGTCTCCGTCGTCGCCGTCGCGATCATCGGCAAGGTGGTCGGAACGGCGCTGTTCTACCTGCCGAGCGGGCACGGCTGGCGGGAAGGGGTGACCGTCGGCGCCGGCATGAACGGCCGCGGCGCCGTCGAGATCATCGTCGCCGGCATCGGTCTCGAGCGCGGGCTCATCTCGGCGGAGATCTTCACGATCCTGGTCTTCATGGCCGTCGCGACCACGGCCATGGTGCCGGCGATGCTGAAGTGGTGCGTCGAGTGGCTCCGCGGACGCGGTGAGTTGGCACCCGCGGGACAGCGGCGGTCCGGCGTCGTCATCATCGGCTGCGGTGCGGTCGCCCGGCACCTCGCCAAGCGCCTGACCGACCACGGCCCCGTCCGGCTGCTGGACAGCAACCCCGACCGCGCGGCCGAGGCCCGCCGGGAGGGTCTGGCCGCGATCACGGGCGACGCGCTCGAGGAGGAGAGCCTGCGCCGCGCCGGGACGGCGAGCGCCCGCCAGCTCATCGCGCTCACCTCCAACAGCGAGATCAACGTGCTCGCCGTCCAGGTCGCCGAGGACGTGTTCC
>JAHWJY010000272.1 GCA_019348135.1 Actinomycetota bacterium
AGCAGTACCTCGAGACCATCCTCGAGCTGGAGGAGGAGGGCATCACGCCCCTCCGCGCCCGGCTCGTCGAACGGCTCGGGGTGTCCGCCCCGAGCGTGTCCCAGACGGTCGCGCGTCTCGAGGACGACGGCTACCTCGTCGTCGGCGACGACCGCGTCCTCACCCTCACGCGTCCCGGCCGTGAGCTCGCGGTGAGCGTCGTCCGCAAGCACCGGCTGGCCGAGCGCCTCCTGCGCGACGTCATCGGGCTCGAGTGGTGGAAGATCCACCGTGAGGCCTGCCGCTGGGAGCACGCCATCTCCGACGACGTCGAGCAGAAGCTGATCGAGCTCCTCGACGACCCGGGGACGTGCCCGCACGGCAACCCCATCCCCGGGTCGGCCAACCGTCCCGACCAGTCCAAGGCGGTCCTCCTCCGCGACGCCCCCGAGGGTCCCGTCGCGGTGGTGCGGATCTCCGAGCAGCTCGAGACCGACGACGACGCGCTGCGCCTGCTCGAGGGTGCGGGCTTCGTGCCCGGCCGGGACGCCGAGGTCACGGGCCGCGACGCGGAGGGTGTGAAGGTCGTCGGCGCGGTGGCCGACGCCGTCCTGCCGCCGTACATCGCCGAGCTCACCTACGTCCTGCCGCGCTGAGGTGACGGCCGAGCGGGTCGAGGAGCAGCGCCGGGCCGTGGCGGTCCTCGGCGACCGCGTGCTCGTGGCGCTGCCCGACGACGCGGAGCGGCGGTCGAAGGGCGGGATCCTCATCCCGGCGACGGCACGCTCCGTCGACCGCAAGGGCATCTGGGGCGAGACGATCGGGGTCGGGCCCCACGTCCGGCACGTCCAGGTCGGCGACGACGTGCTCTACCTCCCCGGGGACGCCATCGAGGTCGACGTCCAGGGCGAGGCCTACCTCCTCGTGCGCGAGCGTGACGTCCACGCGGTCGCCTCGACGCGGCGTGCGGAGAACGCGACCGGGCTCTACCTCTAGGCTCCACCCGGGCGACCCGGAGGACGCGGTGGCGAAGGGCAACACGTTGCGGCGCAAGCTCGCGATCGCGAGCTGGTCGGCCCCGCGCGAGGGCAACATCTACGGCAAGGTGACCGTCGACGCGGGGGCGGCGCTGGCGTACCTCGCGCACGTCCAGGAGACCACGGGCGAGAAGGTGACGATCACCCACCTCGTCGGCAAGGCGGTCGGCCAGGCGCTGGCGGCCGAGCCCTCGCTCAACGGCTACCTGCGACTCGGGAGGTACGTCCCGCACGACGAGGTGGCCGTCGCCTTCCTCGTGTCCATGCCGGACGGCTCCGATCTGGCCAAGGCGAAGGTGCGCCGCATCGACGGCAAGTCGGTGGCCGAGATCGCCCGCGACCTGCGGGAGCGCGCCGACCGGCTGCGCGCGGGGGAGGACGACGACTGGGAGCGCTCGAAGGGCGTGATCCGGCTGCTGCCCACGCAGCTGCTGCGCCCGGTGCTGTGGCTCGTGGGTCTGCTGTCGTCGTCGTTCGGGCTCGAGGCCCGGTCGATCGGTGTGGAGCCGTTCCCGTTCGGCTCCGCGATCGTGACCTCGGTGGGGATGTTCGGCCTCGACGAGGCATGGGTGCCGCCGACGCCGTTCGCCCGGGTGCCGCTGTACGTGCTGATCGGTGCCGTCACCGACCGCGCGGTCGTCGTCGACGGCGCCGTCCAGGTCCGCCCCCAGGTGACGCTCACCGCCACGGTCGACCACCGGTTCATCGACGGCTTCCAGGGCGGCGTCCTCGCCCGGGAGTTCCGCCGCGTCTTCGAGGACCCGTGGTCGCTCGACGGCCTCGACGGGCCGCCCGTCCGGAAGGGATCCGCATGAGCTCCGTCGCCTCCTCCTCCGCCGTCGGCCCGCCGCCCGGTATGGCGGTCCGCCTGTCGTCGAACGAGTCCCCGTTCGGCCCGTCGCCCGCGGCCGTCGAGGCCATCCGCACCCTGGCCCCCGACGCGCACCTCTATCCCGACGACCAGTCGGTCGTGCTGCGCGACGCGCTCGCCGAGCGGCTCGGTCGGACGCGGGCCGAGGTGGCGGTCGGGACCGGGTCGGCGGCGCTCCTGATGGACCTCGTCGCCCACGAGTGCCGCGACGGGGGCGACGTGCTCACCTACGAGCGCGCCTTCATCGTCTACCGGCTGGGTGCGCGCAACGCCGGCGCCGGCTACGTCGAGGCGCCCACGGGTGGCCCGGCGACCGCCGACGCCGACGGCTACGGCCGCGACGTCGACGCCCTGCTCGAGCGCATCGACGGCTCGACCCGGCTGGTCGTCGTGGACAACCCCGGCAACCCGACCGGCGCCCACCTCACGGGCGAGGAGCTCACGGCCCTCGTCGCCGGCGTCCCGGAGCACGTGACGATCGCCGTCGACGAGGCCTACAACGAGTTCGCCGTGGGCCAGCAGGGCTTCCGGACGGTCGCTGAGCTGGGGCTCGAGCACCCCCGGCTGCTGGTGCTCCGGACCTTCTCCAAGGCCTACGCGCTCGCGGGGCTGCGGGTCGGCTACGTGACCGGGCCCGCCGAGCTCGTGTCGTCGCTGGACGCCTGGCGGACGCGCTTCAACGTCAACGCCGCCGCCCAGGTGGCGGCGCTCGCCGCGCTGGAGGACACCGCCCACCTGCAGCGGACGGTCGACGGCACGCTCGAGGGTCGCGCCCGGATGGCGGCGGGGCTGCGCGAGCTCGGCATCCCGTTCACCGACGGGCTCGGCAACTTCCTCACCTTCGAGCT
>JAHWJY010000273.1 GCA_019348135.1 Actinomycetota bacterium
CGCCGCAGCCTGGACGGAGACGGAGCTCCTCGTCAGCGCGTGAAGGCGCTGCGGTCCATCACCCGGTCGGGGCAACGTCGGATCGTCGGCGACCGCACCACCACCTCGTCGTCGAGGGCGACGCTCCGGGTCGTGGCCACCCCGCCGGCGCGGAGGTGGACGACGTGGTGGCCGACGAGGTGCACGGCCCGTTCGGTGTGGTACTCGCAGTTGTCGAGCAGACCCTCGATCACGACCGTGCGGGTCTCGCCCGGCCCGAGCCGGAACGGGAGGAACGGCGCCGTCGCGCCGTCGGGTCCGTCGAGCCCGAGCCCGGTCGGCACGAGCAGCGGCCGTTCCTCCGGAGCGGTCAGGGCGACGTCGGTCACCGTCACCGGAAGCCACCCGTCGTTCCGGAGCGGGAACGTGTAGGTGACCTCGCGACCGTCGTGGTACAGCAGCACCAGCGAGCCGCGCTCGCCGAACTCGGGGACGCTCGTGACCTCGGTGCCGATCGCGGTCACCGGGCCGGCGCTCGCCACCGTGACCGTGCTGACGACGACCGCCGCCACCGCCATGGCCACCGCCAGCACGACGACCGCCACCGGCCACGACCGACGGGGCAGGCGCCGGCGGCCGGCTGCGGTCGTCGCCGGCGAGGTCCTCGGGTCGTCGGCCAGGCGCATCACCGTCCGGGCCCCCTACCGCCGGGTCGCACCCGTGCGGCCACGGCCAGGACCCCGAGCCCCAGCAGCGCCGCGGCGAGGCCGCCACCGGTCGCCGGCAGGGACCGCTCGGGAGCCGGCGCGGCCGCCGGCGGGTCCCCGGCGTCGCCGTCGGAGCCGGTGTCGCCCGACGCCGAGGTCTCGCGGCCCTCCGGCTCGTCGGGCCGGTCCATCCAGTCGCAGCCGGGCGGACGCGGGTTGTCCTCGCGGTCGTAGGTGGCGCAGGGAGCGAGCTGCGCGGACTTGACCGGGTTCCCCGGCTCCCAGACCGACCCGCCGCTGTCGCAGTCCGGGAGGCCGCCCGGGTAGATCGCGTTGGTCGTGATCGCCCCGTCGAGCCCGGTGTTGCCCTGCCAGCAGTTGCCGGTGCCCTGATCGTCCCACCACTGGTCCACGCCGTTCGGCTGCCGCAGCCCCTCGGGCGAGGTGCCGAAGCGGTTGCCGAGGATGTGGTTGTGGTGCGAGGTGTCGTACTGGAGGGTCGGGTCGAAGTCCTCCCGGACGGCGGCGGGGACCCAGAACAGCATGATCCCGTTCCGCCAGTTGTCGTAGATGTCGTTGTCCTCGATGAGGTTGTGGTTGCCGCCGGCGACGAGGATCCCGGTCCCGGCCGGCAGCGGGAAGGCCGGGCAGACCGTGCCGTCCTCGTAGCCCCGCTCCGCGGGTGGGAGGTCACAGATGCCGGAGTCGACGAACTCCTCGTAGAAGTTGGCGTTGTTCGAGTAGACGCGGTTGCCGGCGAACCAGTTGTGGTCGACCGGCATGCCCGGGTGGTCCGGGACGAACGAGTCGACGACGATGCCGGCGAGGTTGTCGTGGAAGTCGTTGTCGTGGAGGTAGAGCCCGTTGCCGGCGCTGGCGGAGTGGCCGAGCGCGTTGTGGTGCGACCGGCAGCGGGTGATCTCGGTTACCGGACGCGGCAACGGACCGGTGAAGTCGTCGTCGGCGTAGATGTCCGGGGGCGAGCCTGGGTAGATGCCGCCGTCACCGTTGTGGCTCGCCTCGCAGTCGCTGATGAGGCCGTGGTCGGAGAGGAACGTGAGGATCCCGTAGAGGTCGTTGTGCCGCGTGATCGTGCCGTCGATCACGAAGCCGTTGGTCTCGTGCACGTAGATGGCGTTCTCGCGGACCAGCTCCGCGGTGAGGTTGGCGATGTAGATCCCGTCGGCACGGTCGGCCTTGATGCCGTTGTGCTGGTCGATCCAGTCACCGTCCTCGCCGAACCCGCCCCGCAGGATGACGTCCTCGGCGGTCTCGCCCGTTCCTTCGAGCTGCAGGTGGCAGCGGGCGTTGTCGCACTCGCGGTCGTCGTCGTCCGGGGAGTCGCCGAAGATGCCGACGAGGTTGACCATCGTCGGGCAGGCGTAGCCGTCCTCGTAGGTGACGACCCCACCGTCGTACCCCCGGGCGCACGCGGCCTCACGGCTCGGCTCCTCGAGGTAGAGCCCCGGCAGGACGTAGATGTTCGTGCGCTGGACCGTGACCGCCTCGACGGCGGCCTGGATGTGGTCGAAGCCGCAACGGTCGAGCAGCGCGAGGTTCGTCGCCCGGACCTCCGGGTCGGCCATGGCCTCGATGCGCTCGCGGCTGTCGGGCTTGCACACCACCAGCACCTCGGCGGCCTCGTCGAGCGTGCGGTAGGTCGGGACCGTGCTCTCGTGCTCTGGCGCGAACGACTCGCGTTCCTCGTGCGCCAGCGCCGGCGGTCCCGCGAGCAGCCCCGCCGCCAGGCTCAGCGCCAGTGACGCGAGGACGGCCCGCGACCGTCGCAGGCGTCCGTCGCCCGTGCCGGTCCGTGTCACCCGTGCGTCCATGGTGCGACCTCCGCTGGTCGGCGTCGACGTCCGTGCTGTCACCACGACGTCCGTCGCCTGCCACCACGACGTCCGTCGCCCGCCCCCAGACGTTCGACGTCCGGCGTCGCGACCCCTGCCGCCGTCCGGCCGTAGACCGGGACCGGACATGACGGACGTACGCCCGGCGGAAGCCTCACTCCCGGAGCGCGTCCAGGGTCCGTGCG
>JAHWJY010000274.1 GCA_019348135.1 Actinomycetota bacterium
CGTCGAGCAGCTCGATGTGCTGAGCGCGCTCACCCTCGAGCTGCGAGCGCAGCTCGTCCAAGGTGGCCTGGTCCATCACGTGGGGTGTCCTTCGTCGTCGGGTGGAGGGTAGGTGGCACGGAGTGCACGAGGATGTGCACGGTCGTACACCTCGCGGAGGCGCTGTCGCGACACGAGCGTGTAGATCTGGGTCGTCGTGACGCTGGCGTGGCCGAGGAGCTCCTGCACCGCGCGGACGTCCGCCCCGCCATCGAGGAGGTGCGTGGCGAACGAGTGTCTCAGGGTATGGGGTGAGACGGCGTCCGACAGGCCCACCCGCTCGGCGTGTCCCTTCAGCACCTTCCAGGCCCCCTGGCGGGTCAGCCGGCCACCGCGCGCGTTCGTGAACGCCGCCGACCCGCTGGTTCCCACCCGGGGACGCCCACGGACGAGCCACGCGTCGATGGCCTCCCCGGCGGCGCGGCCGAACGGCACCACCCGGTCCTTGCCGCCCTTGCCCCGCACGCGCACGAGCCCGTCGACCCGGTCGAGGTCGTCCACGTCGAGGGCCGTGAGCTCCGAGATCCGCAGCCCGCCGCCGTAGAGCAGCTCGAACATCGCCCGGTCCCGCAGGGCGACCGGGTCGTCGCCGACCGGGGCGTCGAGCAGCCGCTCGACCTGCGCGACGGACAGCGCCTTCGGCAGCGACCGCATCGTCGTCGGGGTGTCGACCTCGGCGGCGACGTCCTGGTCCGTCAGGCCCTCGCGGGCGAGGAACCGGTGGAGGCCGCGGACGGCCACGACGGTACGCGCGATCGACGAGGCCGCGTACGGCTCCCCGGCGCCGGTGCGCCGCTGCCGCAGCCACGGCACGAGGCTCTCGAGGTCGTCCTGGGTCACGCGGCGGGGGTCGTCGATGCCGCGCTCGGCGAGGAACGCCGCGTAGGTGGCGAGGTCCCGCCGGTAGGCCTGGAGGGTGTTGTCCGCCAGGCCGCGCTCGACCCGGAGGTGGTCGAGGTACACGGCGACCAGTGGCAGCGTCCGGCTCACCCCGTCAGACGGGCCGCGGCGAGCAGCAGCCCGATGACCGTCTTGGCGTCGGTGAGCTCGCCGGCGCGCGCCTGCGACACCGCCTCGTCGAACGGCAGGCGCACGACCTCCATGTCGGCCTCCTCGTGCTCCGCCGAGAAGCCCTCGGGCGGCGCCGAGGCGCGGACGCCGCGGGCGAGGAAGACGTGGGTGCGCTCGTCGGACCAGCCGGCGGAGTTCTCGAAGGTGACGAGGTGGAGGAGCTCGTCGGCGGCGTGGCCCACCTCCTCCCGCAGCTCGCGCCGGCCCGTCTCCTCGGGCGACTCGCCGTCCTCGTCCATCTTCCCGGCCGGGAGCTCGAGGACGTAGCGGCCCACGGGGTGGCGGTACTGCTTGAGCAGGAGCACCGACCCGTCGTCGAGCAGCGGCACCACCGCCACGGCGTCGTCGTGGACCACGTACTCGCGCTCGACCGTGGAGCCGTCGGGCATCCGGACCTCGTCGACCTTGACGGTCGAGAAGCCCTCGTAGACGGTCTCGGACGAGCGGACCTCGTACCACCCCGGCCCGGCGCCGTCGCTCATCGGTCCAGCGAGGCCGAGCCCACGGCCGCCTCGACCTCCGCCCGGGTCGGCTCGTCGAGCTCGACCGGGAGCCTGCCCTGGGTCTCGCGCAGGCGCTGCTCCGCCGCGGCGATGAAGCCGTCGAACAGGGGGTGGGGACGGTTCGGCCGCGACTTGAACTCGGGGTGCGCCTGCGTCGCCACGAACCAGGGGTGGTCCGCGATCTCGATGAACTCGACCAGGCGGTCGTCCGGCGACACGCCGGAGAACACCAGCCCGGCCTCCTCGAAGCGGGCCCGGTAGCGGTTGTTGAACTCGAAGCGGTGCCGGTGCCGCTCGTAGACGACCGGCTCCTCGCCGTAGGCGGCGCGGGTCCGGGACCCGGCGAGGAGCTTGGCGGGGTAGGCACCGAGGCGCATCGTGCCGCCCTTGTCCTCCACGTCGCGCTGGTCGTGCATGAGGTCGATGACGGGATCCGGCGTGTTCGGCTCGAACTCCGAGGAGTGGGCGTAGGGCAGCCCCACGACGTTGCGGGCGAACTCGATGACGGCGGACTGCAGCCCGAGGCACAGCCCCAGGAACGGGACCTCGTGGACGCGCGCGTGACGGGCCGCGAGGATCTTGCCCTCGACGCCACGGACGCCGAAGCCACCGGGGACCAGCACGCCGTCGCAGCGTCCCAGGAGACCGTCGACGGTGTCCTCGGACAGGTCGTCGCTCGACACCCAGTGGATGTCGACCTTGACGCCGTGCTTGAGCCCCGCGTGGCGCAGGGACTCGACGACCGACAGGTAGGCGTCCGGCAGCTCGACGTACTTGCCGACCAGGGCGACGGTGACCGTGTCGCGCGCGGCACGGACCCGCCGCACGAGCGCCTCCCACTCCCCCGACCGCGGCGCCGGCAGGTCGAGGGCGAGCCGCTTGGCGACCACCTCGTCCAGCCCCTCCTCGCGCATCGCCAGGGGGACCTCGTAGAGCGAGGTCTGGTCGACGGCGGCGATGACCGCCTCGACCTCCACGTCGCACTGCATCGCGACCTTGCGCTTGAGGGAGTCGTCGAGGTCGCGGTCGGCCCGGAGGACGACCACGTCCGGCTGGATACCGATGGAGCGGAGCTCGCGGACGGAGTGCTGCGCCGGCTTGG
>JAHWJY010000275.1 GCA_019348135.1 Actinomycetota bacterium
TCCTGCAGGTGACCCTTGGCCTGCTCGACGACCTTGCGCGCCTCGAGGCGGCCCTGGAGGTCGTCGACCGTGGCCTCGAGTCCGCTCATCTCCCGGAACCTGCCGGCCGCGATCTCGACGGCCGGCAGGAGGTCGTGCTTCTGGAACGGCTTGACGAGGTACGCCATCGCGCCGGCGCGCCGTGCCTTCTCGACGAGGTCGCGCTGGCTGAAGGCGGTGAGGATGAGGATCGCCGCGAGCCGCTCCTTGGCGATCTCCTCGGCGGCCTGGATGCCGTCCATGACGGGCATCTTCACGTCGAGGATGACGAGGTCCGGCCGCAGTTCGCGCGTGAGCCGCACCGCCGACGCGCCGTCGGCGACCTCGGCGACGACCTCGAACCCCTCCTCCTGCAGCATCTCCTTGAGGTCGAGGCGGATGAGCGCCTCGTCCTCGGCGATCAGCACGCGGGTGCCACGACCGTCGACGGCGCCGCCAGCGGTGGTCTCGTTCGCGTGCGTCTCGGTCACGTCGTTCCCTCCAGGTCGAAGAGGCGCTCCAGCAGGCGGTCGCGCTCGGTGAGCAGTTCGGACGACTCGCCGCGAGCCTCCTCGAGCAGTGCCGCGTGCCGGTCCCGGTCGGTGCGTGCCTCCTGCCACTCCCGGTCGGCGAGCGGCGTCTGCGCCACGAGCTTGCGCGTCTCCGCGTCAGCGGCCACCTCGTCGAGGTACGCCACCTGTTCCGCGAGCACCCGCTCCGAGGCCCGGACGCGCTTCAGCGCCTCCTGGACCCGGGCGAGCCGCTCGCGGACCTTGGCTGCTTCGCGGGTGGCGTTCGTGGACTTCCCCCCTACTTCTACTCGCGTCGTGACGCCTGACCAAACGTCGAGGCGGCACGCACCGGGGTGCGGGCGGTGGGATTCGAACCCACCCGGGGTTACCCCCACGGCATTTTGAGTGCCGCGCGTCTGCCGACTCCGCCACGCCCGCCGGGTCCAGGAGCCTACCGCCGAGGCCGGCTTGGCCGAGTCAACCCCGAGTTGAGGCAGGGCCGCGACCGTCGTACCGACCGATGTTCCGGCCACGGTAGGTCTCGGTCCCCGCGTGACAGTTCGGGCACAGCAACCGGAGGTTCTCGATCCGGTTGTCACGGCGGTCCCCGTTGATGTGATCGAGCTCCAGGGGCATCGGCCCACCCAGCCACGTGTCCCCCTGACAGATCGCACACCGAGCCGCGAGGATGCCCTCGTCTATCAGTCGCTGCCGCAGTCGCGCCGTCTGGACGTGACCGCCGGACACCAGGAGCTCTTCGAGCGGGGCCCGGGATCGGCCGGCTGGATTCCTCCGACCACGAGCCCAGCCCTGGCCGGTCATGTGGTCGGTCGAGAGACCCAGCTCGTCGATCCTCCTCCGGACGGCCCGCTGCGCCCGTCCGCCAGGACGGACGCCCAGCCTGCGCATGACCTCAGCGACCGACCGCGAGTCCCGGACGGCTCGCCCGAGCGCCCCGTCGTCCCAGGTGGGCGAGCTGGCCCCCGGGTGCAGCGGTGACTTCCAATGATCCGTTTCAAGTCCGAGCTCGAGGATCAGCTGTCGAACGAGCTGCCACTGGCCTCCGCCCGGGACGAGGCCGAGGACGTCGAACACGCCCTTCAGGGATGTCGCCTCCGCGACGGCCGCAGCCAGCTCGTCGTCGGACCACCTTCGTCGATCCGGGGATCCGCTGGGTCGAGCCCTTGGCCGACCGAAGTGGGCGGTGTCGAGCCCGAGGACCTCGGCTCGGACCACCACGGCTCGGTGACTGGAGCCACCGGCCTCGGCCCGGAGTCGTTGGACCACCGCCCTCCAGCTGGTCGAAGCAGCTACCGCCTCCCGGAGCTGCTCGTCGGTCCAGGACGGTGGTCTTCCCATGAGGTCCTCCTCGGCGACCAGTCGAGCAGCGGGGTGTGACAAGCCGCCGCCGTGAGCGGTGTGCGGTGGGCGACCACTCCCGGGGGTGATACGTCAGGTTCCGTCCGTTTCGTCGGGGTAGTTCCGTCGGCGCCCCACGGTTGGTACGTTCCGCGCTCCACGGGGGACAGCGGCCAGCCGGACCCCCCTCTCCGCCACGTCCCAGAGGTCCGTCCGTGCTCGTCCGTCGCCGCCCCTCCCCCGTCCGCGCCGCCGCCGTCCTGGCCCTCATCGGCCTGCTCGCCGGCGCCTGCTCCGACGCCAACAGCGGCGCCGAGGCCACCGCGCCCCCGAGCCCGGCCGCGGCGACCACCGAGGAGCCGACCGAGGCCGAGGCCTCGCCGTCGCCGTCGCCCACCGAGACCGAGACGGAGGTCGCGCTCGCCGAGGCGCCGGACATCGTCCGCGGGGTGTACTCGACCGTCTACTCCTTCTGGGGTGAGCGCTGGGCCCACCTGATCGAGCTGGTCGAGACGACCGAGCTGAACGCGATCGTGGTCGACGTCAAGGACGAGGCCGGCACGCTCCTGTGGCACATCGACCACCCGCTGGCGGAGGCCGGTGGCGGGGCGGCCTGGAAGCCGGAGTCCGACCCGGAGGAGCGCCTGCAGATGCTCCTCGACGCCGGCGGCTACGCCATCGCACGGGTCGCCTGCTTCAAGGACACCCTCGTGGCCCAGGCGCGCCCCGATCTCGCGGTCCAGGACCAGGGCGGGAACGCGTGGAAGGCCCGCAAGGACTTCTCCTGGCTGAACCCGTACCAGGACGAGGCCGGCC
>JAHWJY010000101.1 GCA_019348135.1 Actinomycetota bacterium
CGAGGAGTTCGAGGCCCTGAAGAAGGTCCTGATCTCCTCCTCGCGCCACTGATCGCCGCGTCCGCGGTCGAGGACTGACGCGTGTACCAACGCAGGCGGGCACGGGTCCTACTGGCGGCGCTGGTCCTGGTGACGCTGATCCTCGTGACGGTCGACTTCCGCTCCGGCGGAGCGGAGGACGACGGCATCCTCGGGCGCGTCCGGGGGGCCGCGACGGCCGTCCTCGGGCCGGTCCAGGAGGGCCTCGCCGCGGTCATCCGCCCCGTCGGCGGCGCGTTCAGCGGCATCGGTGACCTGTTCTCGCTGCGCAGCGAGAACGCCCGGCTCGCCGGTCGCCTCGCCGAGCTCGAGGACCAGCGTGGGTCCTTCGCGGACCTGGAGCGCCAGAACGCCGAGCTGCGGACGCTCCTCGACATGCAGGAGCGCATGCACTTCGAGGTCGAGGCCGCCCGGGTCGTGGCGCTCGCCCCGTCGAACTACGAGTGGACGGTCACGCTCGACGTCGGCACGGCCCAGGGCATCGAACGCGACATGGTCGTGATCAACGGCGACGGGCTCGTGGGGCGGGTGATCCAGACGACCACGAACGCGTCCCGCGTGCTGCTCGCGATCGATCCCAACTTCTCCGCGGCGTCGCGGGTCGCCCGGATCGGCGAGACCGGTCTCATCGACGGCCAGGGCGGCGACCTCATGCGCTTCCGCCCACTCGACCCGGAGGTCGAGATCCGGCTCGGCGACGAGATCGTGACCTCGCAGTACTCCAACTCGATCTTCCCGCCCGGGATCCCGATCGGCTCGGTGGAGTCGGTCGGCGAGGCCTCGACGCTGCTGAACCGGGACGTGCTGGTCCGCCCCTACGTGGACTTCACCCGCCTCGACACGGTGCTCGTGGTCAAGAACGCGCCGGTGGTCGACCCTCCGCCGATCGCCGAGGACCTCGACGCGCCGTTCGTGCCCCCGGTCATCCCCTCGCCCTCGCCCTCCCCGACGGTGTCGCCCTCGCCCGGGGCCACCGCGACGGAGCCGGAGTGATGCGGACGGCCGTCGTCGCGCTCGTGCTCGTCACCGCCGCGCTGCTGCAGACGACCCTCTTCCCGTACCTCATGCTCGCGGGGTTCCGGCCCGACCTGCTCCTCCTCGTGACGGCGGTCTTCGCCCTCCGGGACGGGGCGCTGGCGGGGCTCCGCGTCGGGTTCGCCGCCGGCATCCTGACCGACCTCCTGCTGCACCAGTCCCCGGTCGGGCTGTCGGCGCTGGTCTACCTCGGCGTCGGCTACACGATCGGGCTGGCGCGGCCGTACCTCGCCCCAGAATCCGTCACCGCCCCGGTGATCATGGCCTTCCTGTCGGGGCTGCTCGGCACGGCCGGCTACGGGCTGCTCTCCCGCCTCCTGGGCGACGAGCGCTACACCACCACGCTGGTGCTGCAGGCGTCGATGTTCGTGGCGCTCTACAACACCCTGCTCGCGCCCATCGTCTCGGGCGTCGTCTCGCGCCTGGGACGACGGTTCCCCCTCGAGGGCGCGCCGGCGCCCCGCTGAGCCATCGCGGCCCTCCGCCTCCCGAGGCGGTGGTACCGTCCGCGACGGGCCGGGGAACTCCGCTCGCCGACGTGCGTTCGGTGGTCAGCACGGCGCTCGGCGCCGCACTGCACTCGTCCTCCTCCGTCCACGGGTACGCCAGACATGAGCAACAACGAGGCCACCTCGGCGCTGCGGCTGACCCTGGTCGCCGGCGTCATCGTCGCGTTGTTCCTGGCCCTGTTCGGACGCCTCTGGTTCCTGCAGGTCCTCGCCGGCGAGCGGTTCGCCGCGCTCGCTGAGTCGAACCGGGTCCAGATCGTGGTGCTGGAGCCGCCGCGTGGCAGGATCCTGGCGGCGGACGGCGAGGAGCTGGTCAAGAACCGCCCCGCGCAGACGATCAGCGCCCACAAGCGCGAGCTGCTGAACGGCCTCGGCGAGCCCAGGGACGAGCAGGCCGAGAAGGTGCTGGCGCGGCTGTCCCAGCTCTTGTCCATCCCCGTCGACGAGATCGTCGAGCGGATGAACAGCCGCAAGTACTCGCCCCACCGCCCCGTGCCGATCGCGGTGGACGTCCCGCCCGAGCTGATCTTCGCGGTCTCGGAGCACCAGGAGCTGTTCCCCGGGATCGAGGCCGAGACGCTGCCGGTGCGGACCTACCCCCACGGCACCACCGCCGCGCACCTCGTGGGCTACACCGGCGAGATCAGCCAGGAGGACCTGGAGCAGCCGCAGTTCGCCGACTACCGCCAGGGTGACCTCATCGGCTGGGCCGGCCTCGAGAAGACCTACGAGCCGTACCTCCACGGGGAGGAGGGGATGCGCAAGCTCGAGGTCAACGCCAAGGGGATCGTCCAGGCGAACCTCGGCGGCCGCGAGCCCGCCCGTGGTGACGACCTGTGGACGTCGCTCGACCTCGACCTCCAGCGTGCCACCGAGCGCATCCTCCAGGAGGGGATCGTCGCCAGCCGCGAGATCCAGCGCGACGACGGACGGTTCCTGCCCTCGGTCGCCGGCTCGGCCGTGGTGCTGGACGCCCGCGACTCGAGCGTCGTCGCCATCGCCTCCTGGCCGACCTACGACCCGTCGGAGTTCGTCGGCGGTGTCAGCTTCGACTACTGGGGCTGGCTCCAGGACCCCGCGAACCAGTACCCGTTGATCGACCGGGCCATCCAGTCCGCCTACCCGCCGGGCTCGGTGTTCAAGACGGTGACCGGGGCGGCCGCCCTGGAGGCCGGCATCGTCGGTCCCTCCACCCCCGTCAGCTGCCCGCCGTCGTGGGAGCTCGGCAACATCACCTTCCGCAACTGGAACCCCCGCCACGAGGGCAGCCTCGACCTCGCCGGCGCGCTGCGGCGGTCGTGCGACACGTACTTCTACGAGCTCGCCGCCCAGCAGTGGGTGCGCGAGACCAACCAGCTGAACGAGACGGGCAAGGTCGACGAGATCCTGCCGAGGGTCGCCCACGACTTCGGGTTCGGCCGCACGCTCGGCATCGACCTGCCGTCCGAGCGCTCCGGCCAGGTGCCGAGCCGGGCCTGGCGGACGGCCTACTGGGCCGAGCACAAGGACACGTACTGCGCCAAGGCCGAGTCGCTCCCGCCGGGCTACGCCCGGGACATCAACGCCGACCTCTGCCGCGACGGTGGCCGGTGGCGGGGCGGTGACGCCGTGAACTCCTCCATCGGGCAGGGCGACGTGCTCGCCACCCCGCTCCAGGTCGCCGCCTCCTACGCGGCCATCGCAAACGGCGGCACCCTCTACGCGCCCCGCATCGGGCAGCGGATCGTCTCTTCCGAGGGCGAGACCGTGGCCGAGTTCAGCCCCGAGGCGCTCGGGCGCCTCCCCGTCGACGAGGCGGGCCTCGCAGCCATCCGGGCCGGGCTTCGCGACGTCGTGATGCACGAGCGCGGCACCGGCCGGCTCGCCTTCACGCTCGCCGACTTCCCGCTCGACTCGATCCCCGTCGCCGGCAAGACCGGCACGGCCGAGCTCAAGCCCAAGGTCCCGTACGCGTGGTTCGCGTCGTACGCGCCGGCGGACGATCCGCGCTACGTCGTGGTGGTCTCCGTCGAGGAGGGCGGCGGC
Source organism: Actinomycetota bacterium (assembly GCA_019348135.1). Taxonomy (GTDB): domain Bacteria; phylum Actinomycetota; class Nitriliruptoria; order Nitriliruptorales; family Nitriliruptoraceae; genus JAHWJY01. The sequence goes on from JAHWJY010000101.1 coordinate 3,609, forward strand.
GGGAGCCAGACCGCCGCGCCCATCGCGGCACGTATCCTCCAGGCAGCCTTCGGGCTCGACGTCGCGCCCTTCGTGGCCGGCCCGGCGAACGTGGACTGATGGAGCTCGGCTACGGACAGGACCGCACGCAGCGGTTGATGCGTGAGAAGGTCCAGGACAAGTGGATGGACGCGTACGCGCCCGTCCGCCACCTCGACCCGGTCCTGGTGGGGATCGCGCTGCTGCTGACCGCCATCGGCGTGGTGATGATCTACAGCGCCAAGGCCCACGTGACGCCCGAGACGGGCCCGGCCCTGGCCCGTGCGCTGGCCACGAAGCAGCTCGTCAGCTTCGGCATCGGGCTGGCGGCGATGGTGCTCGCCGCGGTGTTCGACTACCGCTACTTCCGCGCGTACAGCGTGGTCCTCTACCTGGCGTCGTTGATCGGACTCGCGGTCGTCCTGACCCCTCTCGGGGTGGAGGTCAACGGCCAGCAGGCGTGGCTGGCGGTGGGGGGCTTCCAGTTCCAGCCGGCCGAGCTGGCCAAGGTCGCGGTGATCGTGGCCCTCGCCACCGTCCTGCACGAGCGACGCGAGGACCCCGGCTTCGTCACCGTGGTCCTGTCGCTCGTGGTGATCGGCCTGCCGCTGGGCCTGATCATGCTCCAGCCCGACCTCGGCTCCGCCACCGTGTTCCTGTGGATGGCGTTCATCATGCTCCTCGCCGGTGGCGTGCTGGCGCGCTACCTGGTGGGGCTCGCGATCCTCGGCGGCGTCGGCTTCATGGCCGTGATCCGGTACGGCCTCCTGCAGGAGCACCAGATCCAGCGCCTCACGGCCTTCCTCGACCCCGCCGGCAGCGACGCCCGCTACGTCTACAACGGCGAGCAGTCGATGATCGCGATCGGCTCCGGGCAGGTCTTCGGCAAGGGGCTGTTCAACGGCACCCAGACCAACCTCGCCTACGTGCCCGAGAACCACACCGACTTCATCTTCACGGTGGTGGGGGAGGAGCTCGGCTTCTTCGGGGCCTCGATCGTGCTCGGCCTGTTCATCCTGCTCGTGTGGCGGGGGCTGCGCATCGGGATGATGGCCAAGGACCGCTTCGGGATGCTCCTCGCGATCGGCACCGTGGGGATGCTCGTCTTCCAGGTGTTCGTCAACGTCGGGATGGGCATCGGGATCATGCCCGTGATCGGCATCCCGCTGCCCTTCGTCAGCTACGGGGGGACGTCCCTGATCGCGAGCTTCGTGCTCGTGGGCCTGCTCCTCAACGTCCACATGCGCCGCTTCTGACCCACCCCCCCGCGTCCTCGTAGGGACTTGGTCCGGACGTCAGGACCAAGTCGGTACGAGGACGGGTCTCCACAGGGGTCGGCCGGCCCGATGAGCGACGCGGCGGGCCGCCTGCCAGCGTCCCGGTATGCCCCGGACCCCACTCATCGCCCACCTGGCTGCGCTCGCGCCGGCGCTGCGCCGGCAGTTCGGCGTCGTGACCCTCGCCCAGGCCGTCGATCTCGGCGTGCCGAAGCAACGCGTCGCGGACCTGTGCCGGGCCGGCCTCCTCGACCGTCGCTTCCGCGGCGTCTACGCCGTCGCCACGGAGCCCGACTCGTGGGAACAGCGGGCGATGGCCGGGTACCTCGCGGCCGGACCCGATGCCCTCGTCTCCGGGCTCGCCGCGGCGAGGATCCTCGGGCTCACCCACATGGGCGTCACCCGCTCGACGCCCGAGCTCGAGTTCACCATCCCGCGGGAGGGTCGGCGCAGCACCGACGGCCCGCGGGTCGTCACCGAGCTCCACCTCACGCCGGCGGACGTGGTCACGAGGAACGCCTGGCGGCTCACCTCGCCGGCGTGGACGATCTTCACCCAGGCCCGAGGGCTGGGTGTCCTGAAGGTCGAGAGGGCGCTCGATGCCGCCGTGGCCGCCGGACACCTGACGACCGGGACCGCCGGCGAGACCGCCTCCCGCTTCCGCTGGTGTGTCGGGATGCCCGTGATCCGTGAGGTCATGCAGCGACACGACCCGGCCGTCCGCCTGACCCGCTCGGAGGCGGAGCGCATCTTCCTCCGCATCCTCCGCGCGGCCGGCCTCCCCCTGCCCGACGTCGACGTCCGGGTGGAGGACGCGTACGGGCAGCGGCGGTACCTCGACTTCGCGTACGTCCGGTGGTTGCTCATGATCGAGATCGACGTCCACGGTTCCCACGGCCGCTCGATCGGCCGCCACCACGACGGGCACCGGCAGAACGGGCTCGTCCCGCCCTGGCGTCCGCTCCGGTTCGACGAGCTCGACCTCGTCTACGACCCGGACCGCGTGGCCGCGGACGTCCGTCGTGCCCTCGTCGAGGTCGGCGCCATCCCGTCCGTGTAGCGACCTGGTCCGGATATCCGGACCAGGTCGGTACAGGGACGTGGAAGTCGGGGCCGGGAGCGGGGGACGTGGCCGTTGGTACCCTCCCGGAACGCGTGTGTTCACCCGCGGACTTCTCCTCCGGAGGCTCGATGACGCCCCGCTCCGCCCTGCTCTCCGATGCGCCGGCGACGGACCGCGCGGCGATCCGCCGTGCCGTCGACCCGGTGGTGCCGCCGTCGTACTTCGAGGCGCTCGAGCCGTTCCTGCCGTCGGTGAAGAAGCCGGCGCAGTACGTCGGTGGCGAGCACAACCAGACCTTCAAGCCGTGGGGCTCCGCCGATGTCCGTTGGCTGCTGAACTACCCCGACGCCTACGAGGTCGGCCAGCCCAACCAGGGCATCCAGATCCTCTACGAGATCCTGAACGAGCGCCCGACCACCCTCGCCGAGCGCAGCTACGCCCCGTGGGTCGACCTCGAGGCGATCATGCGGGAGCACGGCATCCCGACGTTCTCGCTCGAGAACCACCACCCGCTGTGGGCCTTCGACGTGTTCGCGGTGACGCTCCCGCACGAGCTCGCGCACACCAACCTGCTGAACCTGCTCGACCTCGGCGGCATCCCGGTCCGCTCGGCGAAACGCACCGCCGACGACCCGATCGTGCTCGTCGGCGGCCACGCCGCGTACAACCCCGAGCCGCTCGCGCCGTTCATCGACGCGGCGGTGATGGGCGACGGCGAGGAGGTCACCCTCGAGATCGACGACGCGATCCGCGCGTGGAAGCACGAGGACGGCCACGACCGGCACGCGCTGCTCAAGCGCCTCGCCGGCGTCGAGGGGGTCTACGTCCCGTCCTTCTACGAGGCTCGCTACACCGACGACGGGCGCCTGAAGGCCACGGTCGCGGTCGAGCCCGGCGTGCCGGCGATCGTGCCGAAGCGCACCGTCCAGGACCTCGAGCAGTGGCAGTACCCCAAGAAGCAGATCGTGCCGATGACCGAGGTCGTCCACGAGCGCTTCAGCGTCGAGATCTTCCGTGGCTGCACCCGCGGCTGCCGCTTCTGCCAGGCCGGCATGATCACGCGCCCGGTCCGCGAGCGGAAGCCCGAGACCATCTCGAACCTCGTCCGCGAGGGGCTGAAGAACACCGGCTTCGAGGAGGTCGGCCTCCTGTCGTTGTCGAGCGCCGACCACGCCGACATCGGCCAGATCGCGCGCAGCCTCGCCGACGAGTACGAGGGCACCGCGACCTCGCTGTCGCTGCCGTCCACGCGCGTCGACGCGTTCAACGTCACGCTGTCGAACGAGCTGGCCCGCAACGGCCGCCGCACGGGCCTGACGTTCGCCCCCGAGGCCGGCTCGGAGCGGATGCGCGGCGTCATCAACAAGATGGTGTCCGAGGAGGACATGCTCCGCACCGCCGAGATCGCGTTCGCGAACGGCTGGCGCCACTGCAAGCTCTACTTCATGGTGGGCCTGCCCACCGAGACCGACGAGGACGTGCTCGCGATCGCCGACCTGTCGATCAAGGTCTACGAGATCGCCCGCAAGCACGGGCACAAGAACAAGGTCACCACCTCGGTCGGCGGGTTCGTCCCGAAGCCCCACACCCCGTTCCAGTGGGTCGCGCAGGACACGCCGGAGGAGATCCACCGCAAGCTCAAGCTGATCCGGCACGCCATCAAGGACCACAGCGGCCTCAAGCTCCGGACCAACGACCCGGAGGAGGGCGTCATCGAGGGCCTCCTCGGCCGCGGTGACCGCCGCGTCGCCGCCGCCGTCGAGCGCGCCTGGGAGCTCGGCGCCCGCATGGACGGCTGGCACGAGATGCCGACGCTCGACACGTGGATGCGGGCGCTCGACGAGACCGACGTCCCGCTCGCCCGCTACTCGTACCGTGACCGTGACGAGGACGAGGTGCTGCCCTGGGACCACCTCGACTCCGGGCTCGACAAGGCGTGGCTGTGGCAGGACTGGCAGGAGTCCCTCTCCGGCGACGAGGTCGACGACTGCCGCTGGACGCCGTGCTACGACTGCGGGGTGTGCCCCGGGTTGGACATCGCCCACGACACCGGTTATGACGCGGCCAACGCGACGCTGCCGGTGGTTCCCCCGGACCTCGGTCAGAGGCTCGGTGGTGGCGGTCTGCCGATCATGCCGGCGCGTATCACCGACCGGGCCTGAGGCCCAGAGCAGGACGAGCACCCCGTGCAGCGCATCCGCATCCGGTACACGAAGGA
>JAHWJY010000102.1 GCA_019348135.1 Actinomycetota bacterium
GCCGCGACCACCGACGGGGGTCCCGTGCGCTCCGACCGCCCCACCCTCCGGGGCCGCTACGCGGCCATCGACGCCCGCCTCGACGTGCCCGCCGCCGTGCGCACGATCGCGATCCTGGCGGTCGGCCTGCTCGCCGTGCAGACCGGCGTGGTCCTCGACCGCTCCGCCGCGGCCTCCGTCGACGCGGTCGCCGCGGCGGCCTCCGCCCACGGGGACGGTGCGCTCGTGTCCGCGGCGGACGGGAACGACCCCGTCGGGGCCCCGGGAACGTCCGGCGCGCTCGCGGCGCCGGCGGGCACGGCGGACGAGACGGCGGCCCGGGTGGACGGTGACGCCGCGCCCGCCGCCGGCTCGGCTGCGGCCGCGCAGGGCGGCACGACCGGCTCCGCGTCCTCCACCTCGGCGGCACGGGCACCCTCGACGCCGGCCCAGGACCGCTTCGAGTCACGCTTCCCCGACCACGCCCGCGCCGGCCAGTCGACCGCCAAGCCGGCGACCACCCGGTGGGCGGTGCTGATCGGGGTCAACGAGCACAGCGGTCGCACCCGTGACAACGTCGGCTCCCGGCAGGACGCCGAGGAGCTCGCCGAGCACCTGCGCTCGCTCGGCTGGGCCCCGGACCACGTCCTGCTCCTCACGGACGGGAACGCGACGCGCGAGAACATCGTGGAGTCGTTCCGTTGGCTGCAGCGCAAGGCCGACGAGGAGTCGGTCGTCGTCGTCCACTACAGCGGGCACGTCAAGCAGTGGCACGGCTACGACTACGACGGCGACCGCGAGGTCACCGACGAGGCGCTGTGGCCGAGTGACAACCGCTTCGTCACCGACCGCGAGGTCGGCGACCTCCTCGGCAAGGTCCGCGCCGGACGGCTGTGGTTCAACGTCGGCGGGTGCGAGGCGGCGGGCTTCGACGACTGGGGCATCACCGGTCCGGACCGGATCGCGACGTACTCGTCGGCCGAGCACCAGAAGTCCTACGAGGACCCCCGTCGGGGGAACTCGATCTGGGGCTGGTACCTCGTCGACCAGGGCCTGCGCGCCGGGCTCGCCGACGCCGACGGCGACGGCAACGTGACCGTCGAGGAGGCGTTCCGCTACGCCACGCCGCGGGCCGACCAGCGCACCCGTGGGCAGTCGCACGGCCGACAGACCCCCGAGGTCAACGACCGGCTGCGGGGCGAGTTCGATCTCCGCATCCCCCGCCCGCCACGCCAGCGGTCGGAGTCGCGCCCCTCCTCCGACGACAGCGGCTGGTGCCTGCTGTGTCCCGGCACGACGGCCACGGCGCTCCCGCGGTGGCGCTGAGTCAGACCCCGGTGACGCGCTCCACGAACGCGACGACCGCGTCCTCCAGCAGCTCGGCGTCGTAGTCGAGCGTCGCGACGTGGTACGAGCGCTCGAGGACGAGCTCGGTCACGTCCGCGCCCCGGACCAGCTCGATGATCGCGCGCGAGTTCCTCGCCGGGACCGTGTGGTCCTGGGGGGCGTAGGCCACCAGCATGGGCACGTCGGCCTGCTCGAGCCGGGCCCGGATGCGCGGCAGCTCACGGATGAGCGACTGCGCCGCCTTCGCCGACACGCTCGGGTACGCCCGCTCGTCGGCACCGGGCTTGGCGATGTCGTCCGACGGCAGACCCGCGAGGTCCCGCGGGACGACCGGCACGACGTGCTGGAGGAGCGGAGCGAGCTTGGCGAGCAGCTGGTCCGGCTGGAGCAGCTGGGCGTTGATGGCGACCACGCCGGCCACGTCCTCCGGCCTCGCGCCGGCGAGGTCGAGGCACAGCGTGCCGCCCATGGACAGCCCGACGAGCACGACCTGGTCGCAGCGTCCGCGCAGGTCGTCGAGGACGGCCTCGGCGGCACCCCGCCAGTCGCCGTAGCGCGTCCGGGAGAGCTCCTTCACGGTGGTGCCGTGGCCCGGCAGCAGCGGGACCTCCACCGTGTAGCCGTCGCGGTGCAGCCGCTCGGCGAGTGGCCGGGTCGAGTTGGGGTTGCCCGTGAACCCGTGCACCACGGCGATGCCGACACGCGCCCGGTCGCCCTCCCCCGTCGCGGACCACGCCTCGGCCCCTTCGATCACCCTCGTCGCCACGTCGCACCTCGCTCACCGCCGGGCCGGACACCCGATCGGCGCGCACGCTACTCCGGTGGCGGCGGTCCATCGCACGGTCGCGTGCTCCGTCCGCCCCGCTTCGGGACGGCGGGACGGGCCACGACGTAGCATCCGGTGGGGAGGGTGGATCGGGGCGGGCATGTCGCAGTCGACGGGTGCCGGACCTGCACGCGGGCCCGGGGCCGCGGCCACGCTCGTGCCGGCCGTGGCGCTGGCGACCGTGCTGCTGCTCGACGTCCTGCGGGTCTGGATGCCCTCGGTCATCTTCATCCACGGCCGTGCCGGCTCCACGCCGGCCGAGGAGATGGGCCTGTTCGCGCTCGTCTGGGTCGTCCTCGGCCTCGTCGCCGCCGCGCTCGTCCCTGTCGTGCGACCCGGTCCCCTGCTGCTGCTCGCCGCCGGCCTCCTCGCCGGCTCCCGCCTGGTGCTGCAGCTGTGGGACGCCGGCGGGCAGGTGCAGCTCTACGCGGCGTCGCTCGGCTGGGTGGCCGCCATGGCCTTCCTCGGCGCGCTCGCGGCCGCCGCCCCGCCGGGCCGCTCGGTCGCGGCCGGCCTCACGCTGGGGCTCGTCGCCGACGCCACCCTCCGCGCGGCGACGGGATCGGTCGAGCTCACCTGGATCGGCGGGGTCGCGGGGACGCTCGCCGGCGTGCTGCTGATCGCCGCCTTCGTGGCGGCCGTCGTCTCGGTGCACCGCTCACGGCTCCTGACCGAGGGAGGCGACACCGACGGTCGCCCCGCGTGGCCGTGGCTGGGGGTCGGCCCCGTGCTGGTCCTGTACGGCGTCCTGGCGGGGACGCCGGCGCGGGTGGCGACGTCGGTGGACCTGGCCCCGTGGGCGACCGCGGGCCTGACGGTCGCCGCGCTGGCGCTCGGCGCGGCGTGGGCGCTGTCGTCCTCCGCCCTGCCTCCCGCCGCGAGCGCCCCCGCCGCCGCCGTCACCGTGATCGTGGGGACGATCCTCGCCGCTCCCGCGACCGGTTGGTCCGCGGTCGCGGGTCACGTCCTCCTGGCCGTGGGCCTCGGCGGGAGCCTCGGAGTGCTCGCCCACGTGCGGGGCACCAGCACGGCGACGCGACGTTCGCTGGCGGCGGCCGGTTCGCTCGCCCTCCTCTTCGTCGTGGCCTTCCTCTACTACGCGGCCTACGACATCGCCCTCGGGGTCGGCAACCGCGTCTTCCTCCAGGCAACGGCCGCGGCCGTGGTCGTCGCCGTGCTGGCCGCCGGGCGTCGCATGGGCGGCCCGCGAGGTCTCGCGACGGGACGGGCGCTGCCGCTGGGGCTCACCGGTGCCGTGCTCCTCGCCACCGCCGGCGCCATGAGCGCCGGGACGCCGGACCCGCGGGCGGGGGACGGACTGCCGGTCCGGGCGATGCTCTACAACGTCCACATGGGCTTCGACACGGTCGGCCGGTTCGACACCGATGCGCTCGCGGCCGTGATCGCGGACCAGGACGCCGACATCGTGGTCCTGAACGAGGTGGACCGCGGCTGGTTCCTGAACGGCTCGCACGACGTCCTGGGGCTGCTGGCGAGCGAGCTCGACATGACCTACGTGTTCGCGCCGGCGGCCGACGAGATCTGGGGCAACGCGATCCTGTCCCGGTTCCCGGTCGTGTCGTCCGAGGCCGGGTCCCTCCCCCGCGGCGGCGCGCCGATGGCGCGGTCGTTCGTGTCCGCGATCCTCGACCTCGGCGGCGGACAGCACCTCGCCGTCGTCGGGACCCACCTCCACCACCTCGACAGCGAGCCCGGCATCCGCCGCCCGCAGGCCGAGGCGGTCGCGGCGGAGGCGGAACGGCTGGCCGGGACCGGGGTCCCGGTCGTCGTCATGGGGGACATGAACGCCACCCCGGGCGATGCCGAGCTCGAGCCCTACCTCGACGCCGGACTCGAGGACGCCGTCACCCCGTCGGGCGAGGTGCTGACCTTCCCGTCGTGGGACCCGGTCGAGCACATCGACCACGTCTTCGTCTCGTCCGAGCTCGCGGCGACGGATCTCGTCGTCCCCGGGAGCCAGGCGAGCGACCACCTCGGCGTGGCCCTCACCCTCACCCGCCGCTGACCTCCGCTCAGCCGGTGACCTCGGCGAGGAGTGCGCGGAAGCGCTCGGCGATGACCGTCCAGGACCAGTCGGCCTCGACCCAGGCGCGCCCGGCGGCGCCCATCGCGGCACGACGCTGCGGGTCGTCCAGCAGGCCGGCGAGGGTCTCCCCCACCGCGCCCGCGTCGCGCCCGTCCACGACCTCGCCGGTCCGCCCTGCCCGGACCGCCTCCGGCGCTCCCCCGGACCGGCCGGCGACGACCGGGACCCCGCACGCCTGCGCCTCCAGGTAGACGATGCCCAGCCCCTCGACGTCGGTGCCGAGGAGACGGGTACGGCACGGCATGGCGAACAGGTCCAGCGCCGCGTACGCCCGCGGCAGGTGCTCCCAGGACAGCTGCCCCGGGAGCACGACCTGCGGGAGCGCCACCGCACGCGCCCGCAGCGCGTCCTCCGAGGGGCCGGTCCCGGCGAGCACGAGCCACGCGTCCGGGTGCCGACGGTGGATGTCCGGCCACGCGGCGAGCAGCGTGTCCTGGCCCTTGCGGGGCACCAGCCGGGAGACGCAGCCGACGAGCGGCACGTCCGCCGGGACGCCCCACGCCGCACGCAGCGGGTCACCGGCGAGCCCGGGATGGAACACCTCGACGTCGACCCCGGGCGGGATCCGGACCATCCGCGGCGCCCGCACGTGGGGACGCAGGCGCGACTCCGTGAAGTCGCTGATGGTCGTGAGGGCGGCCAGGTGTCGCGTCGCCCGGCGGACCAGGCGGCCGAGCCGCACGTCGGTCAGCCCCGCCTCGAGCCCGTGGCTCAGCGCGACGACCGGCACGTCGAGGTCCCGTCCGAGCGGTCCCGCCAGCTCGCCCAGCGGCCACGCGGCCCCGAGCACCAGCACGTCCGGCCGATGCTCCGCCGCCACGTCCCGGACGAGGCGGGCCACCGCGGGGGTCGGGAGCACCCGACCGGGGGCACGCACCGTGCGCCACGGCACGCCGGCGTCGTGGTCCTCGGCGGCGTGGTCCGCCGGCCCGATCACCACCGTGGTGCCGGGGTGGACCCGCGCGAGGAGGTTCGCCACGAACTGCTGGATCCCGCCGGCACGGGGCGGCAGGTCGTTGGTGAGCCAGAGGACGCGCACGGGTCAGTCCCCGCCGCGTGGGATGGCCCGGTGCCAGATGGCCCGCTCGACCTCTCGCAGCTCCTCGACCGTCGGCAACGGCAGGTCCTGGCGCCGCGCCTGCTGGACCGTCGCGCGGATGCGGTCCCCCACCGTGGGGTGCGATGCCCACAGGAACACGGCCCACCCGGGCGGCTCCGGCTCCGACAGGTCCCGCACCGTGAACGTCCGCGCCGTCCGCACGAGCACGTCGGCGTCCTCCGCCAGCGTGACGGCGCGGTGGTCGGCCGCCGCCTCCGCACGGCGGGACAGGAGGTTCCCGATCGGCTGCCCGAGCAGGGACGCGAGCGTGGCGAACGCGACCGCCACGACCACGAGCCGGGGATCCGACGGCCCCCGGGCGTCGACGAGCCTCGCCGCGCCCGGGGAGCTCCAGAGCCCGCGCAGCAGCAGCAGCGGGACGAGGAGCGCCGGCGCGGTCAGCAGCACGCCCCGGGGCAGGTCGGCGTGCTCGCGGTGCGCGAGCTCGTGCGCGACCACCACGGCGATCTGTTCCGGCGGCAGCTCGAGGATGGTGTCGTACAGCACGACGGCCCGGGTGGGGCCGAGTCCGGTGACGTAGGCGTTCACCCGCGTGGTCCGGGTGCTGGCGTCCGCCACGGAGATCGGCAGACCCGGCTCACCGGCCGCGGCGAGGACGGTCTCGATCTCGTCGCGGACGGACCCCTCGGCCAGCGGCGTCCGCTCGGTGAAGAGCGGCTCGATCACGAGCGGGTGGACGAGCACCAGCACCGCGGCGAGGACGGTCCCGAGGACCACGAGCCGCCACGGCCACGACCGCGGCCACCGCCGCACGGCCCACACCAGCACCGTCCCCGCGAGCCAGGCGACCGTGAGCGACAGGCCCAGCGTGACGGCCCGGTCGCGTGCCCACAGTCCGGCGTCGGAGGTCCGGAAGCCCCACTCGCCGTCGTGGAGGAACCCGATCCAGACGTCGAGTGGGAGGGTCGCCAGGGTGGTGACGAGCGTGATCGCCGCGGCGACCAGCCCGCCCCGCCAGGGCGCGTGCGCCGACGGTCCGGCCACGCGTGCGACCAGGCGTCGCCCCCAGGCGGTCCAGACCACGAGCAGGGGGATGCCGAGCTCCAGCGTCAGCCGCACCACGCCGGCGACGTAGCGCGGCTCCCGGAACGCCTCCACCGTCCGCAGCACCTGGGGGGCGAAGTCGTCGAGGTCGGTCGTGACCGGCCCGAGTGCCGGGGCGAGCGGGCGCCAGATGGTGGCCGCCAGCCCCACGAGCGCCAGCAGGACCGCCACCGTCGCCGCGGCGCCGGTGCGCTCCGACGGTCGCGCCGAGCCGGGGCCGAGCCGCGCCCGCTCGAGGCTCACGGCGTCCCCGTCGGTTCCGCCGTGGGGCGGTCGCGGAACACCTGGCGCGTCTCGGCGACGGCCTCGTTCACCGCTCGCGCCGCCTCGTCGCGTCGCTCGCGGAACTCCTCGATGGTCGCCTGCGCCCCGGCGAGGTCGGCCAGGTGGCGGGCGAGCTCGACCTCGTAGGCCGCGGCGGCCTCCTCGCTGGAGCGGTAGACCCAGCGACGCTCGACGAACGGACCGGTGAGGGCCGCGACGGCCGCGTAGGTCGGCCAGTGCCGTTCGAGCACCTGCGCCAGCGCGTCCGCCTCCGCGGCGTAGGTGCGGACGGCGAGGAGGGTCTCGTCCTCGGCGGCGAGGTAGCGCGCCTCCCACGCGGTCGGCGCGTCACGCTCGGCCGTGGCCAGCGCCGCCCGGGCGCGGTCGACCGCGAACGCGATCTCGCGGATCGCCGGTCGCAGCGGCGTCAGGTCCACGGCCGCGACGGCGGACGCCACCCGCGGCCAGTCGTCCTTCGCGGTATCCACGGTCGCCGGGTCCCGCAGCCGCGCGACCAGGCGGTCGACCTCCCGGACCCCGGTCAGCGCGGTGGCGAGCAACGGGTCGGCGGCGGCCTGCGCCGCCGCGACGTCGGCCACCGCGTCCGTCACGGCGGCGAGCTGCTCCGCTCGGTCGACCGCCGGCGACGGGGAGCTGGGCGCGACCACCGCACCCCCGGCGGCGCAGGCGACGGCCACCACCAGCAGGATCGGGAGGTAGCGCGTGGGAGCCACCTCAGCGGGGGGACGACCGGCGGTCCGTCGCCTTCCCGGTGCGCGCCGGCGACGTCTTCTTCCCGGCCGTCTTCTTCGCCGCGGCCTTCTTCGCCGGCTGCTCCTCGTCCGACGCGTCCTTGCCACGCGAGAAGCCGAGCTCGTGGGCGAGGTCGCTCGCGGGCTTCAACTCGTCGTCGCTCGGGTCGTAGGTCCAGGTCGCGGTCCGGACACGGTCCCGCTGCGGGAACCGGACGCTCACCTTCCAGCGTCCGTCCTTGCGGCGCGCCGCTTCCCACACGAGATCGTCGGGGCTGATCCCCTTCGCCGCGAGGTTGCGCGGCACCGCCTGGCCCAGCGCGTCACGGGACCGTCCGAGCCGGGGCCGTTCGAGCCGCTTGGCCTGCGCGCGATCGAGGATGCGGGTGCGCTCCGCCATGATCGGCGGGAGCCACCGCTCGATCCAGGCCACGTCCGTCCCCGCCTCGCGCGCCACGACCCTCGGCGAGCGTCCCGACCGGAGGAGCGACTGGATCTGGGCGGGGCTGAGCTTCGGCTCCACGGCCGCCGGCGCGGGCTCCGGCTCCGGCTCGGGGTCCGGCTCCGGCTCGGGCTCCGGCTCGGGTTCGGGCTCCGGCTCGGGCTCCGGCTCGGGCTCCGGACGCTGCACGGGAGGTGGGGCCGGTCGGGGCGCGGGCTCGAACGGTGAGGGGGTCACCAGCCGGACCTGCGGGGAGATGCGCCGCTCCGGCTCCGGTTCCGGCTCCGGCTCCGG
>JAHWJY010000276.1 GCA_019348135.1 Actinomycetota bacterium
AGGTCCTTGGACTTCGCCGGGTCGACCGGGATGGACGGGCTGGCCGAGGTCGAGACCGCGATGTTGCGGATGTAGCGACCCTTGGCCGCCGCGGGGCGCGCCCGGATGATCTCGTCGAGCAGTGCCGCGTAGTTCTCGGTCAGCTGCTCGGGGCTGAAGGACGCCTTGCCGAGGACGACGTGCACGTTGCCGTTGCGGTCCGTGCGGTACTCCACCCGTCCCGCCTTGATCTCCTGCACCGCCTTGGCGACGTCCATCGTGACCGTGCCGGACTTCGGGTTCGGCATGAGGCCACGCGGGCCCAGCACCTTGCCCAGCCGACCGAGCTTCCCCATCATGTCCGGGGTCGCGATGATCGCGTCGATCTCGTCGATGAGCTCGCCGCTGCTGAGCTGCTCGACGAGGTCGTCGCCACCGACGTGGTCGGCGCCGGCGTCACGCGCCTCGGCGACCTTGGCGCCACCGGCGACGACGGCGACCGTGACGGACTTGCCGATGCCGTGCGGCATCGACACCGCGCCGCGGACCATCTGGTCCGCCTTGCGCGGGTCGACACCGAGCCGGAAGGCGCAGTCGACGGTGGGGTCGTAGCTGGTGGCGCTGACCTCCTTCAGCAGCGTGAAGGCGGCCTTGGGGCCGTAGAGCCTGTCGCGGTCGATCTTCTCGACCGCCTCGCGGTACTTCTTCCCGTGCTTGGCCATCTGGAGATGCTCCTCGTGGTGCAGACGACGGGCCGTGCCCGTCTCCCACGTCGTGAGAGGTCCGGCGGCCGTGGGCCGGCCGGGGAGGTGCGTCAGCCCTCGACGGTGAGACCCATCGACCGGGCCGTACCCTCGATGATCCTCATCGCGCCGTCGATGTCGTTGGCGTTGAGGTCGGGCATCTTCTTCTCGGCGATCTCGCGGACCTGGTCGCGGGAGACCTTGCCGACCTTCGTGACCTGCGGGACACCGGAGCCCTTCTTGATGCCCGCGGCCTTCAGCAGCAGCTGGGCCGCCGGCGGGGTCTTCATGATGAAGGTGAACGAGCGGTCCTCGAAGACCGTGATCTCGACCGGGACGATGTCGCCCTGCATCTGCTGCGTCTTCTCGTTGAAGCTCTTGCAGAACTCCATGATGTTGACGCCGTGCTGACCGAGGGCGGGGCCGACCGGCGGTGCCGGGTTGGCCTGTCCTGCCGGGATCTGCAGCTTGATGAAGCCGATGACCTTCTTCGCCATTGCGGTGTTCCTCCCGTGGTACGAGCGGCGACCGAGGTCGCCTCCCACGTCGGTGGTGACTCGCGGAGCTAGAGCTTCGCGACGTTGTCGAACGGCAGCTCGAGGGGCGTCTCACGTCCGAAGACGGACACGAGCACCTTGAGCTTGGCCTGGTCGATGTTGATCTCGGAGATGGTGCCGGTGAAGTCCGCGAACGGCCCCGACGTCACCCGGATCGTCTCGCCGACCTCGAGGTCGATGTCGATCTCGGGCTTGTCGGGCACCGACGGTGCCGCCTCGCCCTCGACCTCCTCGACGACCTGGTCGGGGATCTTCAGCGTGTCCGCGACCTCGCGCACCGACAGCGGCACGGGACGGGACCCGGTCGAGCCGACGAAGCCCGTGACCGCCGGCGTGTGCCGCACGATCGCCCAGGTGTCGTCGTCCATCTCCATGCGGACGAGGACGTAGCCGGGCAGGAACTTCTTCTGGCTCGTGGTCTTCTTGCCCTTCTTGAACTCGGTGACCTCCTCGGTGGGGATGACCACCTCGAAGATCCGGTCGTGGGCGTCGAGGGCCTCGACGCGCGACATCAGGTTGTCCTTGACGCGCTGCTCGTAGCCGGCGTAGGTGTGGACCACGAACCAGTCGCCGAACAGGCGCATGAGGTCGCGCTTGTCCTGGACGTCCTCGATGGAGCGCGGACGCGGCTTGACGACCGGCTCTGTCGCCGCTACGGCGTCCTCGGCTGTCGCGGAGGCTTCCTCGACGCGGCCGGGCTGGGCCTCGTCGGCGGTGTGCTCGGCGGGGACGCGGTCGCCGCCGGGCTCGGGGAAGCCGTCGCCCTCGGTCTCGGCGCCGGCGATGCCGAGGAGGTCGTCGAGGTCGTCGGCCGCGTCGGCCGCGGCCTGCGCCTGAGGGGTCTCGTCGTCGGCGGCGAGCTCGGCCGGGGTGGCGGCACCCTCGCCGCCCGGCTCGTCGGCCTCCGGGGCATCGACCGGTGCGTCGTCGTCGCGGGTGGTGAGATCGGCCTCGGTGCCCCCGCCGTAGGTGGTGTCCTCGTCCTCGACGTGTACGGCGGTGTCGTCCGCGAGGGGGGCGCGCGCCTCGACCGTGGCTTCGTCGACCGGCTCGGCCTCGGAGACGCGCTCGCGGTCCGCGACCTGGGTGTCGGCGCCGGCACCCTCCGTCGTCTCGCGCGTCAGGGCGTCGGTCGGGCCCGCGTCGAGCTCACCCGAGGAGGGGAGGTCGTCGGGGGTGGCTCCCGACGACGGCACGTTCTGGGGCCGACCCGAGGCGTCGGGCTCGACCGCCTCGGTCGCCGCCGGGGCCTCGTCGGCGGCCGGCGTCTCGTCATCGAACGCGTCGTCGCGTGCCGCGGCCGCCTCGGTGGCGTCCTCCGTCACGATGGCGTCTGGGGTGGGGGTGTCGTCCGGCACGTGGGTGACCTACTCGAAGATGTTGAGGAGCGCGTTGCGGATGATCTCGTCGAGCCC
>JAHWJY010000277.1 GCA_019348135.1 Actinomycetota bacterium
GCATGAGGCCGATCCCCCGGCCCTCGTGGCCGAGGAGGTAGACGATCACGCCCTCACCCTCGTCGGCGATGCGCGCCATCGCGAGGTCGAGCTGGGGGCCGCAGTCGCAGCGCAGCGACCGGAAGACGTCGCCCGTGAGGCACTCCGAGTGCATCCTGACCATCACGTCGGGCTTGCCCTCGGGCTCCCCGAGCACGAGCGCGACGACCTCCTGCCCGTCCGCGGTCGAGCGGTACCCGAGGATCCGCCAGTCCCCGTAGGGGGTCGGGAGCTTGGCCTCGATCACCCGCTCGACGAGGGTCTCGCGCTCGCGGCGGTAGGCGACGAGGTCCGCGATCGTGACGATGAGGAGGTCGTGCTCCGCGGCGAAGCGCTGGAGGTCCGGCAGCCGCGCCATCGTGCCGTCCTCGTTGACGACCTCGCAGATGACACCGGCGGGACGCAGCCCGGCCAGCCGTGCCAGGTCCACGCTCGCCTCGGTGTGGCCCGGACGACGCAGGACCCCGCCCGGGTTGTAGCGCAGCGGGAAGACGTGCCCCGGCCGGTGCACGTCCGCGGGGCTCGACGCCGGGTCGGCGAGGACGTTGCAGGTCCGTGCGCGGTCGCCGGCGGAGATGCCGGTGGACGTGCCGACCGCGGCGTCGACGCTGACGGTGTACGCGGTGCCCTTGGGGTCCTCGTTGTCGCGCACCATCATCGGGATGTCGAGCCGGTCGAGGTCCTCGCCGAGCATCGGCACGCAGATCACGCCGCTGGTGTGGTTGACGAAGAACGCCATCGTCTCGGGGGACGCGGCCTCGGCCGCCATCACGAGGTCGCCCTCGTTCTCGCGGTCCTCGTCGTCGACGACGATCACGATGCCGCCGCGGCGGACGACCTCCACGGCCTCGTCGATGTTGGCGAACGTCACGTCCGGTCCTCTGCTCGGTGGGGGGTGGGCACGCCGGCGGCGAGCAGGCGCTCGACATACGGAGCGAGCAGGCGCTCGACGTACTTGGCGATGACGTCGGCCTCGAGGTTGACACGGTCGCCCGGCCGCCGCGAGCCGAAGGTGGTGACGTCGAGCGTGTGTGGGATGAGCCCGACCCGGAAGACCGCGCCGTCGCCGTCGTCGCGGACGTCCACGACGGTGAGGCTCGTGCCGTCGATCGTCACGGAGCCCTTCGGGACGAGGTAGCGGGCGACCTCGGCCGGCGCGCGGACACCCAGGAACACGGTGCCGGGCTGCTCGTCACGCTCTACGACCTCCCCCACGCCGTCCACGTGTCCCTGGACGAGGTGGCCACCGAAGCGGTCCCCGGACGCCATCGCCCGCTCGAGGTTCACCGGCGAGCCGACCGCGAGCTCGGCCAGGGCGGTCGCGCGCAGCGTCTCGGCCATCAGGTCGGCCACGAACCCGGGGCCGTCCTCCCGCCACGCGCTGACCGTGAGGCAGCAGCCGTTGACGGCGATGGAGTCGCCGAGGCCGGCGTCCGAGACCACGGTCGAGCACGCCACGACGAGCCGAGCGTGGCCGTCGGCCACGTCCAGCGCCGCGACCCGGCCGAGCTCCTCGATGATCCCGGTGAACACCTAGGCACTCCTCCGCTGCTCGGACGACCGGCTGCTCGGGGCGGCGACCAGCTCGAGATCGGTCCCGAGGGTGCCGGACGCGACCGGTCGCCACGTCCAGTCCGCGCCGGCCGGCGGGCGCGTGCACCCGGCCAGGGCAGGTCGCAGCCCCGGCCTCGTCGCCTGGCCGGCCACGTGCACGACGAGGCGGTCCACGACGCCGGCGGCGACGAGGGAGGCGGCCAGGGTCGCGCCCGGCTCCGCGAGGACGGCGTGGATCCCCCGGTCGGCGAGCGCCGCCATCGCCGCGCCCGGATCGACGAGCCCACGGGCGTCCGCGGCGACGGTGACGACCTCGGTGCCGGCCGCGGCCAGGGCCCGACGCCACGCCGGCGCCCCGGGCTCGACCGTGACGACGACGGCGCCGTCGCGGACCACCTGCGCGGTCGCCGGCGTCCGACCGTGGCTGTCGAGCACGACCGGCCGCGGCTGGGCGTCGGGGCCGACGTCGACCCGCCGCACGTCGAGCCGGGGGTCGTCCGCCAGGACCGTCCCGACCCCCACCAGCACGGCGTCGGCGCGCGCCCGCATGCGGTGGACGGTGGTGCGGGCGGCCGGCCCGGTGACCCAACGCCGACCGGGGGCGACGAGCGCGCCGTCCCAGGTCTGGGCCAGCTTCAGCGTGAGGTGCGGCCGCCCCGTGCGCAGACGGGACAGGAACACGTCGTTCTGCCGCTCGGCCCAGGCGGCGAGCACGCCCCCCTCGACCTCGATCCCGGTCGCCGCCAGGCGGTCGCCCCCGCCGGCGGCGTCGGGGTTCGGGTCGGACACGGCGTAGACGACCCGTCCGACCGCGGCGTCGAGCAGGGCCGTGGTGCACGGGCCGGTCCGCCCCGTGTGGTCGCACGGTTCGAGCGTCACGTACGCCGTCGCGCCGGCGGCCCGCTCCCGGGCCTGCGCCAGCGCCGCGACCTCCGCGTGGGGCCCGCCGGGGCGCTCGTGGAACCCCTCCCCGACCACCTCGCCGTCCCGGACGAGCACGCAGCCGACGAGCGGGTTGGGGCGCACGCTGCCGCGACCGCGCTCGGCGAGCGCGATGGCGCGGGCCATCCACGCTCGGTCGCTCGCGCTGTCGCT
>JAHWJY010000278.1 GCA_019348135.1 Actinomycetota bacterium
ACCGACGGTTCGCCGAGCTGGCGAAGGCGCAGGCCGCCGGGCTCGACCGGCTCGGCGTCGGCGTCGGCGACCGCGTCGCGATCGTGTCGCACAACTCCGCCCGGCTGCTCGCGTCGTTCTTCGGGGTGTGCGGATCCGGGCGCATCCTCGTGCCGATCAACTTCCGGCTGAACGCCAAGGAGATCGCCTACATCGTCGAGCACTCCGGCGCGTCGGTGCTGTGGATCGACCCCGAGCTCGAGGACGCCCTCGCCGAGGTCGACTGCCAGCACCGGTTCGTCCTGGGCCGCGACGACGCCGACATCTTCGTCGAGGGCGTCGAGCCGCGAGCCTGGGAGCCCGACGAGGACGCGACCGCGACCATCAACTACACGTCCGGCACCACCGCCCGCCCCAAGGGCGTGCAGATCACCCACCGCAACATCTGGATCAACGCCGCCACGTTCGGGTGGCACGCCGGCGTGAACGACCGCGACGTCTACCTCCACACGCTGCCGATGTTCCACGCCAACGGCTGGGGCATGCCGTACGCCGTGACCGGGATGGGCGGCCAGCACATCGTGCTCCGCAAGGTCGACGGCACCGAGATCCTCCGCCGCGTCGAGAGGCACGGTGTCACGCTGATGTGCGCCGCGCCGGCGGTCCTGTCCGCGATCCTCGACGCCATCCCGGACTGGGAGGGCGAGACCCCGGGCCGCGACCGCGTGCGCGTGATCGCCGCCGGCGCCCCGCCGCCGAGCCGCACCATCGAGCGCATCGAGACCGAGCTCGGCTGGGAGATGATCCAGATCTACGGCCTCACCGAGACCTCGCCGTTCCTCACGATGAACCGTCGGCGCCAGGAGTGGGACCACCTCTCCGCCGCGGAGCGCTCGCAGAAGCTCGTGCGTGCCGGCGCGCCCGGCATCGGCGTGCGCATGGCCACCGACGACGAGGGCGAGGTCCTCGCCCGCAGCAACGTCGTCATGGAGGGCTACTGGGAGCAGCCCGACGAGACCGCCAAGGCCATCCGCGACGGGTGGTTCCACACCGGCGACGGCGGCTTCATCGACGACGACTCCTACCTCCACATCCAGGACCGCAAGAAGGACGTCATCATCTCCGGCGGCGAGAACGTGTCGTCGATCGAGGTCGAGGACGTCCTCTTCCGCCACCCCGCCGTGTCCGAGGTCGCCGTCATCGGCGTGCCGGACGAGAAGTGGGGCGAGACCGTCAAGGCGCTCGTGGTCCTGAACGCCGACGCCGAGGTGGCCGAGCAGGACCTCATCGACCACTGCCGCGACAACCTCGCGCACTACAAGTGCCCGACGTCGGTCGAGTTCCGCGACGAGCTCGCCCGCACCGCCACCGGGAAGCTGCAGAAGTTCAAGCTCCGCGCCCCCTTCTGGGAGGGCGAGGACCGCCAGGTGCGGGGCTGATGCCGGAGGCGGACGTCGGAGGCGTCGCCCTCCACTACGAGGCGTGGTCGGCGGGGGACGCCGGCCACCGCGAGGTGGTCCACCTCATCCACGGGCTCGGCGCCCCGCGGCTGCGCTGGCCGCAGGCGCTCGTGGACGCGCTCGTGGACCGCGGCTTCGACGTGCTCGCGCACGACAACCGCGACTCGGGGCGGTCCACCGTGCTGCACGACCGGCCCATGGGCGGTGGGGCCGTCCGGCGGCTCCTCGAGGGTGGCGAGGTCGACCTGCCCTACACGCTGCGGGACCTGGCCGACGACGCCGTCGCGCTCCAGGCCCACCTCGGCATCGACCGGGCCCACGTCGTCGGAGCCTCGATGGGGGGCATGATCGCCCAGCACGTGGCGATGGCCCACCCCCGCCGCACCGCCAGCCTCGTCAGCATCATGTCGACGACCGGCGCGCGCGACGTCGGCCGTGCCACCGAGGAGGGGACCCGGGTGCTCCTCACCCCCCTGCCCACGGAGGACCTCGACGAGTACCTGTCGGTCGCGCTCGCCAGCCGCCGCGTCACCGCCTCCCCGGACTACTTCGACGAGGACGAGATGCGCGAGCACCTGCTGGAGCTGTGGGAGCACGGCGTCCACCCGGCGGGGACGGTCCGGCAGTTCCTCGCCATCCTGGCGGACGGCGACCGCACGGAGCGGCTGCGGGCCGTCGCGGTGCCGACGCTCGTGATCCACGGGGCGCTCGACCCGCTCATCACGCTGAGCGGCGGGGAGGCGACGGCGGCCGCCGTCCCGGGCGCCGAGCTGCTCGTCATCGACGACATGGCGCACGACATCCCGCTGCCGCACGTCCCGCGCGTCGCCGACGCCATCGCCGAGCACGCCCGCGCGGCGACCGCGGCGCGCACGTGACGCCGCCCGCGACGACCGACTCCGAGGGCGACGACGCCCGGGTGCCGCGCTGGGCCGTCGTCACGTCCTCCGCGGGCGCCGTCGGGGTCATGGCCTACGTCTCGGCGTGGGCGACCGCCGGCGTCCTCATCCCGGAGTTCGACCCGCTCCGCCAGGCCATCAGCGAGACCTTCGCGACCGGGGTGCCCGACGGCCCACGCCTGCTCGTCACCGGGGCGCTGATCGCCACCGGGGTGCTGCTGACGGCGGACGGGCCGGCGCTGCACCGGGGCCTCCCCGGCGAGGGCCTGCTGGCGCCGGCGCTCGTGACGATCTCCGGGCTCGGGACGATCGCCGTCGCCTTCGCCCCGTGCAGCGCCGCCGACT
>JAHWJY010000279.1 GCA_019348135.1 Actinomycetota bacterium
GGCTTCGCTGCGCTCAGCCGCGGACGACCCGATCCGCGCCCGGGGCTTCGCTGCGCTCAGCCGCGGACGACGACCACCTTGTCGACGGCCTTGCCGAAGCGGCGCTCGCGGCGCTGGTACTCCACCACGGCCTTCTCGAGCTCGACGCGGTTGAAGTCCGGCCACAGCGTCTCGACGAACACGAGCTCGGCGTAGGCCGCCTGCCAGGGCAGGAAGTTCGACGTCCGCTGCTCCCCCGACGTCCGGATGAGGAGGTCGACCGGGGGCATCTCCGGGTCGTACATACGGCTCTCGAGCGCGCGCTCGTCGATCCGCTTCAGCCGCCCCTCGGCGTAGTCGTGGGCGAGCTCCCGCGCCGCGTCCAGGATCTCGGCGTGGCCGCCGTAGTTGAAGGCGATCCCGAGCGTCATCCGGGTGTTCCCGGCCGTCAGGCCCTCGGTCTCCTCCATCAGCTCGACCAGTCGCTTCGGCACCGGACGGCGCCGGCGACCGATGAACCGCACCCGGACGCCACGCTCGTGGAGCTCGTCCTTGCGACGCAGCAGCAGCGACTCGTTGAAGCCCATGAGGAAGCGCACCTCGTCGGCGGGACGCTTCCAGTTCTCGGTCGAGAAGGCGTAGACGGTGAGGTAGTCGACGCCGAGGGCGAGCGCTCCCTCGACGACGTCGAACAGCGCCGCCTCGCCGGCCTCGTGCCCGGCGTTCCGCTTCAGACCGCGCGAGTTCGCCCAGCGGCCGTTGCCGTCCATGATGATGGCGACGTGGCCCGGGAGATGGTCCGGGTCGAGGTCCGAGGAGTACACGCACGTCCGTCCGTCGAGGCGCGGGGTGAGCCTAACCCGGCCCCGGTCCCGTCTCGCGGGGCACCTGCTCGTACGAGCGCAGCCGGCGGTCGAGGTGGTGCTCGACGAAGGCGCGGACGAAGCTCGCCGCGACGCCCCCCCGGTCGCGGTCCTCGGCCGCCGCCGGGAGGGCCGACCACTCGTCGCTGGCGAGGAGGCGCACGAGTTCCACCGTGGCGTCGTCGACGGCACGGGTGCCGGGAGGGGCGCAGTCGACGCACAGGAGCCCGCCCCGCGACACCGACAGGAACGCGTGCGGCCCTGGCCGACGGCAGGCCGCGCACCCGCCCACGGTCACCGGGAACCCCACGGCAGCCGCGACCCGCAGGAGCAGCGCGTCGGTGAAGATCGCCGGGTACGGCGGTTGCGCGTCGAGTGCCTGCAGGCCGGCACGGAGCAGCAGGAAGAGCCGGTTGTCGCGCTCGCCCTCCTGTGCGACGAGGTCCACGAGCTCGACCATCGGGGCCGCGCAGGCCGACAGGGAGAAGTCCTCGCGGATGTGGGCGTGCGGGGCGATCAGGTCGGCCTGGTTCACCACGTCGAGGTTGCGCCCCTCGTAGAGCTGGAGGTCGACGTGGCTGTACGGCTCGAGGCGGCCCCCGAACCGCGAGCCCGGGCGGCGGACACCTTTCGCCACCGCCCGGACCTTGCCGCGCCCCTGCGTCAGGAGGTGCAGGATGCGGTCCGTCTCCCCGAGCTTGTAGGTCCGGAGGACGATGCCCTGCTCGCGGTAGGTCGCCATCTAGTGGTCCGCCGGATCCTCCGGCTCGGTCCCGATGACGGCCGTGGAGACGAGCTCGGCCTCCTCGTCGCGCCGCTCGGCCCGGAGCGACATCGTGATGGCCACGGTCAGGATCACCGCGATCACCGTCAGGCTCAGCCAGATGGGCAGGTGGTAGACGTCGAGGAGGAGCATCTTCATGCCGACGAACGCCAGGATCGCCGCGAGGCCGAAGTCGAGGTAGCGGAAGCGCCCGGCCATGCCCGCGAGCGCGAAGTACAGCGCGCGGAGCCCGAGGATCGCGAAGGCGTTCGACGCGAACACGAGGAAGGGCTCGCGGCTGATCGCCAGGATGGCCGGCACGGAGTCGACGGCGAAGACGACGTCGGTCGCCTCGACGAGGATCAGCACCGCGAACAGGGGCGTCGCCATCCGGACGCCGTCGACCTTGGTGAACAGCTTCTGGCCGTCGAGCTCGTGCGATACCGGGATGACCTTCTTCACGAGCTTCAGCACCGGGTTGTTCTCGGGGTGCGCCTCCTGGCCCGAGTGCCGCAGCATCTTGAAGGCCGTGTAGAGCAGCAGGGCGCCGAAGACGTACAGGACCCAGTCGAAGCGCTCGATCAGGGCCACGCCGGCGAAGATGAAGATGGCCCGCATGACGAGGGCACCGAAGATGCCCCAGAACAGCACGCGGAACTGGTACTTCCCGGGCACGCCGAAGTAGCCCATGATGACGGCCCACACGAACACGTTGTCGACCGACAGGCTCTTCTCGATCAGGTAGCCGCCGTAGTACTCGCCGCCGGCCTGCCAGCCCCACGCCCACGCGACCACCAGGCCGAACAGCAGCCCGATGCCGATCCACACGGCCGACTCGATCGACGCCTCGCGGATCGAGATGTCGTGCGGGGTGCGGTGGACCAGCAGCAGGTCGAGCAGCAGCATGAGCACGATCGCGACGATGAGGCTGATCCACGCCCAGCCGGGGACGTCGAGCTGCACGAAGCTGCCGGCCCCAGGGGTCTCGGCGGCGAGGGTCAGAGCGAACGACAACGGGGGTGCCTTCCGGACGCAGCGGGTGGGTGCGGCCGAAGGTCTCCCCCACCGACCCC
>JAHWJY010000006.1 GCA_019348135.1 Actinomycetota bacterium
TGAAGCTGCAGGGCTTCATCGTCTCCGACCACTGGGACCGCTTCGGCGACTTCGTCACCGAGGTGGGGGGCTACCTCGCCGACGGCCGCATCACGTACCGGGAGACCGTGGTCGAGGGGCTCGACCGGGCACCCGAGGCGTTCATCGGGCTGTTCGAGGGCGACAACGTCGGCAAGATGCTCGTCCGGCTCGCCGACTGACGGACGGCGCGGTCAGCGGAGGGGCCGGGGGAACCCGATCCGGACCTCGACGCCCGGCGAGAACATCACGTGCGGCTCGCCCGCGGGCGGGGGGAGGCCGAGGTCCGTCAGGAGGTCCGTGTCCACGGCGAGGAGCTCCGCCCCGCGCAGGGGCCAGGGCTCGTGCTCCACCGGCACGGCGACGGGTACGCCGAGGGTCCGGGTGTAGGCACGCCAGCGCGAGGACAGGAACGTCTCGAGCGGTGGAGGCTCCGGATCGCCGAGGGGATCGCCGACGCAGATGCGGAGATCGAGCCTCGCCGGCGCGTGCGGCGCACGTCGCCGCGAGCGGTACCGGACCTCGTCCCCCTCCCGAGCCACCTCGACCGACGCCCACCGGTAGGGCACGCCGAGGGCGGCCCGCAACGCCGTGGCGGCCACGAGGTGGTCGAGCTCGAGCGTCAGGAACCAGATGGCGTCGCTCCCGGCGGCGTCGCGGACGTAGGTCCGCACGTTGACCTCGCCCACCGTGATGCGTGGCGCGGAGAGGAAGGGCGCCACCCCGGACCGCATCCGGAACGGCGTGATGCCGACCCAGGCGGATCCGCCGAACGTGTCCGGCACGAGACCCTCCGGGAGGAGCGCGGCGACCGCCTCCGGGGGGTAGGCGTGGTGGACGAACGCGACGTCCTCCCAGCGCTGGTGGACCAGCGGTGCCACCTCCTCCTCGGGTCGCCACCGCGCCACGTCAGACCACCAGCAGGAGGGCGGCGAAGGCGACCGTCGCGGTGAGGAACACCCCGAACCGGCTGCGGCGCTGGTCCGGCAGCTCCTCCTTGAGCACGTTCATGAGGATGCCGCCGCCCAGGAACGCGGCCAGGACGGCCACCGCCGCCTCGTCGGGCTCGGCCATGCCGGCGACCGCCCACCCGGCCAGCACCCCGCCGGCGACGATCCACCGCCCCGCGCGTCGGTAGACCCGGCCGTGGTCCTCGACGAGCGCCGCGTCGTTGACGAGGAAGTGGAGCCCGACCGCGACCGTGTAGAGCACCAGTCCGACCGTGTCCTCCGCGGCCTCGCGCACCAGGACGGCGCCGGCGATGGCGTTGTAGAGACCGTACGAGCCGACGTGGATCCACCCCACGGGGTCGGGGGAGTGGCTTCCGGGGCTCGTCTCCCGCGCCCGGCGGGCGTGCTGCTCGAGGCCGTGGAAGACGACCAGGCCGGCGAGCGCGGCGACCCAGCCGTGGCCCTCGATCCACGGCACCGAGACGCCGGCGGCGTCGAGGCGGTCCTCGACGGCGGCCATCTCGGGGAGGAGGTGGAGGAACACGTAGGCGACCGAGATCCCGCCGCCGACCGACAGCCACCGGTTCCGGGGCACGACCCCGAGCGCCTCCTCGAACCTCCGGGCCAGGAGGTGCACGGCGGCGAGCGCGACCGCGGCGGTGCCGGCGGCCGCGAGGGTGGTGCTCACCCGTCGTCGCGGTCCGCGAGCGGGGCCGTGGCGGGGCCCTCCAGGACGGTGCCGTCCACGTCGTAGCGCGACCCGTGGCAGGGGCAGTCGAAGCTCCGCTCGATCTGGTTCCACTGCACGACGCACCCGAGGTGCCGGCAGATGGCGGAGCGGGTGGTCGTCGCCCCGCTGTCGTCCCGAGCGACCGCGGTCAGCTTGCCGTCGACGCGGACGATCCCGCCCCCGCCGGGTGGGATGTCGTCGATGGACGCGGCGTCGGTCGACACGCGGTCGCCGACGAAGCGGGCCGCCACCTCCGCGTTGTGCTTGAGGAACTCCCCGACGCCGGCCGTCACCGGTGTACGCGACGGCGACAGGACCTCGGCCTCGGGGACGTCGCGCCCCAGGACGAGGTCGCGGATGATGCCGGCGGCGGCGGTGCCGCCGGTCAGGCCCCACTTGTTGAACCCACTCGCGACGTGGACGCGCTCGGAGAACGGCGCGACCCCGACGAAGGGCAGCTTGTCGGCCGGGAGGAAGTCCTGGGCGGACCAGCGGTACCGGACGTCCGGTCGCCCGAGCCGGTCGCGGGCGAACGCCGCCAACGGGTCGTCGTGGTCCCCGCGGTCGGGGCCGTGCCCGGTCTCGTGCGACTCGCCCACGACGATGGCGTAGACCTGCTCGCCCTCGCGGTGGTGGCGGATCGATCGGGTGGGATCCTCGGAGGAGATGTACATCCCCGCCGGGTGGTCGTCGTCCGCGAGCGCGGCGACGCCGTAGGCGCGGCTGGCGCGGGCGCGGGCGAACTCGAACCCGCGGTCGATGATCGGCAGCAGCGTCGCGAGCACGACCGCGTCGGCGGTCACCTCGCCGACGGGCGTCTCGACCACCGTGGCGGCGCCGGCGCCGCGGATGCCGGTCACGCGCGTCCGCTCCCGCACGCTGCACCCCTGGTGCGCCTCCACCGCGTCGGCGAGGCCCTGGACGTAGCGGACGGCGTGCATCTGACCCTGGTCCCGGAAGCGCACGGCGCCCCGCGTGGGGAAGGGGAGGTCGACGTCCTCGACCCAGTCCGCCGGCAGCCCCAGCCGCTGCGCCGCGTCGACCTCTGCCTGGAGGGTCGCGAGCTGGTCGGCCTGTTCCGTGTAGACGAACGCGTCGAGCGTCTCGAACGCGGCCTCGGGCGCGTGCCGGGCGGCGAGGTCCCGCACCGTCGCCACCGCGGCCTCGTTCAGCCGTGCGTAGGTGCCGGCCACCTCGTCGCCGTGCATCTCGCGGAGGTCGGCGTAGATGGCACCGTGCTGTGACGTCACCTTCCCGGTGGTGCCCCCGGTGGTGCCGTGCCCGACGGCGCGGGCTTCGAGGACGGTCACCTGCAGCCCCGCCTCGGCGAGCAGCAGGGCGGTCGTGAGCCCCGTGATGCCGGCACCCACCACCACGACGTCCGTCACCCAGTCGCCGGCGAGGGGCTCGCGCGGTCGTCCCGGCGCGGTCCCGAGCCAGAGGGACGTGCGGTCGCGGTCGGTCATGGCTGCTCCTCACGGTCGCCCGGGTCCGGTGGGTCCACGGGGCGAGGTCGAGGGTCGTCGCCGCCCCGCTCCGGTGCGACCCGCGGAGCCCGTCCGTTGGGCCGTCCGACGGGGGCGGCCGGTTCGCGCCCACGCCCCGACCCTGTCACCCTGGGTGGCCACGACGCCGTCCCCCCGATCCCGAGGTCCCCGTGCTCCCCCGTTCCCTGCTGGCCCTCCTGGCCGCCCTCCTGCTGGTCCTCGCCGCCTGCGGCGACGGTGACGGGCCGTCCGACGGTGCCTCACCCAGCCCGGGTGACGCCGCCGGTGAGGTCGAGCTCGCCGAGGGAGCGGCGGCGGTGGTGAACGGGACCGAGATCCCGACGCCGGTGCTGGACGCGCGGGTCGAGACCGCGGCCGCCGCGCCGGAGGTCGCCGAGATCCTGGGCGGCGAGGACGGCGAGGCGGCACGGTCGCAGCTCGAGGCCAGCATCCTGTCCCAGCTGATCGTGAACGAGATCGTCATCGACGGAGCGGCTGACCGTGGGCTCGAGGTCGACGACGACGCCGTCGCGGAGACGCGCGACGAACTCACCGAGCAGGCGGGGGGCGAGGAGGCCTTCGCCGAGCAGGTGGGCCAGGCCGGGCTCGACGACGTGCAGCTGGCCGCCGAGCTCGAGGCCATCACGGCGCTGCGGCTCGTGCGGGACGACCTGAGCGCGGAGGAGGTCGGTAGCCCGCCGCCCGTCCAGCCCGCCCCCGACGGCTCGACCCCGGACCCCGCCGACGCGCGCCTCCAGCAGTGGCTGCTCGAGCAGCTGCAGGCCGCGGAGGTGGCGGTCGCCCCGGAGATCGGCACCTGGGACCCGACCAGAGGCTCCGTCGTCCCGGCCGTGCTGCCGCAGCAGCAGCCGCCGCCGGCACCCGCCACGACCTCCCCCGACCGCGACGGGACCGGGACGACCGCGCCCGACGCCGGGACCGACGGGACCGAGGGGACCGAGGGCGACGGCGAGGGCTGACGGTCGCCGCGCGGCCCCCCGGTCGGCGGCGACGACCGTGGCCGCGGGTCCTGCACGGTGATGCCGGACACGCAACACTGGGCCGGTGGACCGGGGCCGGACCCCGGCCCCGTTGACGAGGGAGCCTCGCGAGGTGGCGACGAAGACCGCCCGGCGTGTGTGGATCCAGCGCGTCGTCGCCCTCGTGGTGGCACTCGCCGGGGTCCCGTTCCTCGTGGCGCTCGGGGCCATCGCCGAGGACGCGCCGATCCGCGAGGGCGAGACCGCGCCCCGGACCGTGCGGGCGGACCAGCTCATCCGGATCGTCGACGTCGAGGCCACCGACACCGCGAGGCGGACGGCCCGTGAGTCGGTGCGCCCGCAGGAGGTGTTCGACGACGAGGCGCAGGCCGCGACCATCGCCCAGGTCCGCGACGTGTTCGCGGCCGTGCGGGACGCCCGGGAGCCCGAGGAGGTGGCGCCGCCGCCCGCGCCGGCCGCGAGCCCGGGCGCGTCGCCGGCGCCGGCGCCGGCGCCGCGACTCCGCGAGCCCTCCGAGGAGGAGCAGCTGGCGGCGCTGCGCGACTCGCTGCCGTTCCTGTCCGAGGAGGCACGGCTGGCGTTGGTCGAGCTGAGCGACGCCGCCCTGGAGCAGCTCGAGAACGAGACCATCAGCGTCGCCCAGCAGCTCGCCCGCCTGCGCATCACGGAGGAGGAGCTCGAGTCGACGCTCGACGAGCAGCTCCGGGTGGAGCTCGCGGTGCGGAACTTCCCCGGCGAGACCGGCAGCCTCATCGTGGATCCGCTCATCCGCGGGGTGATGCAGCCGACGGTCCGGGTCGACCCCGACCTCACCACCGCGGCACGCGACCAGGCCGAGGAGGCGGTCGGGGAGGTCGTGCGGACCTGGCGCCCCCGGGAGCCGATCGTCGTCGAGGGCGAGACCGTCGACGCCATCCAGATGCAGGCGCTGCGGCAGCGCGGGCTCGAGGGCACCGACCCGCGCACCGCCCTGCTGCGCGCCTTCGGGGCCATGGCCCTGGTCGTGGTCGTCGTCGCGACCTACCTGCGACAGATGCAGCCGCGCGTGTGGCGTTCCGGCCGCAAGATCCTGCTGCTGTCGGCGCTGGTCGCGGGCTACGCGCTGCTCATCACCGGCGCCGGGTTCCTGACCGAGGTCGCCGGCTCGACCTGGTGGTACGCGGTGCCGGCCGGCGCGCTCGCGATGCTGACCGCCATCCTCGTCGCGCCGGTGGTCGGCATCGCCACGATGCTGCCGTCGGTGGCGCTCGTCCTCGTCGTGACCCCGCAGTCGACCGCGGTCGCCGTGTTCGTGGCGGCGTCGGTGCTGGTGTCGGTCCCGCTCGTCACCAAGCTCGCCTCGCGCGGCGACCTCCGCACGGCCGTGCTCCGCGCCGGCATGTCCTTCCCCGTGCTGGCCGTGGTGTCGGTGGCCGTCTTCGGGCCCCGCGAGCGGCTGGGGCTCGTCGCGCTGGCCGGGCTCGTCAACGGCATCCTCACGGCCGTGCTCGTCCAGGGCACGCTGCCGTTCGTCGAGACGTGGTTCCGGCTCCCCACGGTCACGGCGCTGCTCGACCTCGCCGACCGCAACCACCCGTTGCTGCGCGAGCTCGAGCAGAAGGCGCTCGGGTCGTACAACCACTCGGTGATGGTGGCGGCGCTCGTCGAGCGGGCCTGCCGGCGCATCGGAGCCAACGGCCTGCTCGGCTCGGTCGCGGCGCTGTACCACGACATCGGCAAGGTCCGGCAGCCGCACTTCTTCATCGAGAACCAGCAGGGCATCGCGAACCCGCACGACGACCTCGAGCCCGAGGTGTCGGCCGTCATCATCCAGAACCACGTCGTCGACGGGGTCGAGATGGCCCGCGAGTACCGCCTGCCACCCGAGGTCGTGGCCGCGATCGGCTCCCACCACGGCACGATGATCGTGACGTACTTCTACCGGCAGGCGCTCGACCGCGCCGAGGGCGACATCCGCGAGGTCGACGTCGACCACTTCCGTTACAAGGGCACCAAGCCGCGCAGCAAGGAGGCGGCGGTGCTCCTGATGGCCGACTGCTGCGAGGCGGCCACGCGCGCGGCCGCCATGGACCGGGGGACCCTGCCGCGCGACGAGATCGAGGGCATGGTCGACCGCCTCATCCAGGAGCGGGTCGACGACGGGCAGTTCGACGAGTGCGACCTCACGTTCGCCGAGATGTCGGCCTGCCGCGACTCGATCGTCGAGGCGCTGGTCGGCATCTACCACCCGCGCATCGCCTACCCGGAGTCGTCCCAGGAGCGCGAGCCCGAGGCCGCGGCCCCGGAGCGCAGCCGGTCCTGACGCCCGCGGGGCGGCGGGACGGCCCGCGGGTGCCGTGTCCCGGACCCGTCCGGTACCTTGCACCCCGTCACGCGCACCCGATCGAGGTGCGACCCCACGGCCTGCGCCCCGCGCGCCCGTGGCCACCGAGCACCAGATGAGGTTCCACCCGTTGAGCGACAACGCCACGCCTGAAGCCCCCCCGGCCGACACCGAGGCCGGGACCGAGGCCGAGACCCCCTCGCCGGACGCCGAGGCTGCCGAGACGGCCGCCCCCGAGGCGGAGGCCGGGACGACACCGGAGGCCGACGCGCCCGCCGCCGCGGCGACCGACCCCGAGCCCGCCACCGACGACGCGCCGGCGACCGACGACGCGCCGGCCGCCGACGAGGCGCCCGCCGCCGCCGCGCCGTCCGCGCCCGCCGGCCCGTACCCCCCGCTGTCGCCCGGCGACCGGGTGACCGGCGAGGTGGTCAAGCTCGTCGAGTTCGGCGCGTTCGTCGACGTCCTCACCGTCGAGGGCACCGTCACCGGCCTGGTGCACGTCTCCGAGGTCGACCGCGGCTTCGTGGAGAACATCTACGCCCACCTCTCCGTGGGTGAGCAGGTCACCGTCAAGGTGGTCTCCGTCGGCGACGACGGCAAGATCGGGCTGTCGATCAAGCAGGCCGACCCGGAGTGGCAGGACGAGCCCGGCGACGATCGTCCCCGTCGCAGCACCATCGACAAGGACTTCGACCGCCGTCTGCGCAAGTTCATGCACGGCTCGCAGTCGATCCAGGGTGAGGTGCGCCGCCAGAAGCGCGGGCGCCTCGGCCGCGACTGACGGCTCAGGCGGGCCCGTGGGGGCTCACCAGGGCCAGCGTCGCGACGTCCGCGGCTGGAGGTCGGTCAGCGCCACGAGCTCGTCGAGCCAGGCGGGGTCCTGCAGCTTGAGGTGGAGGTCGAGCACGTCGTCGGCCGTGAACGGAGGGCCGGCCGGCGGGTCCTCCGGGTGGGCGGGCCCCTCCTCCCACGGCGGGTGCTCCGCGGTGGAGAGCTCGACGCCGCCCTCGATCAGCAGCTCGATCGCGTGCTCCCCGGCCGGCTTGACGACGAACACCTCGCAGGTGGGGCAGCGGAAGCCGTAGCGGTTGCGGTCCCCGTCCACCGAGCGCAACGGGTCGACGAGGTGCAGGGTGATCTCCTGCGGCTGCAGGTCGACCTCGTCCGTGCACATCGGGCACGTCGCGCGGATGGTCTTCAAGACCGGCTCCTCCAGAGGTGGCGGGGGACGTCGGTGGGGGTTCGGGGGTGATGGCGGTGGGGATGGCCTGTCCGATGTGTACCTGCGGTGAGGTTCCCGACACCCTGGCCGGTCGGGTCGCGTCCGGGACGGACGGCCCCGCGACCTGTCCGGAAGGAGGCGCTGCGCGGGTGTGGCCGGGGGCCGTCCGGGCAGGCGCGGGCGGTCAGTAGCATCCGGGGAGCCGATCCCAGGAGCCGCCGTGATCACCGCGTTCGTCCTCATCGACGTCCAGGTCGACGCCGTCCCCGAGGTGGCGCAGGCGATCGCCGACCTGCCCGGCGTGACCGAGGTGTGGTCGGTCACCGGTCGCTACGACCTCATCGTGAAGGTCCGGGTCACCCGCAACGAGGACCTCGCGGACGTCGTGACGGGCGGGATCGACAAGGTCCCGGGGATCCGCGACAGCGAGACGATCATCGCCTTCCGGGCGTACTCCGAGGACGTCCTCGACGCCGGCTTCGCCATCGGCGTCGAGGACTGATGTCGACGTTCGCGGAGCGGGTGCACGCCGTGGTCCGGGGCCTGCCGTCCGGCACGGTGGCGTCGTACGGCGAGGTGGCCGAGGAGGCCGGGGCCCCCGGCGCGGCGCGCGCGGTCGGCCGGGTCCTCGCCCGCTCCGACGGTGACCTGCCGTGGTGGCGCGTGGTCACCGCGGCGGGGCGGCTGGCCCCGCACAAGGAGCAGGAGCAGGCGCGCCGTCTCACCGCCGAGGGCGTCGCGTGCCGGGACGGCCGCGTCCTGGGGATGCGGCGGTGACGGACGCGCTGCTCCTGCTCCCGCCCTCCGAGGGCAAGACCCCCGGTGGGGACGGTCCGCCGTGGCGCGACACGGCCACCGGGACCGGACCGCTCGCCCCGGCCCGGGCGGAGCTCGTCGAGGCCCTCGGCCGCGCCCTCCGGAGCCGGCGGGTCGATCCCGCCGACGTCCTGCGCTACGGCAGCGCGGACGTGCTCGCCCGCGCGGTCGTGGTCGACCTCGCGGTCGACGCCGCCGCGACCACGCCGGCGGTCGAGCGCTACGCCGGGGTGGTCCTCGAGGCCCTGGACCGTGGCTCGCTGCCGGCTGCGGCACGTCGTCGGCTGGACCGCAGCACCTGGTTCGTCTCGGGCCTGTGGGGTCTCGTCGCCGCGACCGACCCGATCCCGGACTACCGCGTCAAGATCGGCGCCAGGGTGCCGGGGCTGGGCGTCCTCGGGACGTGGTGGCGGCCGCAGGTCACGGCGGCGCTCGACGAGCTCTCGGGCGGCCGGTTCGTGTGGGACCTGCTCACCACCGAGCACGGGCGCGTCTGGCGGCGCGGCGACGGCGCGCGTGCCGTCGCGACCGTGGCCTTCACCACCCGCTCACGCGGCCCCCGCGGGGTGTCGAACTACCACGGCAAGCACCTCAAGGGACGCTTCGCCCGCCACCTCGTCACGACCGGTGCCGCTGACGTCGAGGCCGCCGCGGGGTTCACCGCCGACGGCTGGGAGCTCGACGCCGGCGCCAGCGCCCTCGCCGGCGACCGCCCCCACCTCGTCTTCACGGCCCCCTGAGCCCGGCGGGGTCAGGGGGCGGCGTCGGCCTTGGCGCGCTTGGCCATGCGGCCGCGCAGGTTCTGGTCGAGCTCGACCTTGCGGAGCCGGACGTTGGACGGCGTGACCTCCGCGCACTCGTCGACGCGCATGAACTCGAGCGCCTGCTCGAGCGAGAGGTTGCGTGGGGGAGCGAGGCGCACCAGCTCGTCGCCCGTCGCCGAGCGCATGTTGGTGAGCTTCTTCTCCTTCGTCGGGTTCACGTCCATGTCCTCGGACCGGGCGTTCTCGCCGACGATCATGCCCTCGTACACCTCGGTGCCGGGGCCGATGAAGAGCTGGCCGCGCTCCTGGAGGCTGAACAGCGCGAACGCCGTCGTCGTGCCCGTGCGGTCGGCGACGAGCGAGCCGTTCGGGCGGGTGACGATCTCGCCGAACCACGGGGCGTAGCCGGCGAAGTTGTGGTGGAGGATGCCGGTGCCGCGGGTCTCGGTGAGGAACTCGGTGCGGAAGCCGATGAGGCCACGCGCCGGCACGTCGAACTCGATGCGGACCCAGCCGGTGCCGTGGTTGATCATCTCGCGCATCTGGCCCTTGCGCAGGCCCATCAGCTGCGTGACGACGCCGACGTAGTCGTCCGGCACGTCGATCGACAGGTGCTCGACCGGCTCGTGGACCTTGCCGTCGACCTCCTTGGTCACGACCTGGGGCTTGCCGACCGTCAGCTCGAACCCCTCGCGGCGCATGGTCTCGACGAGGATGGCGAGCTGCAGCTCGCCACGTCCCTGCACCTCCCAGGTGTCGGGGCGCTCGGTCGGGAGCACGCGGATGGAGACGTTGCCGACGAGCTCCTGGTCGAGGCGGTTCTTGACCTGCCGGGCCGTGAGCTTCTTGCCGTCCCTGCCGGCGAGCGGGGAGGTGTTGATGCCGATCGTCATGCCGAGGCTGGGCTCGTCGACCGTGATGACGGGCAGCGGCCGCGGGTCCTCGGGGTCGGCGAGCGTCTCGCCGATCATGACCTCCGGGATGCCGGCGATGGCGATGATGTCACCGGGGCCGGCCTCGTCGGCGTCGACCCGCTCGAGCGCCTCGGTGACGTAGAGCTCCGACAGCTTGACGCGCTCGACGGTGCCGTCGGTGCGGCACCAGGCGACCTGCTGGCCGCGCTTGACCCAGCCGTGGCGGATGCGGCACAGCGCGAGCCGGCCCACGTAGGGCGAGGCGTCGAGGTTGGTCACGTGGGCCTGGAAGGGGTGGCCCTCGTCGTACTGCGGCGCCGGCACCGTCGACACGATGGTGTCCATGAGCGGCGCGAGGTCGCTGCCCTCGACGTCGAGGTCGTGCGTCGCGGTCCCGGCCTTGGCGTTGGTGTAGAGGATCGGGAAGTCGATCTGGTCGTCGTCGGCGCCGAGGTCGATGAACAGGTCGTAGACCTCGTCGACCACCGCGGCGATGCGGGCGTCCGGGCGGTCGATCTTGTTGATCACGAGGATCACCGGCATCTTCGCCGCCAGCGCCTTGCGCAGGACGAACCGGGTCTGGGGGAGCGGACCCTCGCTGGCGTCGACGAGCAGCACCACACCGTCGACCATGGTGAGCCCGCGCTCCACCTCGCCACCGAAGTCGGCGTGGCCGGGGGTGTCGATGATGTTGAGCTTGACACCGTCGTACCGGACCGCCGTGTTCTTGGCGAGGATCGTGATGCCCTTCTCGCGCTCGAGGTCGCCCGAGTCCATGATCCGGTCGTCGACGTCCTGGTTCTCGCGGAACGCGCCCGCCTGCCACAGCATCGCGTCCACGAGCGTGGTCTTGCCGTGGTCGACGTGGGCGATGATGGCGACGTTGCGGATGTCGTCGCGTGTGGGCATGGCGGTTCTTTCGACTGGCGGGGGCAGCGCGACTCGGTCGGCGCGCCACCTGGCGACGCGGCACGGCCCCGGAGGGCGGGCGCGGGGAGGGGTCGCGAGCGCGACCACCGCCCAGGGTACGACACGTTCGCGTGGACTAGCGTCCGCCCCGTCGCCACTCCCGTCCCCGAGGTCGTCCGTGTCCGCTCCCGTCCGAGGCACGCTGTCCCACCTCGAGCTGTACGTCTCCGACGTGGAGCGCAGCGTCGACTTCTGGACGTGGATCCTGGGGTGGCTCGGCTACGCGCCGTTCCAGGAGTGGGACGAGGGCGTGAGCTTCCGGTCGGGGCCGACCTACCTCGTCTTCGTGCAGGCGCCCGAGGGCGCCGCGGGGCTCGACCGCCGGGCCGTCGGTCTGAACCACCTCGCCTTCCGGGCCGACTCGCCGGCCGAGGTGGACGAGCTGACGGCGATGCTGCGGGACCGCGGGGTGCGGATCCTCTACGAGGACCGCCACCCGCACGCCGGCGGCGAGGACCACTACGCCGTGTTCTTCGAGGACCCCGACGGCCTCAAGGTCGAGGTCGTCGCGGGCCCCTGAGGGCGCGCGCCGCCGGGTATGGCCGTTCCGGCCGGTCCCGGAGGCGGCGCCCGGGGGGCCCCGGAGGCACGCAGGACGCGCTGAACGCGCGCCCGGAAGCCTGGAGCCATCCCGCGCGTTGTCCTCCACGAACCCCGTCGCAGGCTCCCAGCCCGTCCGGCGGTCCACCGGCCGCGATGGCGCCGGACGGCGATGTGTCCGTTCGTTGGCACCGCAGCGGTCCGCCCTGTCACCCCGCGGTGCAAGGGTGGTACCGCACCACCCGACATCCCGCACGGCGCACACCCGTCCGACCTGAAGCCTGAGGAGGCCCCCCCGATGAGTTCCACCGATCTCCCCACTGCCGAGGTCGCGGTCCAGGAGCTCCTCGAACGGTCCGAGGAGCGGGGCTACGTCCTGCTCTCCGAGCTCCAGGACCTGCGCCAGCCCGACCTCCACGACGAGGACTGGGTCGACAACGCCATCTCGAGCGCCCGCAGCGAGGGCCTCGAGGTCATCGACGACGTCGCGGACGACGCTCCCGAGGAGACGCTCGTCCCCACCCAGCTCACCACCGACCTCGTGCGTCAGTACCTGAACGACGCCGGCCGCCACGCCCTCCTCACCAAGGAGGACGAGGCCGACCTCGCCAAGCGCTACCAGGCGGGGCTCCACGCCGACCGCATGCTCGCCGACGGCGCCGACCTGAAGGCCAAGCGCCGTGCGCAGCTGCAGATGATCAGCCGCGACGGGGCCCGCGCCAAGGAGCGCATGGTCCAGGCGAACCTCCGCCTCGTGGTGCCCCAGGCCCGCAAGTTCTCCGGCCGTGACCTCGACTTCATCGAGCTCATCCAGGAGGGCAACCTCGGCCTGCTGCGTGCCGTCGAGAAGTTCGACCACACCAAGGGCTACAAGTTCTCGACCTACGCCGTGTGGTGGATCCGTCAGGCCCTCCAGCGCGGTGTCGCCTCCAAGGCGCGCACGATCCGCGTCCCCGCCCACGTGTGGGAGCTCTACGGCAAGCTCCGCGCCGCCGAGCTGCGCCTGCGCCAGAGCAAGGGCGCCGACCCCACCGAGGAGGAGATCGCGGCCGAGGTCGACCTCACCCCCGAGCGCGTCCGCGAGGTGCGCGAGGCGATGCAGGACCTCGTCTCCCTCGACCGCCCGATCGGCGAGGACGGCGACGCCACCATGGGCGACCTCATCGCCGACGCCGACTCGGTCGATCCGGCGGACACGGCCCAGGAGGTCGACGCGCTGTCGCAGATCGAGGCGGCGCTCGACGCCCTCGACGAGCGCGAGCGCATCATCCTGATCCTGCGCTTCGGCCTGAACGGCGAGGAGCCCCAGACGCTCGAGCAGATCGGCGAGCACTTCGGGTTGACCCGCGAGCGCATCCGCCAGATGCAGAACCGGGCCCTCGCGAAGCTGCGGCACCCCTCGCGGGCCCACAACCTCACCGGGCTGCTGTCCGTGCTCGACCGCGCGGCCTGAGCCCACGGGGTTGGACGCGAAGGTGAGGCTCACCTAACTTCGCGGCCATGATCGTGTGCCACTGCCGGGTCGTGAGCGACCGCGACATCCGTTCGGCCATCGCCTGCGGCGCCGCCGGCGTGTGCGCCGTGGCCGAGACCTGTGGCGTCGGGGTGCGCTGCGGTGGCTGTCTGCCGGCCGTCCGGGAACTGCTCTCCGAGCACGGTCTGCCCACGGACGAGCACCTGACGCCACGGCTGCTGCGCTCGGAGCTGCTCGCGGCCCGGGCGCCGGCCGAGCAGGCCACGGCCTAGTAGCGTCCGGGAGCCCGTACCTCAGACCCGGAGCGACGCATGCAGGGTGACGCCGAGATCGGTGAGTTCCTCAACGAGCACCTCACCGCCGAGCTGACCGCGATCAACCAGTACTTCCTGAACGCGAAGATGCTGCAGAACTGGGGTCTCCCCGGGCTCGCCAAGCAGTTCCGCGACCTGTCCTTCGACGAGATGCGGGACGCCGAGGAGCTGATGGACCGCATCCTGTACTACGAGGGACATCCCAACCTGCAGCGTCTCGACCCCATCTCCATCGGCGAGACGCCGCTCGAGATGATCCAGCTCGGGCTGGAGCTCGAGCTCGAGGCGATCGCCCGTCTCAAGCGCGGGGTCGAGCTCACCGTCGCGCGCTCGGACCACGGCACCCGCGAGCTCCTCGCCGGGATGCTGGTCGAGGAGGAGGAGCACGCCGACCGTTTCGAGTCCCAGCTCGAGGCCATCGGCCACATCGGCATCGAGAACTACCTCGCCCGGTACGGCTTCCCCGAGTCCACGTAGGCACGGCCGACCGGACCGAGGCGTCACCGCGATGGACCTGGCCCAACGAACCACCCGACGTCTGCTCGTCGTCGTGGCCGCCGTCGTGGTGGTCACCGTCGCGGGGCTGATCGTGCTGTGGCCGTCGGCGGACGAGCTGCCGGCGGTCCCCGACGCCCCCGAGGCGCTCCTCGACGGCACGATCGGGTCGGTGGAGCTCTACGAGACCGAGCCCGACGAGATCGCCGGCCTGTCGGGGGAGGCCGCGCGCATAGAGGTCGAGCTCACCTCCGGGCCCGACGCCGGCGAGACCGTCCTGATCGACACGCCCACGGACGGCTACCCGACGTTCCGCGTCGGCGACCGGGTGAAGCTGTCCTCCTCCGAGCTGTCGCCCGGGGTGGAGGAGTTCTACATCGTCGACTTCCAGCGCACGCCGGCGCTGATGCTCCTCGCCGCGCTCTTCATCGGGCTCGTGCTCGTGGTGGGCCGCTGGCACGGCGCGCGCTCGCTCCTCGGGCTCGGGCTGTCGCTGCTCATCGTCACCCAGTTCATCGTGCCCGGCATCCTCAGCGGCCAGCGCCCGGCGCTGATCGCGCTGTTCGGTGCCCTGGCGGTGATGCTCGTCACGCTCTACCTCGCCCACGGCGTGAACGAGATGACGACCGTGGCCGTGATCGGCACGGCCGCCGCGCTCGCGGTCACGATCGGGTTCGGGATGCTCTTCATCGAGCGTGCCAAGCTCACCGGCTTCTCCTCGGAGGAGGCGAACCTCGCGCGGTTCGCCGTCGAGGGCCTCGACCTCCAGGGGCTCGTGCTCGCCGGGCTCATCATCGCGGCCCTGGGCGTGCTCGACGACGTCACGGTGTCCCAGGCCTCGACCGTGTTCGCCCTCCACGACGCCGATCCGCGCCAGCCCTTCGGCCAGCTGTTCGGGCGCGCGATGAAGGTCGGTCGCGACCACATCGCGTCGACCGTGAACACGCTCTTCCTCGCCTACGCCGGCGCGTCGCTCGCGCTGCTCGTCGTCTTCTCCACCGGCGGGCTCGCGGTGGGGGAGGTCGTCAACGCCGAGATCCTCGCCGAGGAGATCGTCAAGACCCTCGTCGGATCGCTGGGGCTCGTCTCGGCCGTGCCGTTCACGACCGCGCTGGCCGCCACCGTGGCCGTCCGCCGGCCGCTCGGGGCGCCGCCCCTGGCCGGCGCGCACCTCCACCGCCACGGGGGTCACGGCCCCGGGGAGGCGGCCAGCGCGCACCCCGCGGGGCCGTCGACGCCGCGTCCGGACGCGGCGTCGCCGGACGATCCGGACCTCTCGGACGAGGACCGGGCGCACCGGTCGTGGATCAACTACCTCCGGGAGGGCAGCCAGGGCGGCGACGTGCCCCCCGCGCCGGAACGGGACCAGGACCCGCAGGACGACCGCTGA
Source organism: Actinomycetota bacterium (assembly GCA_019348135.1). GTDB lineage: Bacteria > Actinomycetota > Nitriliruptoria > Nitriliruptorales > Nitriliruptoraceae > JAHWJY01. The sequence continues at coordinate 15,411 of JAHWJY010000006.1, forward strand.
CGGGGCAGGGACGCCGGCCGCGGGCGTCGAAATCCCCCGTCGCGGGCCTCCCTCGCTGACACCCTGGCCGGAGGTCCGTACTATCGCGGCTGGTGCCCACACGTGAGTGCGGGAGCCGTCGCCTGACGACACACCCGGATCCGCGGAACTCCCCGTTCCCGCGTGCGTTCGCAAGAGCCAGCCACGACCCCCTTTCCGCCTTCAGGCGGCCGCCTGCGCCGCCGATGAGATTTGCGAGAACACCGCCGATGGATGAGACGGACACCTTGACGGACGTGACGCCGATCTCCGAGCTCTTCGAGCGGGGGGCCAGCCGTGGCTACGTCCTGCTCTCGGAGCTGCAGGAGCTGTTCGACCCGCTGGTCCACACGGACAACTGGGTCGACGACGCCGCCCAGCGCGCCCGCGACCTCGGCATGCAGGTGCTCGACGACCTCGTCGAGGACGCCGACCGCCCCGAGGCCACCCCGCTGTCGGCCAGCAACGACTCGGTCCGCCAGTACCTGAACGAGATCGGCCGCACCGACCTGCTCACGCCCGAGCAGGAGGTCGACCTCGCCAAGCGCTACCAGGCCGGCCTCGCCGCGGCGGCGCTGCTCGGCGCGAGCCCGAAGCTCACCCCCCGCCGCAAGGCCCAGCTCAACATGGTCAAGCGCGGCGGTGAGCGCGCCAAGGACCACATGATCCGGGCGAACCTCCGCCTCGTCGTGTCCGTGGCCCGCAAGTTCCGCGGCCGTGGCGTGGACCTGCTCTCGCTCATCCAGGAGGGCAACCTCGGCCTCATCCGTGGTGTCGAGAAGTTCGACCACACCAAGGGCTACAAGTTCTCGACCTACGCCACCTGGTGGATCCGCCAGGCCCTCCAGCGTGGGCTCGCCAACACCGGCCGCACCGTCCGTCTCCCCGTGCACGTGCACGAGCTGATGGGCAAGGTCCGCTACGCCGAGTTCGCGCTCCTGCAGCAGCTCGGCCGCGAGCCCTCCGAGGGCGAGATCGCCGCCGAGCTCGGCCTGCCGGTCGAGCGGCTGCGTGAGGTCCGCCTCGCCGCCCAGGACGTCGCGTCGCTCGACAAGCCGATCGGCGAGGACGGCGACGCCACCATGGGCGAGCTCGTCGCCGACGAGGACGCCATCGACCCCGAGGGTGCCGCCACCGCGGTGCTCGCCCAGCGCGAGGTCGCCCGCGCCCTCGCCGCGCTCACCGACCGCGAGCGCACCGTCCTGATGCTCCGCTACGGGCTCATGGACGGCGAGGAGCACACCCTCGAGGACATCGGCGCCCAGTTCGGGCTGACGCGCGAACGCATACGGCAGATCGAGAAGAAGACCCTCACCAAGCTCCGCCACCCCAGCCGCGGCTTCCAGCTCCGCGGCCTGCTCGACAGTGTCGATGCTCCGAGCTGAGGCTCGGCCAGACGGTTCGATGAACGCCCCGACCGGGATACCGGCCGGGGCGTTCACGGTTGCGGCCGGCGTCAGACCTCGATGACGATGCAGGTGATGTTGTCGACGCCGCCGTGGTCGAGGGCGCTCGCGATCAGCTCGTCGCACAGCGTCTGGGCGTCGGCGTCCTTGGCGAGGATGTCGCGGATCTCGCGGTCGTCGAGCATGTCCGTGAGGCCGTCGGTGCACAGCAGGATCTTGTCGCCGGCGTTCAGGTCGACCTCGGCCGCCTCGGGCTCGACCTCCTTGGAGGAGCCGATGGCCTGCGTGAGGCTGCGGCCGCCCTGGCCACCCCACACGTGGTCCTCGGTCACGCGCACGAACCGGTCGACGGCGAGGACGTAGGCGCGGCTGTCGCCGATGTGCGCGCACGTCATCGTGCCGTCGTCCTCGTCGAGGTGGACGACGACGGCCGTCGTGCCCATGCCGCGCTTCTCGGGCTCGGTCGTCGCCGTGGCGACCACGGCCTCGTGGGCGGCGACGAGCGCGTCGGTCAGGGCCTTCATGCGGTCGGCGGCGTCGAGGGCGCCGTTGGACAGGGCCCGGTCGAGCGCGGCGACGGCCTCGCGGGACGCGACCTCGCCGGAGGGGTGGCCCCCCATGCCGTCCGCGACGACGAACAGACGACGGTCCTCGTCCTCGAGGTAGGAGTCCTCGTTCTTCTCACGGCGGCGCCCGACATCGCTGCCCGAGCCGCTGCGCACGTGTCCCACTTCCACTGACGTCTCCATCCCGGAGGGCACGGTAGACGGACCCGCCCGGAACGCCCGGTCACGGGAGGGTCGAACGGGCACCTCCCGCAGGGCACGTCCGGACGTCCCCGGGGCCCCGCTCGGTACGCTCCCGGCCGATGCGTCCCGCGGCCACCCTCCAGCTCGTCGCCGGCGTCGCCGTGCTCGCGCTCGGGGCCACCCTCACGGTGCGTGGGATCACGGACTCCGCGGCGTCACCCGGGGTCGCCCCGACGGAGCAGCTCACCGCGGTCGGCGAGGCCCCGGGAACGCCGGCGGCCACCTCGACGCCCGCCGGGCCCCCGCCCACGGCCTCGCCGGAGCCGGCCCCGGAGCCGCCCGTGCCGGTGTCCCGGCCGGCGCTGCAGACCCGGCTGTGGGAGCTCCTCACCTCGCCGTCGTTCGCGATGACCGGGGCGACGGTGGGCGTGGCCGTCCGTGACGAGCACGGCCGCGCCGTCGTCGACGTGGCGAGCGACGAGCCGCTGCTGCCCGCGTCGACGATGAAGCTCGTGACCGCGGCCTCGTCGCTCCTGACGTTCGGGTCCGGGCACCGGTTCGAGACCATCGCCGGCGTCACGCAGCCGGTGACGGTCAACGGCGCCGTCGTCGGCGACCTCGTGCTCGTCGGCAGCGGCGACCCCGTGCTGGGCACGCCCCTCTACGAGCAGTGGATCTACCCGGCACGTCCCCGCACCGAGCTCGAGGACCTCGCGGACGCGGTCGTCGCGAGCGGGGTCCGCCGCATCACCGGCGGCGTCGTCGGCGACGGCACCGCGTTCGTGGCGGGCTCGGTCGCCCGCGGCTGGCCCGAGCACTACCTGTGGGAGCTCGACGCCCGCCACATCTCGGGGCTGACCGTCGACGGGGGGCTCGGGTACGGCGTCGACGAGTTCGCCGATCCGCCACAGGTGACGATCGAGCTCACCGAGGAGCCGGCGCGCCTCGCGGCCGCGGCGCTGGCGCGGATGCTCGTCGAACGCGGCATCACGATCGAGCGCGGGTCACGCGCCACCTCCGAGGCCTCCGACATCGTGGAGGTGGTCGGCCGCGTCGAGAGCCCGCCCCTGGCGGACATCCTCCAGCACATGGTCGAGCGGTCCGACAACCAGGTCGCCGACACCCTGTTCCAGACGGCCGGCGTGGCGCGCGCCGGCACCGGCTCGTGGACCATGGGGGAGCTCGCGGCGCGCGCGGCGCTCGCCGGCGTGGGCGTGTCGGCACCGGGACTGGTGTTCGCGGACGGCTCGGGGCTGTCCCGCGACGACCGCCTCACCGCCGCGTTCCTCGCCGACCTGGACGCGGCGATGGGGTCCTCCCCCCACGCGGCGGTGTGGCAGGAGTCGCTCGCGGCCGTGGGCCAGGAGGGGACGCTGCGGAACCGGCTGCGCGGGACGATCGCCGAGGGCCGCTTCCTCGGCAAGACCGGCACCCTCGACGACGTCAAGGCCGTCGCCGGCGTCGTGCTCGGGCCGGACGCGCGGCGCTACCACCTCGCCGTGATCGCCAACGACGCCAGCGGTGCCGACCGGACCCGTGTCGCGGTGCTGATGGACGAGCTCGTCCTCGCGCTCGTCGAGGACCTCGACGGCTGCACGCGCCGTCCGCTCGAGCTGCCGTCCCCGACCCCGGCCCCGACCGCGCCGGCGCCGGTCCAGGTCCCGCCCTACCGCCTCGACTGTCCCGCCGCGGCGGACGGGGGGTAGCGTCCGGTGATGACCTCCCCGCCTCCCGTCGACACCCTGGCCGGGCTGCGCGCCGCCGGCCACGAGCTCCGTCCGGTCAAGGCCGAGGTCCGCGACAACCTCATCGCGCGGATGCGGTCCGGCGTGCCGCTCGTGCCCGACGTGCTCGGCTTCGAGGAGGACGTGCTGCCGGCGCTGGAGCGGGCGCTCCTCGCCGGCCACGACGTCATCCTGCTGGGGGAACGCGGCCAGGCCAAGACGCGCATCGTCCGCCGCCTGGTCGAGCTGCTCGACGAGTGGGCGCCCGTGATCGCCGGGTGCGAGATCAACTGCCACCCCTACGTCCCGACGTGCGGGCACTGCCGCGACCTCGCCGCCTCGACGGGCGAGGACCTCCCGGTCACCTGGCTGGCACGCGACCGCCGGTTCGCCGAGAAGCTCGCGACCCCGGACACCTCGGTCGCCGACCTCATCGGCGACATCGACCCGATCAAGGTGGCGGAGGGCCGGACGCTGGGTGACGAGCGCACGATCCACTTCGGCCTCGTGCCACGCACGAACCGCGGCATCGTGGCGATCAACGAGCTCCCCGACCTGCCCGAGCGGATCCAGGTCGCGCTCCTGAACGTGCTCGAGGAGCGCGACATCCAGGTCCGCGGCTACACGCTCCGGCTGCCGCTCGACCTGCTGCTCGTCGCCACCGCGAACCCGGACGACTACACCAACCGCGGCCGTATCATCTCGCCGCTGAAGGACCGCTTCGGGGCCCAGGTCCGCACCCACTACCCGCGCACCGTCGACGACGAGGTCGCGATCGTCCGGCAGGAGGCCACGCCCGCCCCCGTCGGTGTGGTCGTCCGGGTCCCCCGCTTCCTCGACGAGATCCTGGTCGAGCTGGCGCGGGGGCTGCGCGCGAACGCCCAGGTCAACCAGCGGTCGGGCGTCTCGGTCCGGTACACGATCGGGGCGCACGAGACGATGGTCGCCGGCGCGGTGCGCCGGGCCATCCGTGCCGGCGAGGCGGTGGCCGTCCCGCGCATCGTGGACCTGTGGGCCGTGGTGCCGGCGGCGCTCGGCCGCATCGAGTTCGACACGCTCGAGGAGGGCAACGAGCTCGCCATCGTGACGCGCCAGCTCCGGCAGGCGATCCTCGACGTGTTCCGGGAGCACCTCGCCGGGGCGGACCTGTCCGGGCTCGTCTCCCGGTTCGACGAGGGTCTCGTCGTGGGGACCGGCGAGCTCGTGCCGGCCGCGACGCTGCGGGAGGCCACCGGGGAGGTGCCCGGGCTCGCGACGTGGGCACGCACGCTCGGGGTCGACCCGGACGACCCCGAGGGGGCCGCGAGCGTGCTGGAGTTCGTGCTCGAGGGCCTCCACCTCGCCCGCCGGCTCACCAAGGACAGCGGGGACGAGGCCACCGCCGCCTACGGGCGATGATGCCCGGACGCTGTCCGTGGACGGGGCGGTGGGGCTGTCACCGGATCGTCGCGGAGGGTAACGTCGCGTCACGGACGTACGGCCGCGGGGGTGGTCCCTGCGCGTCGACGTACGTCCCGACCCAGCGCCATCCACGTCCCGGGGGACCCACCGTGAAGCTCCGTCGCATCCTGGCGTCAACGACGCTCGCCGTGCTCGCACTCGCCAGCACCGCCGGTCCGGCCGTGGCCGCCGCCGGCGACTACCGCGCAACGGCGACCGGAGACGGCTTCGCGTTGACGCTGCCGATGTCGCCGGTCGGGGACATCCTCGGCGGCAGCTCGTCCGCCGCCGTGACCGAGGCACCGTCCGCGGCGGCTAGCGGGGTCGGCTTCGCGCTCGTCGCCGAGTCGCAGACCGAGGCCAGCGCCGACGCCGCCGGCGAATCGGTCACGGACCCGCGCGCCTGCGGCACCGACGGCCTGCCGGCCGAGCTGCAGGGGATCCTCGCCGCGGCCTGCAGCGAGAGCGAGGCGGCCATCGCCGCCGGGCTCCCGTCGGCGGCTGCCAGCGCGTCGGGTCTCGAGCTCGACCTCGACGGCGCCGACGTGGCGCTGCTGCTCGACACCATCCTCGCCGAGATCGACGAAGGGGGGCTCGGCGACGCGCTCGTCGAGGTCGAGGGCCAGGTCCTGACCCCGGTCCGCGAGGCGCTCGCCGAGGCCTGCCTGGCGGGCTCCGAGGCGCTCGCGCCGCTGTTCGACGGCGCCGGCGACCTCCTGGCCGAGGTCGAGCGCAACCTCGAGGACGCGTTCCCGATCGACATCACGACCCTCGACCCCAGCGACCCGTGCGTCGTGCTGCTCGACCTGACGGCGAACCCGCCGATCATCGGCGCTCCCGCCGACGTCCTCGACACGCTGCGCGAGCTGCTCGCCGCCGCGTTGTCCGACGCGACCATCCTGGCCGCGACCCTCGGTGCCAGCGACAGCGCGACGACCACCACCTCCGGCACGGTGACCGCCACGGCCTCCGCGACGGGCGTCGAGGTCGCGCTGCCTGCGCTCGACCTCGCCGGCGCGCTCACCGACGCCCTGGCCGCCATCGTCGACGGGTTCCTCACCGAGGTCGCGGACCGCATCGTCGACGTCGAGATCGAGCCCGTCATCCCGGGGCTGGCCGACCTCACCGACACCCTGCTCGCCGCCATCCCGGCCGAGGTGACCGACCTGCTGAGCGACACCGAGCCCCTGCTGACCGTCACCGGTGGCCTCAGCGACGCCGAGGTCGTGCTCGACCGCGCCACCGGCGCACGCACCCCCGCCGGCAGCCAGGCGCCGCTGCAGCTGCAGCTGTCCGCCGCCTTCGAGACGTTCATCGAGGGTGTCCTCGGTGGCGCCGATGTCCCGAACCCGGTCACGATCCCCGAGGGTGACCGCGTCGTGATCGCCGAGGGGACCCCGCTCGAGTCCAGCTTCGCGGTGGGCGCCGTCACCACCGAGGACGTCGAGATCGACGGGCTCCCGGGCACCCGGGTGACCGCGAGCGGTGTCGAGATCCTGCTCCTCCAGGGGCTCGAGGGCGGCATCGGCCTCGCCGTCGCAGGCGCCACGGCCGAGGCCGCCGGCGCCGGCGGCCCGACCGAGCCGGCCGGCGCGCCCGAACCGCCGAGCCTGCCGACCACCGGTGGCGGCCTCGCCGTCCTCGGGCTCGTGACCATCGCCGGGGCCGCCGCGCTCCGTCGCCGCGAGGGCTGACGCGTGGGGGCGGGCGAGCACCTCGGCGACGCCCGCTACCTCCGCTACGACGGCTCCCAGGACCCGCTCGGCGGACACGTCGACGTGGGCGAGGTGCTCGAGCGGCTCGGGAACGACCTGCTCCACGGCTTCGGCGGACGCCAGGCCGTGCGCGACCTCCTCCGGCGTGGCCTCGGCGACCGCCGCGGGCTCGACGAGCTCCGGCGCGAGACCCGCCGCCGGCGCGAGACGCTCGAGCGGCACAGCGACGTCGGCGGTCCCTTCCAGCACGTGCGGGACGAGCTCGACGCCATCGAGCAGCTCGAGCGCGACGCACTGGCGGCGCGCGGCGGCGACGACGCCCGCTGGCAGGAGCTCGACCTCGACACGTTGCCGACCGACCTCGGGGGCCGCTTCCGGGCGCTCCAGGAGCGGTCGTGGGTGAGCTCCGAGGCCCGGAGCCGGTTCGCGGCGCTCGCGGAGCAGCTCCGCCAGGACGTGCTCGACGCCTACCTGCGTGACCTCACGGGGGCGATGCGGTCGGTCACCCCGGAGGACGTCGCGGCCCTCACGCGCATGCTCGCGGAGCTGAACGAGCTGCTGGCCGCGCGCGAGCGGGGAGAGGAGCCGGACGTCGGGCCGTTCCTCGCCGCGCACGGCCACCTCTTCCCGGAAGGTCCGACGACCCTCGACGAGATCCTCGAGGCGCTCGCACGCCGCGCCGCGGCGATGTCGCAGGTGCTGGCGTCGATGACGCCCGAGCAGCGGCGTGAGCTGCAGGACCTCGCCGGCGCGGTGTTCGACGACCTCGACCTCCAGTTCCAGCTCTCGCAGCTGTCCGACCACCTCCGCGCCGCCGCGCCCGAGCTCGACTGGGACCGCGTCCGGGAGGGCGTGGAGGGCGAGGGACCCGCGAGCCTCGGGGGCCTGGTCGACCGCATGTCGACGCTCTCGGAGCTGGAGGAGCTCGAGCACGCCCTCGCCGGCGAGCACCCCGGGGCGCTGCTGGACGACGTCGACGAGGAGGCCCTGCGACGGCACCTCGGCGACGACGCCGTCCGGGACCTGCGGCAGCTGAAGCGCATCGAGGACGAGCTCGAGCGCGCCGGCGTCATGCGGCGGCGGGACGGGGAGCTGGAGCTCACCCCCCGCGGCGCGCGCGTCCTCGGCGAGCGCGCCCTGGGAGCGCTCTACGCGCGCGTCGAGCGCCGCCCCGCGACCCGCACCGCCGGTGCCGATCCCGAGCCGACCGGCCAGACCCGACCGTGGGCCTTCGGTGACCGTGAGCCGCTCGCCGTCCAGCGCACGGTCACGAACGCGATCCTGCGTGCCGCCGGCGAGGGGCGTCCCGCGGGGCGGGGGCGTGTGCGGCTGCAGGCGGACGACCTCGAGGTCGTGGAGACGGAGGTGCGCCCCCGCACCGCGACGGCGCTGCTGCTCGACCTGTCGTTCTCGATGCCGCTGCAGGGGCACCTGGCGCCGGCGAAGCGGATGGCGCTCGCGTTCGCGGCGCTCGTGGAGGGGCGGCACCGGCAGGACTCGCTCCACCTCATCGGCTTCAGCGACTACGCGCGCCGGATGCGGCCGGCCGACCTCGCCGCGGCGGGCTTCGAGCGCGTCTACGGCACCAACATGCAACACGCGTTCCTGCTCGCCCGCCGGGTGCTGGCCGACGACCCGCGCCCCGTGAAGCAGGTCGTCATGGTGACCGACGGGGAGCCGACGGCGCACCTCGAGGGGAGCGAGGCGGTCTTCAACTGGCCGCCCGTGCCCGAGACGCTGGAGGCGACGCTCCGCGAGGCGATGCGGCTCGCCCGGTCGGGGATCTCGCTCAGCATCTTCCTGCTCGAGGACGCGCCCGGCCTCGTCGCCTTCGCCGAGCGGCTGGCCTCCCTCACCGGTGGCACGGTCTTCGGCCGCGAGGCGTCGCTGTCCGCCGACGACGTCGCCGAGCGGGTCGTGGGGGGCTACGGCGACGGGTGAGACGGGTCACCGTCCGACCGGGAGGCACCGGGCGGGGGCTCGCTCGCGCTAGCGTTACGCTAACTACAGCAAGCACGACTTGCTCCCTCCACCTCCCCAGGAGCCCTCATGCGCGCCTCCGATCCCAAGCTCGCCCTGCTCTCCGACGTCCGGCTCTTCGCCCACCTGACCCGCCGGCAGCTCCGCGAGGTCGCCTCGCTCCTCGACGTCGTCGAGGTCGAGACGGGCCGCGTGCTCACGCGCGAGGGGGAGCGGGGGCTCGAGTTCTTCGTGCTCCTCGAGGGCACCGCGTCGGTCCGCCGCAACGAGCGCGAGCTCGCGACGCTCGTCGCCGGCGACGTCTTCGGCGAGATGGCCCTCGTCGACGAGGTGCGCCGGTCCGCCACCGTCGTCGCCGCCACGCCCCTGCGTCTGCTCGTCGGGGAGCGGCGCGCGTTCGCGACGCTGCTGGAGGCCGACGACGACGTCCGCGACGCGATCCTGCAGGCCGCCGCCATCCGCGAGCGCAGCAACGCCGCCTGACCCGCGCGCGGGTGATGCCGCGGCATCACCGTTCCGCCGGACACGCCCGGTCCGGCGACCCCTGTCGCCCGTTCCGTGCGGCGTTCGTCCGCGATGCGGGAGGAACGCTCCACGGTCCGGAGCTAGTCCCACTCGAAGTCGAAGCCGGGGTCGACCAGACGCTGGCCGCGGGCGAGCCCCGAGATGCGCTCCATCTCGTCGTCGCTCAGCTCGACGTCGAACACGTCGAGGTTGGCGGCGATGTGGTCGCGGCTGCTCGACCGGGGGATGGCGACCACGCCGGGCTGCTGCAGGAGCCACCGCAGCGAGACCTGCACGGGGCTCTTGCCGTGCTCCTCGCCGATCTCCCGGAGGGTCTCGTCCTCGAGGACCTCGCCCTGGGCGATGGGGGAGTAGGCGGTCAGGAACAGCCCGTGCTCCCGGAGGACGCCCGCGACCTTGTCCTGGTCGAGGAACGGGTGGTACTCGACCTGGTCGGTGACGATCGGGGCGACGTCGATCGCACGGCGCAGCAGGTCGGTGGGGTAGTTGCTGACGCCGATGGCGCGGGTGCGGCCCTCTTCGCGGACCTCGTCGAGCGCCGCGACGGTCTCCTCGACCGGCGCGACCTCTTCGGCCGGCCAGTGGATCAGGAGCAGGTCGACGTGGTCGACGCCGAGCCGGCGCAGCGACGCCTCGGCGCTCGCGTGGACGCCCTCGCGGGTCGCGTCGGTGCGCCAGACCTTGGTCGTGAGGAACAGCTCGTCGCGATCGACCCCGCTGTCGGCGATCGCCCGGCCGACCTCCTCCTCGTTGCCGTAGAGCTTGGCGGTGTCGATGTGGCGGTAGCCGAGGTCGAGGGCGTCGCGGACGCCGGTGTAGGCCGCCTCGCCCTCGAGCTGCCAGGTGCCGAACCCGAGGACGGGGACGCGGACGTCGGACACGTCGAGGTGGCGCACGGGGCCTCTTCCGGTCGGTTCGTGGGGCGGTCGACGGTAGGGCGCGACCCACCGCCCGGCGTCCCCGGACCCCGACGGACGACGGCGTTCGTTTCGTTGACCCGGGACGTGACGCCGTAGTGTTCCGCGCGGGAGCCGCACGCCCCCGACCCGTGGAGCTGGTCGGATCGACGACAAGGCACAACACGATGACCACCGAACGCCACGAGGTCGACCTCGCCATCATCGGTGCGGGTCCCGCCGGCCTCTACGCCGCCTACTACGCCGGCTTCCGCGGCCTCACCACCGCCATCCTCGACTCGCTGCCCGAGCCGGGCGGCCAGGTGACGGCGCTGTACCCCGAGAAGCTCATCTACGACGTCGCGGGGTTCCCCGCCATCAAGGGTCAGGAGCTCATCGACAACCTCGTGGAGCAGGCCGGCCAGTACGACCCCGTCTACGTGCTGAACCACCGCGCCGAGGACCTCGAGGAGCAGGCGGGCGGGGGCTTCCTCATCCGCACCCACCGCGGGACCGAGGTCGCCGCCAAGGCCGTGCTCATCACCGGCGGCATCGGCACCTTCACGCCGCGGCCGCTGCCCGACGGCGAGGAGTTCGAGGGCCGGGGGCTCGTGTACTTCGTACCGAAGCTCGAGGTCATGCGGGACAAGGACGTGCTCATCGTGGGCGGCGGCGACTCCGCCTTCGACTGGGCCACCAACCTCGAGGACGTCGCCCGCTCGATCACGCTCATCCACCGCCGCGACCGCTTCCGTGCGCACGAGGACACCGTGCAGAAGGTGATGGACTCCTCGGTGCGGGTCATGACCTTCACCGAGGTGGCCAACATCCGCGGCGAGGACGGCGTCGAGTCCGTCACGGTGTTCAACAACCAGACCGACGAGCGCGAGACCCTGAAGGTCCAGGCGGTCGTCGCGGCGCTCGGGTTCAAGAGCGACCTCGGGCCGCTGAAGTCCTGGGACATCGAGATCGACGGCCGCCACGTCCACGTCGACACCCGTATGGAGACCAACGTCGACGGGGTCTTCGCCGCCGGCGACATCACCGAGTACGAGGGCAAGGTGCGGCTCATCTCGGTCGGCTTCGGCGAGGCCGCGACCGCGGTCAACAACGCCGCGGTCCACATCGACCCCGAGGCGCGCGTGTTCCCCGGCCACTCGAGCGGCTGACGGCCCGCCGGCTCAGGCCGGGATGGACTCGCGGGCGCTGCGGCGGGGCCCGGAGCCGGTGGCGGCCGGCACGCCGGCCCGGACGCGGGGGAGCGAGAACGTGAACGTGGCGCCCGCGCCCCGCTGGCTCGTGACCGTCAGCGCGCCGGACATCGCCTCGGCGAGGGAACGCGCGATGTAGAGGCCGAGGCCGAGGCCGCTCGTGCGCATCCGCATCGGGTCCTCGAGGCGGTGGAACCGCTCGAAGATCGCGTCGAGCTTGTCCGGCGGGATGCCGGGGCCACGGTCGCGGACGACGATCTCGAGGCCCTCCCCGGTGCTCGTGAGGATCACGTCGATCGGGGTGTCGGACGGGGTGTACTTGCACGCGTTCGTGAGGAGGTTGGTGACCACCTGGCCGACGCGGAGCGGGTCGGCCCAGGCGAGGTACGGCCCCTGACCGAGGACGACGCGGATCTCGCGGTCGCCGTGGTCGTCGACGATCCACCGGACGAGGCGCGGCACGATCTCCTCGAGGTCGCAGACCTGGGCGGAGATCTGGTCGGTCGGCTGGCTCGCGCCCGACGAGATGCGCGAGACGAGCAGCAGGTCGTCGATCAGCCGCTCGAGGTGCCCGACGTGCTGGACCATCTGCTGCAGCGCCTCGTCGCGCTTCTCTGGCGAGATGCGGTCGCCGGCGCGGAGCAGGACCTGGGCGTAGCCGCGCAGCGGGGTGAGCGGCGTCCGGAGCTCGTGGGAGACCCGGGCGACGAAGTCCTGCTTGAGCGATCGCGCCTCGCGCTCGCGGGAGAGGTCGAGCACGAGCACGACGTCACCGATGCAGCGGCCCCGCTCGTCGTGGACGAGCGTGTGGCCGATGCGGGTCTCGACGCGCTGGCCGTCCGTCGCCGTGAGCGTGACGGTGGACGAGCTGTGGTCGCGACCCTCCTGGAGCACGACGGCGGGGTCGACGGGCACGCCGTCCTCGTCGGTGCCGGCGAGCAGCACCGAGGCGTGCTGCCCGATGGCCTGGGCCTGCGGCACACCCGTGATGCGGGTCATGGCCTCGTTCCAGAGCCGGACGATGCCGTCGTCGTCGAGGAGGACGATGCCCTCCTGCACGCCGGTCACGACCCGGTCGAGGTGGTCGCGCTCGGTGCGGACCTCCGCGAGGAGCGCCTTCATCCGGAAGCTGGAGCCGTACGACAGGTAGAGCGCGAGCGCCGGCCCCACGATCACGAAGGTGAGCTGGGGGTAGGCGGTCCAGAGCGCGACGGCGATGATGCCGACGCTGGCGCTGCCGAAGGCGGTCGCGGCCACGAACAGCGGGCGGTCCGTGAGCTGCTCGCGCAGGGTGGGGACACCCAGGCGGGCGAACAGTCCCGTCAGGGCGGCGGAGTTCAGCACGCTGAACGCGAGCACGGCGACGAGGGCCGCCACGGCGCGGCCCGTCGTGAGCGGTTCGGAGGCGCCGGCCAGCTGCATGATGGCGGCGGCCACGGCGGTCCCGGTGGCGTGCATCGCGACGTTGAAGACGAGCTTCTGCAGGGCACGGGTGCGCAGCAGGTGGGTGATGAACACGCTCGCGACGATGACGGCCACGGCGTAGGTGGGCGGCAGCAGCAGCAGGTCGATCGCGACGGCGAACTCGAGCAGGGACAGCGACATCCCCGTGGAGGCGTCGCGCGACCGCAGGATCGTGGAGGCCGACTCCGCGAGGATCGTCAGGCCCGTGAGGACGGCCAGGAGCAGCAGCGACGGCGCCGGCGCCGGCGCGTCGCCGCCCACCCACACGGTCGCGCCGACGCCGAGGACGGCGGCGGCGGACCACGCGAGGATGTAGGGCCACAGCCCGCGACGCGGACGCTGCGGGCTGCGGGGGTCGGGGCCGGTCACGGGGCGGGGGTCACGTCAGGACCACCCCGCGTCCAGCCACGAGCCGGCGGACCAGGTGGCGCCGATCCACGACCGGCCCTCCCAGGTGTCGCCGATCCACGACCGTCCGATCCACGAGCGTCCGATCCAGGAGCGTCCCTCCCAGCTCTGGTCGATCCACGAGCGTCCGATCCAGGAGCGACCATCCCACTCGAGCTCGATCCAGGACCGTCCGATCCAGGACCGTCCGATCCAGGAGCGTCCGTTCCACTCGCCGTCGATCCAGGAGCGTCCGATCCAGGACCGTCCGATCCAGGAGCGGCCGTTCCACTCGTCGTCGATCCAGGACCGTCCGATCCAGGAGCGTCCGATCCACGAGCGACCGACGAAGTCGGAGGAGGTGCCGTCCTCGAGCTGGTCGGGACCTTCGTCGTCCCCGACGTCGCCGTCCGCAGGGGCGCCGGGCCCGGAGTCATCGGCGGTCTCCGCGATGGCGACGGGCACGTTGATCACGCCGGTCGCGGAGTTGTCCCCGTCGGAGCCGGCGAGACCCGCCTTGACCTGGTCCGGGCCCAGCGACGGGTTGGCGTCGAGGACGAGCGCGGCGGCGCCGGCAGTGACGGCGGCGGCCATCGACGTGCCGGACCCGCGGAACCAGCGTCCGTCGATGCGGGAGCCGGGGTTGTCGCGGTCCGCGGTGCTGCCTGGCATACGGCTCGAGACGAGCGACACGCCCGGTGCCAGGACCTCCGGCTTGGCGCCGCCGGTGAGGCTGTCGTCATCGGCACGGGCCAGCCCACGGCCGGACCACGAGGGGACCTGGCCGGTGCGGTCGTCGACCGCGCCGACCGTCAGGAGCATCGGTGACACGCCGGGCTCGACGAGGCGGTTGCCGGGCTCGTCCGAGTCGCCCTGGTTGCCGCTCGGGACGATGACCACGAAGCCGTCGGCCCAGAGCTCCTCCAGCGCCTCCTCGAGCGGGTCGATCTCGGCGTCCGACGGGCCACCGAGAGCGAGCACGATGATCCGGGTGTTGAACGCCTTCTGCGTGGCCCTCGCGACGGCGAGGCCAGCGAGGACGCGGTCGAGCGTCGTGTCGCCGTTCATGTCGGCGACCTTGATCGAGACGACGTGCGCGCCGGGGGCGACGCCGAGGGTCTGCCCGTCGGGGCCGGCGCCGCCGACCATCAGGCCGGCGAGGAAGGTGCCGTGCCCGTGCCCGTCGGTGACCCCGGGGGCGCCGGAGACGTCGAAGCGCGCGGCGACGCGGTCCTCGAGGCCCGGGACGGTGTCGACGCCGGTGTCGATCAGCGCGATGCCGACGCCCTCGCCGTCGTAGCCGGCGGCCCAGGCCGCCGGAGCGCCGATCGAGGCGGCGGCGGTCGTGGAGGCCCCGTCGAGCGCGTCGGTCGTCGTCGCCTGCGCGGGGACGGCGAGGACGCTCACGGCCGTGAGCGCTGCGGTGAAGGTGGCGATACGGCGCATCAGCGCTCTCCCGAGGTAGCAGCGAGTTCGTCCCCGGTGCCGGAGGTCAGCGCGTCCGGGGTGATGCCGAGACGCGCCATCTCGGCGGTCAGGACGTCGAGGTCGAGCGGCTTGGTGAGGTAGGAGTCCACCCCGGCCTGCCACCCGGCCCACACGTCAGATTCCATGACCTTGGCGGTCAGCATCACGATCGGCGTGTCCGCGATCCCCGCCGTGGCGCGGATGTGACGGGCGGCCGTCAGCCCGTCCATCACGGGCATCATCTGGTCGAGCACGATGAGGTCCGGGAGGAGGGCCGCCGCGAGCGCGATGCCGTCGCGGCCGTTCTCGGCCCGGTGGGCCTCGTGGCCGTCCAGGGTGAGCGACAGGGTCAGCACGTCGAGCGTGGGTCCGTCGTCGTCGACCAGCAGGATCCGTGCCACGTCCGCCGCTCCTGTCCTGGCCGTCACCGACCGTCGCCCCCGGCAGGGTTTCTCACTCTTCGTGTTCGGCACTAACGCTGCGTTGTTGAGCGCCGCGGCCTCAGCGCTGGGAAGATGGCCCGGAAGGACTAGTCGCCCATGGGGTAGGACCCCTGCGGTCCGCGGGTAGCGTCCGGGACGGTTCCCCGGCGGAGAAGGTCCGATGATGGCATGTCGTATCGGTGAGCTCGTGCTCGGCTGCCGCGATCCCGAGGTGCTGGCGCGGTTCTGGTGCGAGGTCCTGGACTGGGTCGTGCTCGACCGCCTGGACAACGGCTCGATGGAGATCGGGCCGCGCGAGGGGTGGGGCGGGCCGCAGCCGACGATCTTCCTCAGTCGCAGGGACGAGCCGGAGGAGGGGAAGTCCCGGCTGCACATCGACGTCAACCCCACCGACCGCGATCAGGACGCCGAGCTCGAACGCCTGCTCGCCCTCGGTGCGCGCCCGGCCGACATCGGCCAGACCGGGGAGGAGTCGTGGCACGTCCTGGCCGACCCCGAGGGCAACGAGTTCTGCCTGCTGCGGTCCCGCCTCGACCCGCTCTGAGCCCAGCGGTCAGAGACGCTCGACCGCGTGGACCGTCATGCGCGGGCCCCAGGCGGGTGCCCGCTGCCCCTCGAGCGCCAGCAGGCGGACGACACGCCCACGGTGGCCCGCGAACGGGGCCAGCAGCTCGAGCATGCGCGCGTCGGTGCCGCGGGGTTCGCCGGCGAGGTTCCACGCCACGAGGTTCGGGACGTGGAAGTCGCCGACCTCGACCCGGTCGGCGTCGCCACAGGCCGTGCGCAGCACCAGGTTCGCGGTCCAGGGGCCGATCCCCGGAAGCGCCGTCAGCCGCGTGAACGCGTCCTCGGGCGACATCGTCGCAGCCTCCTCGAGGCGACGGATGCGTCGGCTCGCCTCGATCAGCGTGACGGCGCGCTTGCGCTCGACGCCGAGGACGTGGAAGTCGTACGTCGGCGTGGCGGCGAACCGCTCCGGCGGTGGGGCGAGGCGGAGGCCCGCGAACGGTCCCGGGGCGGGCTCGCCCCACCGCGTCACCATCCGCATCCACGACCGCACCGCCTCGAGGGAGGTGACCTTCTGCTGCAGGATCGTCGGGAGCAGGACGTCGGCGATGGTGCCGGTGCGGGCGATCCGCAGCCCGGGGCGCCGGCGGTGCGCCCGTCGCACGAGCGGATGCGCCGGGTCGAACCCGGCCATGTCGTCCTCCGCACCGATGAACGCGGGTGCCTGGTCGAGGGCCCACGACGCACCCGGGCCCCACGCCTCGGCGGTCGCGACGTCGCCGGTGACGCGGACCTCGAGGGTCGCGGCGCCGGCGGGGGTCCGCCACGCCCGCACGGCGGCCGCCGGCGACAGCCGGATCGTGGTGTCGCCACCCACCACGAGCGGGCGCAGCGTCACGAGCAGGTCGACGGGATGGGGGAGGGGGAAGGTCCGCGTCGGCATCGGCGCACGGTAGCGCGGGGGTGTCCGGACGACCGGGAGCTCAACGGTCGACATCCGCACCGGTGGGCCATACCGTCAACGGTTCTTCACTCGAGCAACACGCCGCCGCGTTCGGTGCCTCCCGCACCGCCCCGGACATCGCCCGGAGGTCACCGTGTCCAGCCGCCGCCGCACCGTCGGGACCCTCGCCACGGTCGTGACGCTCGCGGTCGCCGCGCAGGCGGGCTACGTCGTCCAGCCGGGCGACACCCTCAGCGCGATCGCGGCACGGCTGGGCACCACGGTCCGGGCGCTCGTCGAGGCCAACGGCATCGCCGATCCCGACCGCGTCCAGGCCGGGCGCACGCTCGAGCTCCCCGGTGGAGGACCGGCGCCGGCGTCCGGTGACGAGGCCCGCTACCGGGTCCGCGCCGGCGACGCGCTCAGCCGCATCGCGCGCGACGCCGGGGTGAGCGTCGGCGCGCTGCAGCGGGCCAACGGCATCACGGACGCCGACCGCATCCAGGTAGGGCAGGTCCTGCGCATCCCGGGCGCCACGGCGCCGGCGGCGCCCACCAGTGCGGGTGAGCCGGGCGGCCCTCCGGCCGGCGCGGCCCGACGGCCGGAGGCGGGGCGCGTCATCACCGTCGTCGCGCGCCGGTACGGCTGGAACCCCGCGTTCGTGAAGGCGCTCGCCTGGCAGGAGTCCGGCTGGCAGATGGGGCGGGTGTCGTCGACCGGCGCGGTCGGGATCATGCAGGTGATGCCCGGCACCGGCGACTTCGTGTCGCAGGAGCTGGTCGGACGTCGCCTCGAGCTGCGCGACCCGGTGGACAACGTGACCGCGGGGGTCGTCTTCCTCGACCACCTGTGGGACCTCACCGACGGAGACGTCGAGCAGACGCTCGCCGGCTACTACCAGGGCCTGGCGTCGGTGCGGAGGAACGGTCGCTACCCCAGCACCGACGCCTACATCGCCAACGTCCTGGCCCTCAGGTCCCGCTTCTCGTAGGCCCGTTCAGCCGGTCGGGGCGTCGACGTAGCGCAGGTAGGGCTTCTCGGCGTCGAACTCGCCGAAGCGCTCGCGGGCCGTCTCGTCGTCGATGGACGGCGAGATGATCACGCGGTCCCCGGGGGTCCAGTCCGCGGGCGTCGCGAGGCCCTGGTTGGCCGTCAGCTGGAGCGAGTCGATCACCCGCAGCAGCTCCTCGAAGTTCCGGCCGGTCGACGGCGGGTAGGTGAGCGTGAGCTTCACCTTGTCGTCGGGGCCGATCACGAACACCGAGCGGACGGTGAGCTTGGCGTCGGAGTTGGGGTGGATCATGTCGTACTGCTCGGCGATCTTGCCGCCCTCGTCCGCGATGAGCGGGTAGTTCAGGGCCGTGCCCTGGGTCTCCTCGATGTCCGAGCGCCAGGCCTCGTGGTCCTGGACCGAGTCGACCGAGAGCCCGATGGGCTTGACGTTGCGCTTGTCGAACTCCGGCTTGAGCCGCGCGACGGCGCCGAGCTCGGTCGTGCAGACCGGCGTGAAGTCGGCGGGGTGGCTGAACAGGACCGCCCAGCTGTCGCCCTTCCAGTCGCGGAAGTTCAGCTCGCCCTCGGTGGTGGCGGCGGTGAAGTCGGGAGCTTCGTCCCCGAGTCGGATGGCCACGTGCGCTACCTCTGTGTCGGTGGTCGGTACGACCCCGAAGGTAGGGAGCCCGACCACGGACGGCGCATCCACCCAGTGGGAACCGTGCGAGCCGGGTTACGCCTCGGCCTCGAGGCGGGCGAGGAGCTTGCGCAGGAGCTGGGTGAGCTGCTCGCGCTCGTCGGCGCCGAGGTCGGCGAAGACGTCCTCGAGGCCGGCGACGTGCGCGTCCATGGCCTCGTCGATGAGCTCGCGGCCCGCGTCCGTGAGCCGGACCAGGATCCGCCGGCGGTCCTCGACGTCGCGCTGGCGCTCGACGAGGTCCTGCTGCTCGAGCCGGTCGATGCGGTTGGTCATCGCGCCGGAGGACAGCAGCAGACCCTGGTAGAGCTGGGTGGGCGTGAGCGCGAAGGGGGGGCCGGACCGGCGGAGGGCGGCGAGCACGTTCAGCTCGCCCTCGGTGAGGCCCCAGGACGACGTCGCGGCGTTCGCGACCCGCCCGAGGAAGCGCTCGAGGCGGATGACACGTGCGGAGATCGACAGCGCCGCGGTCGCGAGCTCGGGCCGCTGGTCGGCCCACTGCGACACGAGCCGGTCGACGTGGTCGGCGTGGTCGGGATCCATGGCGGGGAGCGTACTGATGGACAGCCCCCCTCCTTGCAAGGTCCCTCGACATGAAGTATCTTCATATCAAGATAGATTTCCTCCGACAGATCCTTCCGACACCGACCGGAACCCCCATGCTCGAGCACATGCACGCGACCGACGTCCTCACGATGGTCCGGTCCGAGACCGCCGACGACCGGCGCCACGCCGCCGAGGAGACCCTCGGTCGGCGCCTGCGCCGCATCCGTCGCCTCGCGCGCCGCTGACCCGTTGACCCCCCGCTGGCCTCCGGCGGGGCGGGGCGCTCAGAAGAGCGCGACCTGCTCGCCCTCGACGACGGGCACGACCGCCGCCAGCGGCCGGCGGGGGAGCCGCTCGTCGGGGATCCGCACGACCTCGTCGGGCGCCACGCCCGGCGGCGGTGGCATCGGCGGCAGCGGCGGCCGCTCGACCGCGTGGCGCAGCCGGCCGACCTCCGCGCCCATCCCGAGCGGCAGCAGCGCCCGGTCGCAGCCGTCGAGGTCGACGCCCCCGCGGGCGATGGCGTCGAGGTCGACCTCGAGGTTCGGCAGCGGCGCCATCAGCAGCAGGTTGCGCTCCACGTCGGCGCGGTAGGTCCGCAGCGCGGCCTCCACCTTGGGCTGGAGGTTGTGGAGGTTGGCGTAGATGCCGGGGATGTCGCCGTAGTCGCGCAGCAGACGGGCGGCGATCTTGGGACCGATGCCCTTCGCGCCGGTGAGCCCGTCGGACGGGTCCCCGCGCAGCGCCGCGAAGTCGGTGTACTGCTCGGGGCGGACGTCGTACTCCGCGACGACGGCGGCCGGGTCGTAGACCCCGAGGTCGGACATCGACTGGCGCGGGCGCAGGAGTCGCGTCGTGGGCGAGACCAGCGCGAGGAGGTCGCGGTCGGAGGAGAGCACCGCACACGCCCAGCCGCGTGCGGTGCAGCCGTCGGCGATCGTCGCCAGGAGGTCGTCCGCCTCGGCGCCATCGACCTGCAGCACGGTCAGGCCGCAGCCGCGGAGGTCCTCACCGAGGAGCTCGAGCTGACGACGCAGCTCGGGATCCTTGTCCGGGCGGTTCGCCTTGTACTCCGGGAACAGGTCCTTGCGACGGTTCTCGCGCGAGTCGAACGCCACGACCAGCGCGTCGAAGGGCCCCTCGATCCACGCGGACGCGAGCATCCGGACCACCCCACGTGTCACGAAGTGGCCGTCCGGATCGTCGTGACGCAGCGCGTGGAAGGCGCGGTGGGCGAGCGAGTTGCCGTCGACGGCGAGGACGTTCGGCACGGAGCGGACCTGTCGGTGGAGCGCGGGCGGCGGCGTCGCGGACCGTACCGCCCACCGGCGACGGCCGAGCGGCTCCGGCGCGGGTCCTGCGGCCGCCCGCGGCCCCGTTAGCCTGCTGGGACGCGGCGTCGCCGCCAGCTCTCCGAGAGGACCCACACGTGCCCCGCAGCTCGACACCGCCGCGCCGCATCTCCCGCGCGCTCGTGACCGGCGCGTCCGCCGGCATCGGGGAGGAGTTCGCGCGGCAGCTGGCGGACCGGGGGACCTCGCTGGTCCTCGTCGCCCGCCGCGCCGAGCGGCTGCGGGAGCTCGCGAACGAGCTGGCGACGCCCGACCGCTCGGTCGAGGTGCTGGCCGCCGACCTGACCGACCCCGGCGACGTCGCGCGGGTCGAGGCCCGGCTCGCCGCCGAGGACGCACCCGTGGACCTGCTGGTCAACAACGCCGGCTACGGCATGTACGGCGCGTTCACCGAGCTCGACGCCGAGCGGCAGGTCGACATGGTGACGCTGAACGTCGCCACCCTGACGCGGCTCGCCCACGCGATCCTCCCGCGCCTGCGCGCGTCGGGCGGCGGCGGCGTCATCAACCTCGCCTCCACCGCGGCCTTCCAGCCCGACCCGTACGGTGCGGTCTACGGCGCCACGAAGGCGTACGTCCTGTCGTTCTCCGAGTCGCTGCACGAGGAGCTGCGGGGATCGGGCGTGCGCGTGCTCGCGCTGTGCCCCGGCTTCACCACCACCGAGTTCCAGGACGTCGCGTCGGTGGACCAGGGCGCGATGCCGTCCGCGGCCGTCATGACCGCCGGCCCGGTCGTCCGCGCAGGGCTCGCCGCCTTCACCCGCGGCGACGCCGTGTGCCTCCCCGGGGTGCTGAACAAGCTCATGGCCGGCGGCGCGGAGGTCACGCCGACGGCCGTGACCCGCCGGCTGTCGAAGATCGCCCACGTCCGCTTCGCGCGCGGATGAGCCCGACCGACACGACCGCCGGCGTGCGCTTCCTCGTCGTCCGCGGGATGCCGCTCGCCGTCGTCGACCTCGAGCCGGTCGAGGAGGGCACGCCGTCCCTGCTCGCCGACGACCTGTTCCGCCGGCTCGTCGACCGCGGCCTCGCCGTGCTGCCGCGCTTCCTCGGCCAGGACCTGCCGAAGGGGGCGCGCGTGGGGTTCACCGTGACCTCCGACGAGCTGGTGCTCGAGGACGAGGACGAGACCCGGATGC
Source organism: Actinomycetota bacterium (assembly GCA_019348135.1). GTDB lineage: Bacteria > Actinomycetota > Nitriliruptoria > Nitriliruptorales > Nitriliruptoraceae > JAHWJY01. Next base: position 37,013 of record JAHWJY010000006.1, read on the forward strand.
TCCGCGTCCCCCGCAGCGGTCTCGATCCCGAGTGGCTCGCCCGCGCGTTGACCCTGCGCGGCACGATGCTGATCGTGGGCCGTGGTCTCGGCATCGGGCCCGACCAGACGGGTCTCGCGGTCGCCGAGTCGGTCGAGGCCGGCTGCGCCGATCGGCGGGTCGCCGGCGCCGTCGTCGGCGTCGCCGAGCCGCGGACGGGCCTGCCGCTGCTCTTCGGCTGATCAGCGCGTGTCGAGCAGCCGCTCGGGCCCGAGCTGGTCGACCGCGGTGACGCCGGTGAGCGCCATCGTGAGGTCGAACTCGGCCATGATCGTGCGGACCACGTGGCGCACGCCCTCGGCCCCACCGAGCGCGAGCCCCCAGCAGTAGGGCCGGCCGAGGAGCACCGCGTCGGCGCCGAGGCACACCGCCTTGTAGACGTCCGCGCCCGTGCGGATGCCCGAGTCGAACAGCACCGCGAGGTCGTCGCCGACGGCGCCCCGCACCTCGGGCAGCATCTCGAGCGCCCCGACGGCCCCGTCCACCTGGCGGCCACCGTGGTTGGAGACGACGATGCCGTCGACGCCGTGGTCCTGCGCGGACCGGGCGTCGTCGGCGTGCTGGACGCCCTTCAGCACGACCGGGAGCGACGTCTGCTCGCGGAGCCACGCGATGTCGTCCCACGTGACCTTCTTGTCGCTGAAGATCTGCGCCCACTTCAGGACCGCCGCCTGCGGGTCGTCCTCGGGCGACTGATCGAGCGTCGAGCGGAAGTGGTCGTCGGAGAGGTAGTTGGCGATGCCCTCGCCGTGGAGGAACGGGAGGTAGGCGGTCTCGAGGTCGCGGGGCCGCCAGGCCAGGAGCTTGGTGTCGAGCGTCACGACGATCGCGGTGTAGCCGGCGGCCTCGGCGCGCCGCACGAAGCTCGCGGCGAGGTCGCGGTCGTCGGGCCAGTACAGCTGGTACCAGCGCGGGACCTCGCCCATGGCCTCGGCGACGTCCTCCATCGTGCTCGAGGCGGCGGTCGACAGCACGATCGGCACGCCGGACCCGGCGGCGCCCTTCGCCGTGGCGACCTCGGCCTCGTCGTGGATGATCGACTGCACCCCGACGGGGGCGAGCAGCAGCGGCGCCGGGAGCTCCGTGCCCAGGACGGTCGTGCGGCAGTCGCGGGCGGCGACGTCGACCATCATGCGCGGCACGATGCGCCAGCGATCGAACGCCTCGCGGTTGGCCGCCATCGTCCGTTCCTCGGACGCCCCGCCGGCGACGTAGCCGTAGGCGGCGTCGTCGAGCACGTCGCGGGCGGCACGCCGCAGCCCCTCGTAGCTGATCGGGTACGGCGGCGTCTGGCCGCCCAGCCCGCCGAAGTACAGCTCGTACTGGTAGAGCGCGTGCTCGACGGCATCCGCCATGGTCGTCTCCGTGTCCGTCGCCGGTCAGGTCTGCACGGTAGTTGTCCCGTCGCGTTCCTCCTCGACCGTCCGGGCGATGACGGCCGCGACGGGGACCGCGAGGAAGGCCCCGAGGATGCCGAAGAGCACGGCGCCGGCGGTGAGCGAGAACAGCACGACGAGCGGGTGCAGGTGGACGATCCGGCCGAGGATCGCCGGTTGCAGGATGTTCCCCTCGAGCTGCTGGACGAGCACGATGAGCCCGAGCGCGAGGAGGCCCGTCGTGAGGCCGCCGTCGGCGAGCGCGACCAGGACGGCGAGGGCGCCGGCGGTCACGCTCCCCACGATGGGGAACAGGGCGCCGAAGAACACGAGCACCGCGAGCGGGACCGCGAGCGGTACGTCGAGGAGCGCGAGTCCGAGGCCGATGAAGACGGCGTCGACGAGGGCCACCAGGAGCTGTCCCCGGAAGTACCGGCCGACGGTGTCCCACACCCGGGCGCCGAACACCTCGAGCCGCGACTGCAGGCGGCGGGGCGCCGCCGCGACGACGCCGCGGACGAGCCGGCGCCCCTCCTTGAGGTAGAAGAACAGCGCGACGAGGAGGAGCACGAACCCGGCCAGTCCCTCGAACGCGCTGGCCAGGGCGCCGAACGCGGCGTCGGAACCGCCCTCGCCGTCGTCCTCGCCCCCGAGCTGGTCCGCGGCCCGCTGCAGGAGACCCGAGATCCCGTCGATCTGGACCGGGAGGGGACCGTCCTCGAGGAACCCCTCGAGCTCGTCCATGCCCTCGCTCGCCGACGCGACGAGGCCGGGGAGCTCGTCCTGGACGAGCGGCACCATCAGCCCGACGACGCCGGCGATCGCCGTGAAGCCCAGGACGATCGCGGCGAACGCCGCCAGAGCCTCCGGCGCCCCGCGGTCCTTCAGCCACACGGCCACCGGGACGAGGAGGGTGGCCGGGAAGAGCGCGATCACGAGCGGCACGAGGACCAGCGACAGGCGCGACGCGAGGTAGCCGACCCCGAGGACCACGAGCGCGATGCCGACGACGGCCCAGGCCGACCGACCGGCGCGCAGGAGCGTCCGTCTGGGCGGGTCGTCGTCGACGTCGGTCAGGGGCCGGCCACCCGCTCGCGGGGGAGGAGGATGTAGTCGTTCTCGTCCGGGACGATGCCGGTCGCGGGAACGAGCCGGCCCCCCGTCGTCCGGTAGGCCGCGTAGTCGCGCTCCTCGAACCAGGCGGCCACGGCGTCGGGGGAGAGGTCGTACCGGGCCAGGTGGCGGGCCTCGATCTCGACGACGACCACGGGACGGAAACGGGCCATGGTCCACTCGGCGCCCCGCAGGACCTGCAGCTCGGCGCCCTCGACGTCGCACTTGATCAGCTCGACCGAGACGAGGTCGCGGCTCCGGACGAGGGCGTCGACGGTGGTCGTCGCGACCCGCTCCGTCCGCACGGTCCGGTCCGTCGTCGCCACGGGTCCCGTGAGGTGCGCCTCCGTGCGTGCGAACCGCGGGACGCTGAGCTCGGCGCCCTCGTCGTGGTCCGTCAGCGCGAGCTGGTGCAGCTCGACGTTGTGCCACCGGAACACGCGCCGCATCCGCCGCAGGTACCCCATGGACCGCGACCGCGGCTCGACGGCGTGGACGCGGCCGGCGGCCCCGACGCGTCGCGACAGCAGGTGGGTGTAGGTGCCGCCGGCCGCCCCGATGTCGACGCACGTCCAGCCGGGACGGACGATGCGCGCGACGACCGGCATCTCCTTCTCGACGAACGGCAGCCGGTCCAGCGCCCGCTCGAAGCTGGCGCGGGCGCGGGAGGGCCCCCGGCGGTGGTCACGGAGGTCGACCAACGGGGGACGGGCGGCGGCGGTCGGCCACACGGCCTCCCCGTCGCCCACCGTGGTGGTGTCCGTCGCGCTGGTGTCCGACACCCGCCGTCCTCTCCTGGTCGTCCGGCGTGGGGTCCCGGGCCCCGCCGGGGGCGAGGCTAGTGCCATCCCGGCCTCCGCCGGCGGGCGACCGCCCGTCGGTACGGACGGCCGGGTGCCGACGGCCCGCCGTCCGGGCGGCCGTGCCGCCGCGCCGGGGCGATCCCGGGGCGCGCCGTACCGTCGAGCGGATGAGGACCCCTGCTCCCGCCACGCTCGCCGACGGACGCTACGAGCTCGTCCGGCGCATCGGCCGTGGCGCGAGCGGCGAGGTGTGGCTCGCCCGGGACACCGTGCTCGGGCGTGAGGTGGCCATCAAGCGCGCCGACATCCCCGACTACCTCGGGACGGCGGAGCAGGACCGCATCCGGCGTCGGCTCGAGCGGGAGGCACGCGCCGCGGCCCGCCTGCGGCGCCCGGGCGTGGCGCCGCTCTTCGACGTCCACGTCGGCGAGGACTCGGTCGACCTCGTCATGGCCTACATCGACGCGCCGACGCTGCACCAGCTCGTCGCCGACGAGGGTCCGTTGCCGGACGCCGAGGTCGCCGCGATGGGGCTCACGATCCTGTCGGTCCTCGAGGAGGCGCACGCGCAGGGCGTCGTGCACCGCGACATCAAGCCGAGCAACGTCCTGGTCAGCGACGAGGGGGCGCGCGTCACCGACTTCGGGATCGCCGCCATCCTCGACGAGACCGCCCTGACCCGCACCGGCATGGCCATGGGCTCACCGAGCTACATCGCGCCCGAGCAGGCCAAGGGCGAGGACCCCGCGCCCACCGCCGACCTGTGGGGGCTCGGCGCGACGCTGTACTACGCGCTGACCGGCCGCGCGCCGTTCGAGCGGCAGCGGGCGATCGCCACCGTGCACGCGGTGGTGAACGAACCGCACGAGCCGATCGACGGCTCACACCCGCTCGCCGCGCTCGTGGACCGGCTGCTCGCCAAGGACCCGGCGGACCGTCCGGCCGTGCACGAGATCCGGACCGAGCTCGAGCGCGTCGCGGGGCGGGCGGGCGCGCTCGCCCGGGACGCGCCGGACGACACCCGCGTGCTCGCCCCGGCACCGACGGTCGTCTCGACGCCGGCCGGACCGGAACGGCCGGGGCCGCCTACGGACCGGCAGGCGCCGCCCCCGGATCCCCGGCCGGCGCCACCCACGCCGGGCCCCTGGGGTCGCCGGCTCGCCGTCCTCGCCGGCGTGCTGCTGCTCGGGCTGGTCGCGTTCGCCGTGGCCAGCTCCTGGGACACCGCGCCCGGGGCGGACGGTGTGGCCGTGGACGACCCCGGCACCGAGGCCCAGAGCGACCCGACCGCCGCGCCGGAGGAGCGGGATGCCGACCGCGGGGGCGACCCGGCGGGCGGCCCCGCCGACGACGGCCTGTCCGCGGAGCCGACCGCGGACCTGACCGAGGACGTCCCCGTCGACCCGGACGTCACGGCCGCGGACGGCGACGGCTCCGAGGCCTCCGAGGACGGCGCCGTGCCCGACGGGTGGACGCGCTACGACGGCGAGACCTACTCGGTCGCCGTCCCCGCCGGCTGGGAGGTCCGCGACGCCTCCGGACCCCGGACCGACCTCGTGGACCCGTCCGGTGGCGCCTACCTCCGCGTCGACTGGACCGACGAGCCGAAGCCCGACCCCGAGGCCGACTGGCGCGAGCAGTCGCAGGCGTTCGCGTCACGGCACGACGACTACCGCGAGCTCCGCATCGCGTCGGTCGACTACCAGGATGCGGCGGCGATCTGGGAGTACACCTACCGCGACGGCGGAGCCGACCTCCACGCCTACAACCTCGGCTTCGTCGCCGGCGGGCGTGGCTACGCCCTCAACCTGCAGTCGCACGCGTCGGACTGGGACGAGGTCGAGCCGCTCTTCGACGACATGATGGCGTCGTTCCGGCCCGCCAGCTGACGTCAGCCCGCGGCGCGGATGCGCTCGTAGCGCTCGAGGACCCGGATGACGTACATCTGGGTCTCCGTGATGTCGGGCACGCCGCCCGCCGCCGCGACACGCCCCGGGCCGGCGTTGTACGCCGCGAGCCCGAGCTCGACGGAGCCGAACCGGATCATCTGGGTCCGCAGGTAGCGGGCGCCGCCGATCATGTTCGCGACGGGGTCCCACGGATCGACACCGAGACCGCGCGCGGTCCCCGGCATGAGCTGTGCCATCCCGACGGCGCCGGCGTGCGAGACGGCCGTCGGGGTGAAGTTGGACTCGGTCCACACGAGCGCGGCCAGGAGGCGTCCGTCGATGCCGACGCGGGTGGCGACCGCGTCGATGGCGGGTGCCCACTGGCGTCCGCGGGCCGGCAGCGCCGTGGCCCAGGCCGGGGGTGGACCGTCGATGGGGACGTCCGCGCTCGAGACCAGCACGTCGTCGATCGAGACCGAGACCCGCGAGATGGTCTCGCGCAGCTGGTCCACGAGCACGGCCGAGGCGACCCGGTCCTGCTCGATGCTCGCCACGATCCGCGCCTTCGCCGCGAGGTCGTCCTCGATGCTCGCCACGATCCGGGCCTGGCGCTCGACGAGCTGCTGGACCCGTTGCTGCTCCCGGAAGGCCGCACGCTGCTCGGAGCGGGCGGAGGAGCGCAGCCCCGCCACGTCCGCCCGGGCCTCGTTGGCGGCCCGGGCGAGCGCGAGGTTGCGCTGGAGCAGGTCGCGGTCGCGCTCCATGATGCCGTGCACGGTCCGGACGGCCACGGCGGCGTCGTGGAGGTCGGCGCTGCGCGTGACGCCGGCGAAGAGGAGGTTGGCGTTCGAGGCGGCGCCGTGCTTGTAGGTCTCAGCGGCGCGCGCGTTGACGGCCTCGCGGGTGAGCTCCCACTCCTCGAGCCGCTCGTCCATGGCTCCGAGGGCCTGCGCCAGCTCGCCGGCGGCCGACCGCTCGGCGGCCTGCGCCTCGGCCAGCACGGCCGTGGCGTCGGCGAGGTCGACCTCGACGACCCGGAGGTCCGCGCCGGCCTGGGCGAGACGCGACTCCACGGCCTCGACGCCCTCGTGGGCCCGGCGCAGCTGCGCCTCGACGTCGGCGAGGGTGCGCTCGGCGACCTCCAGGGCGTCCCGCACGGTCCCGACCGAGGTGGGGACCTCGCCGGACGCCGGCGCAGGCAGGAGCAGCGCCACGAGGGCGCCGACCGCCAGCGTCGCGCGAGCGCGCACCGCGTCCCCTTCTGCCCGCCACCCGGACCAGCCGTCCGTCCACACGCGTGGAGGGACGGCGTCGCCGTCCCCCGTCCGCATCGGCACGCGGAGGCGCCCACCTGAGCCGTGTGGGAGGATGCCACGCCCCCCGCGTCCCCTCTGGAGCACCCGCATGCGTCGGTCCGTCGTCCTCGTCCTCGCCCTCCTCGTCGCCGGCGCCGTGCCGGCGACCGCCGCCGAGGGCCCGTCCGCCGTGAGCGTCCTCGCGCCCGGCAACTCCACGACGTACACGATGGAGGGGCAGGCCCGCGGCACGGCGACGGGCGACCCGGACGACTTCGGCGCCCACGTCGACGACCAGCGCGAGCTGTACGGGGACTTCGAGTTCAAGGACGGCCGGTTCCGGGACCGCTGCGACGACCCGCTCGTCCCGCGTCCCGGCGTCGAGGTCTGTTACGACGGCTTCGGGGTGCCGGCCATCTGGGGCGAGACGGGTGAGGACGTCTGGTTCGGCGCGGGCTACGCGGTCGCACGCATCCGTCTGTTCCTCATGGATGCGACGATCCGCACCGCCCGGGGGACGCTCGCGGAGCTGACCGGCCCGGACGGCGTGCCGGCGGACGTGGCGACGCGGACCACCGGCTACAGCGATGCCGAGCTCACCGCGATGTACGGGCGCACCTCCGCGGAGGGGCGGGAGGCGATCGACGGCTACGTCGCCGGGGCCAACGCGTGGATCGACGAGGTGCTCGCAACGGGTGACCTGCCGGCGGAGTACGCGCTGCTGACGACCGCACCCCGGCACCTCACCCGTGAGGACGTGGTCGCCACCGGCGTGCTGATGACGCGCTTCGTCGCCTCCGAGGGCGGCACCGAGATGGCCAACGTGGCCGCTCTCCGCGGGCTCGAGGACGCGCTCGGCGAGGACGCCGGCCGTGCCGCCTTCCAGGACCTCGTCTGGACGGGGGACGAGCGTGCGGTCGTGACCGTGCCGCGCGAGGAGGGGGTCTTCCCGCGCACGACCCTCGCGCCGTCCGAGCGGCAGCGCGTCTTCGACCGCTGGGCCGACTACGCGCGCACGGTCCCGCTGGAGCTCGCCGAGGGGCAGGGCACCGGCGCCCACCCGACGCCCGGGGCGGAGGATCTGGTCGCACTGTCCGCCGACGCGCCGGATCCGGCCGGCGCGGCGCGGGCGGCCCTGGAGGAGTGGCGCAGCGCCCTCACGGGCGGGTCCTTCCTCGTCGCCATCGGTCCGGAGCGCACCGCCGACGGCGACGCGCTGCTGATGTCCGAGCCGCAGCTGGGCTACGACCCGACGCTGCTCGTCGAGCTCGAGGTCCACGGTGACGGCTACAAGGCCCGGGGTACCTCCGTCGCCGGCGTGCCGACCGTCGGGATCGGCTACGGCGAGCGCGTCGCCTGGGCGCTGACGACCGGTAACGCCAAGACGATCGACTCCTACATCGAGACGACGCGTCCGGACAGCGACGACGACGGCGTCCCGGAGTACCGGCACGACGGCGTCTGGAAGCCGATGACGTGCCGGGACGAGGACGTGCACTACCGCGCCGCCGTCGAGGGCGTGCCGGTGGGCCCGCCGGCGTTCACCGAGACGGTGCAGGTGTGCCGCACGGTCCACGGCCCGGTCGTGGCGACGTCGGAGGACGGCACCGCGGCCCGCAGCCTGCAGTACGCGATGTGGGGCCGCGAGGTGGAGACCATCGACGGCATCCTGCAGTGGAACCGGGCGCGGAACCTCGAGGAGTTCGCGGCCGGCATGCGCAAGGTGACCTGGAACGAGAACACCGGCTACGCCGACGCCGACGGCAACATCGCGTTCTGGCACCCCGGCCTCCACCACGTGCGGCCGCCGGAGTCCGACCTCCGGCTGCCGCTCCCCGGCACGGGCGAGTGGGACATGGACGAGCACCTCCCGTTCGAGGCGCTGCCCCACACCGTGAACCCGCGCCAGGGCTACGTCGTCAACTGGAACAACAAGCCGGCGCACGGCTGGGGCGACGGCGTCGGGATGTCGTACACGAGCTACCCCGCCGGCCACGGCCAGCGCGTCACCAACCTCGTGGACGTGATCTCGTCGCGCTCGGACTGGACCTTCGACGGCCTGCGCGACATCGACCGGTACGCGGCGACGAGGGACATGCGCGCCACCGAGTTCCTCCCGTTGCTGCTCGCGCTCGAGCAGCGCGGTGACCTCGGCGGGCTCGAGCGTGCCGCGCTGGAGCTCCTCGCCGGCTGGGACGGCAGCGCCAACTCCGAGGGCGCCGACATGCGCTTCACCGAGGGCGGGCAGGCCACGGTCGGGGCGGCCGCGACGATCTTCGCCGCGACCGTGGACGCCCTGCGGGACGAGCTCCTGCACGACGTCGACCCGGCCTTCACCGCGTTGGCGGAGCGCCAGCACCGCTCCGGACGCCACGTCTACGACGTGAGCCCGGCGCTGAACCTCGTCCTGCGCGTCGTCGATCCCTCGACGTCGTCGCTGACGCCCTCGCGCGACTACCTCGAGGGACGTACGGCGGCGGAGGCGCTGCGCGACGCGCTGTCCGCGGCGGTCGAGGTGCTCGCCGCCGAACAGGGCGAGGACCCGTCCACGTGGCGCTCGCCGTACCAGATGGAGCCGGTGTGCTCGCCGACCGGCGGCGCGATCGGCCCCTGCGTCGACATGCCGTTCCTCGAGCGCGGCACCTGGATCCACCTCGTCGGCTTCCCCGCGCCGGCCGGTGGCGCGCCCGTCCCGGCCCCCGCCCCGCCGGCCCCGCCGCTGCCGACGACCGGTCCGCTGGTCCCCCTGGCCCTCCCGGCGCTGCTCGCGCTCGCCCTCGCCGGCGTCCTCACCCGCCGCCGGGTCAGTCGACGGTGAGCTCGAGCCAGCGCTCCTCGAGGCGCGCGAGCTCGCCCTCGACCTCGCGCCGGTCGGCGGCCAGCTCGCCGGCGCGGGCGAAGTCGCCGCCGACGACCGCGAGCTCGCGGTCGATGTCCTCCCGCCGGCGACCGAGCTTGCCCATCCGTTCCTCGAGCGAGCGGATCTCCTTGCGCCGACGCTGGCGCTCCTTGTTGTCGATCGTGCTGGCGGCGGTCGCGCGCCTGGCCGCGGACTCGGCCGCCGCGGTCGCGGCCTGCCGTGAGGTGTGCGCGTCGCGGTAGGACTCCCAGTCGAGGTGCTCGCGCAGCCGGCCGCTGGGCTCGACCGCGACGATCCGGTCGGTCAGCCGGTCGAGCAGGTAGCGGTCGTGGCTCGCCACGATGACCGTGCCGGTGAACCCGTCGAGGTGGTCCTCGAGGATGTTCAGCGTGTCGACGTCGAGGTCGTTCGTCGGCTCGTCGAGCACCAGCACGTTCGGGGCCGTGATGAGGAGGTGGAGGAGCGCCAGCCGGCGACGCTCGCCGCCGGACAGACGCGCCACGGACGCGCGCTGGAGCCGGCCGTCGAACTGGAAGCGCTCGGCCAGCGAGCTCGCCGGCAGGTTCTCGCCGTTGGCCAGGGGGATGTGCTCGCCGTGGTCGCGGATCGTGTCGAGCACCGACCGCTCGCTCGGGGGGACGCGGGCCTCCTGCTCGTACACCCCGAACTCGACCGTGGTGCCGATGCGCACCTCGCCGGCGTCGGGCTCGATCGCGCCGGTGAGGGCGCGCAGGAGCGTCGTCTTGCCCGAGCCGTTCGGGCCGACGATGCCGACGCGGTCGCCCGGTCCGACCACGAGGCTCGCGTCCTCGAGGACCGTCGTGTCGCCGTACCGGACGGTGACGTCGCGGGCCTCCACGACGTCGTTGCCGAGCCGTCGCCGACCGGTGCCGAGCTGGAGCTGGGCGCGCGCGTCCTCGGGGGTCGCCTCCTGGAGCGCGATCGCCTGGTCGACGCGGAACTTCGGCTTGCTCGTCCGCGCCTTCGGTCCCCGCCGGAGCCACGCGATCTCCTTGCGGAGGAGGTTCTGACGCCGCTGCTCGGACCTCGCGCGCTGCTCCTCGCGTTGGGCCCGCGCCTCGAGGACGTCCGAGTACGTGCCCTCGTGCCAGAAGACCTCACCCGGCGAGGTCGAGGCGTCGATCTCGATCATCCGGTTCGTGAGCCGCTCGAGGAAGTAGCGGTCGTGGGTCACCATCAGGAGGCCCGAGGCGCGCCGGCGCAGCTCGTCCTCGAGCCAGTCGATCGTGTCGACGTCGAGGTGGTTGGTGGGCTCGTCGAGGATCAGCAGGTCGCTGGGTGGCAGCAGGGCCCGCGCCAGCGCCACCCGCCGGCGCTGGCCGCCGGACATCGCCGACAGCGGGGCGGCCGGGTCGAGCCCGAGCCGGTCCAGGATGGCCTCGGCCTCGTGCTGCTGGACCGCCGCGTCGCCTCCGGCCGCCACGGTGAGCGCCGGCGCGGACTCGTCGAAGCGCGGTTGCTGCTCGAGGTGGCTCGTGCGGGCGGCGGTGTTGTAGACGACCTCGCCCTCGTCGGGGACCTCCTCGCCGGCGAGGATGCGCAGGAGGGTCGACTTGCCCGAGCCGTTCGGTCCCACGACGCCGACGCGGTCGCCCGTGCCGACGCCGAACGCGACGTCGGTGAACAGGGTGCGGCCCTCGTAGGACTTCGACAGGCCGGTGACGGAGACGATGTGCATGGGGCGGAGGGTAGGGTCGGACGGCGACCCCTCCGTCCACCGCCGTCCGGAGCGCCCGTGACGTCGCTCGCGATCCGCACGTCGTACGTCCTCGTGGGGGAGCGTCCGATGCTCGTCCTGGACGCGCGCAGCGGCGACCGCGAGCGTCCCCTCTCGGCGGACGACGAGGTGCTGTGGTCGTTCCTCGACTACGGGCTGCGTCTGCTGCCGGGCTTCTACGGCGTGAACCTCACCGACGACACGCGGCTGTCGCTGGTACGGGAGTCCGGACGGCTCGTCCTCCAGGCCGTCGGGGGCCACGTCAGCGTGGCCGAGCCCATCGACGACCTCCCGCTCGCGTGGCTCGAGTCGGTCGAGGACCAGGGCGGCGCGATCCTCGTCGTGGGGCGCGCCATCGGGGCCGCCGACCACGCCACCGGCAAGGCCGTCGCGGACGCCGTGGACGTGGCCGCGAAGGCCGGCCGGGTCCTGGGCGCCGTCGTCGACGTGCGTGTCCTGCCCCTCGGCTGACGACCCGTACCCTTCCCGGCGATGATCACCCTCTCCCGCGTCTCCAAGGCGCACGGCACCGATCCGCTCTTCCGGGACGTCACGTTCTCGCTGCTCCCGGGGCGGCGCGTCGCGCTGCTCGGGAGCAACGGCGCGGGCAAGACGACCCTCCTCGAGATCATCCTCGGCCGGCAGGACCCCGATGACGGCGAGGTCAACCGCGCCAAGGGCGTCCGCATCGGCTACCTGCCCCAGGACGTCGCCGAGCCGGGGGAGGGGACCGTGCTCGAGGAGGTGCTCGAGGGCGCCGGCGAGATCCTCGCACTGGAGAAGCTGCTCCGGCACCTCGAGCACCAGCTGGGGGAGACGACCGGTGCCGAGCACGACGCGGTGCTCGAGCGCTACGGCAACGAGCAGCACCGCTTCGAGCAGCTGGGCGGCTACGAGATCGAGGCCGAGGCGCACCGGGTGCTCGCCGGCCTCGGCTTCGCGCCCGAGGACGCGGACCGCCCCGTGCGCGAGCTCTCCGGCGGTTGGCGCGTCCGCGTCGCCCTCGCCAGGCTCCTGCTCTCGAAGCCCGACCTGCTGATCCTCGACGAGCCGACCAACCACCTCGACATCGAGTCGATCGCGTGGCTCGAACGGACCCTCGTCGAGCACCCCGGGGCGCTGCTGTTCGTCAGCCACGACCGCGACTTCATCGAGGCCGTCGCCGACCGCGTCGTCGAGCTCGCCCACCGCACGGCCACGGAGTACGTCGGCTCGTTCTCGGACTTCGTCGAGCAGCGGGAGCTGCGCATGGAGGGGCTCCGGGCCGCGCAGAAGCAACAGCAGCGCGAGCTCGCCGACACCGAGCGGTTCATCGAGCGCTTCCGCTACAAGGCCAGCAAGGCCAAGCAGGTCCAGAGCCGGGTGAAGCGCCTGGACAAGGTCGAGCGCATCGAGGTGCCGGAGGACCGCGACCCGAGGGTCCGGTTCGGCTTCCCGACCCCACGGCGCGCGAGCCGGGTCGTGCTGTCGCTCGAGGGCGTGACGAAGCGCTTCGACGACACGCCGGTGTTCACCGGGCTCGACCTGACGGTCGAGCGCGGCTGGAAGATCGGCGTCGTCGGCCCCAACGGCGCCGGCAAGTCGACGCTGCTGAACCTGATCCTCGGGCTGATCGAGCCCGACGAGGGCACGGTCACCCTGGGCACCAACGTCGACGTCGCCCACTTCGCCCAGCACCAGGTCGATGCGCTGCGCCAGGACCGCCGCGTCGTGGAGGAGTTCGCGGCCGGCCTGTCCGAGGAGCACCGCGGCAAGAACGTCCGCACGATGCTGGGCGCGTTCGGGTTCAGCGGCGACGCCGGCGACCAGGAGGTCCAGACCCTGTCCGGCGGCGAGCAGACCCGGCTGGCCCTCGGCCGCCTGATGGCCAACTCGGCCAACCTCCTGTGCCTCGACGAGCCGACCAACCACCTCGACATCTCCAGCCGGGACCTCCTCGAGGACGCGCTCGTCGCCTACCCGGGCACGGTCCTGTTGATCACCCACGACCGGCACGTGATCCGCGGCGTCGCCGACCACATCCTCGACGTCCGCGACGGCACGGCCCGGCTCTACCCCGGCGACTACGAGGAGTTCGTCGGGAGAGCGAGATCGTCTTCGACGCTGCTCGACGACCGCGTCGGCACGCCGTCCCGGAGCGGGCTGTCGGACGGCCGGACGCGTGCCCCCAAGGCGGACCCCGCCCGCGACAAGCGGCGCGAGGCCGAGCGTCGCAACGAGCTGCACCGGGTGACCAAGCCCTTGCGCCGTGAGGTGGCCAGGCTCGAGGCCGAGCTCGAGCGGGCCGAGGCCGAGGTCGCCGAGCTCACCCGTGCCATGGCCGACCCCGCCGTCTACGAGGACCCACAGAAGGTCGCCGAGCTGGTCGCCGCGCACGGACGTGCCAAGGACCTCGCGGGCTCGCTGATGCAACGCTGGGAGGCGGCGCAGCTCGAGCTCGAGGAGGCCGAGGCGGAGATCGCCGGATGAGCGCCGGGCCCGTCTCCGCCGCGCGCTACCCGCGGGACGACGCCGGCGTCGCCCCGTTCGTGCGCTCGCTCGGGCTCGAAGGGCTGATCGACCTCCACGTCCACGTCATGCCCGACCGCATCCAGGCGGCGGTGTGGTCGTTCTTCGACGCGCTCGACGACCCGCCGTGGCCGGTCACCTACCGGGCGCCGGAGCCGGACCGCCGGCGTACGCTCGCCGGCCTCGGCGTGGCGCGCCACACGGCGCTCGCGTACGCGCACCGGCCGGGGGTGGCCGCGTGGCTGAACGGGCACACGCTCGCGCTCGCGGACGAGGACGAGCAGGTCATCCCGTCGTTCACGTTCTACCCCGAGGACGGCGTCGACGGCTACGTCGCGGAGGCGCTCGCCCGCGGCGGCGCGGTCGCCAAGGTCCACCTGCAGGTCGGTCGGTTCTCCGCCACCGACCCCCTCCTCGACCCGGTGTGGCGCCGGCTCGCGCAGGCGCGGATCCCGGTGGTGCTGCACGCGAGCGCCGTCTACGGCGTGGAGGGCGGCGCCGAGTACTGCGGCGCCGACGTCGTGCGCGACCTCCTCGACCGCCACCCGGACCTCGTGCTCGTGGTCGCCCACCTCGGCGCGCCCGACATCGACGACTTCCTCGACCTCGCCGACGACGTGCCCTCGCTGCGCTTCGACACGGCGATGGTCCTCACCGATCCGCCCTTCGGTCCGCTCACCGGGCGCTTCACCGACGAGCACCACGCCCGGATCCGTGCGCTCGCGGACCGGCTGCTGTGGGGGTCGGACTTCCCGACCATCCCGCTGCCCTACGCCGGCCTGGTGCGGGGGCTGGCCGTCCTCGAGCTCGACGAGGCGGGCCTGCGCTGGCTCCTGCACGACCACGCGGCCGAGCTGCTCAGACGGGTTCGAGACCCGGGCTCGCCGTCGCCTGCGCCGCGCCCGCCGACGCTCTGATCCGCGCCTGGCGTGCGAACGCGGGGACCTGGGCCGCCTCCAGGGGACGGCTGATGTGGTAGCCCTGCGCGCGGTCGCAGCCGATCTCGCGCAGGACGTCGAGCTGCTCGCGGGACTCCACGCCCTCGGCGGTGGTGCCCATGCCGAGGTGCCGCGCGAGACCCGCGATCGCCGCCGGCACGGCACGGTCCTCGTCGCGGTCGAGGCGGTGCACGAAGGAGCCGTCGATCTTGAGCACGTCGATGGGGAAGCGCTTGAGGTAGGACAGCGACGAGTAGCCGGTGCCGAAGTCGTCGATGACGAGCTGGACCCCGAGCGCCTTCAGCAGGCGCAGCGTCGCGGCGGAGCCGTCGGCGTCCTGGACGAGCGACCGCTCGGTGATCTCGAGCTCGAGCAGGTCGGCCGCCATGCCGGTCTCCTCGAGCGCGACCGCGATCGTCGTGGCGAGGTCGAGCTGGCGGAACTGGCGGCCGGAGAGGTTGATGGCCATCCGGATCGGCGGCAGCCCCGCCTCCTGCCACGCGACGTTCTGCCGGCACGCCTCCTCCAGCACCCACGCGCCCAGCGGCGCCATCAGGTCGGTGTCCTCCAGCACGCCGATGAAGTCGCCGGCGCGGACCTCGGTGCCGTCGGGCCGGATCCAGCGGACGAACGCCTCGACGCCCAGCAGCTCGCCCGTGGTGACGTCGACCTGCGGCTGGTAGACGAGCCGGAGTCGCTGCTTGGCGACTGCCGAGCGGAGCTCGGAGATGAGCCGCACCCGGCGGACGTTGACGGCGCGGAGCTCGGGCGTGGAGAAGCGGAACGTGTCCCGGCCGGCGCTCTTGGCCTCGTACATCGCGGAGTCGGCGTGGCGCAGGAGATCCTCGACGTCGCCGGCGTCGTCCGGGTACATCGCGATGCCGATGGAGGTCGTGATGTGGAGCTGGCGCCCGCCGACGTCGATGGGATCGGCCGTCGCCGCGAGGATCTTGCCGGCGGCGGTGGCGGCGCCCTCGGCGTCGTCCAGACCCTCGAGGATCACGACGAACTCGTCGCCGCCGAGCCGTGCGATCGTGTCCGCGCGCCGGGCGACGCCCCGTAGGCGGTCCGCGACCGCGACGAGGAGCTGGTCGCCGACGTCGTGGCCGTGCGAGTCGTTGATCTCCTTGAACTTGTCGAGGTCGAGGAACATCACGGCCACGTGCTTGCCGGACCGCTCGGCCGACGCGACGGCGTGGTCGAGCCGGTCGCGGAACGCCATGCGGTTCGACAGGCCGGTGAGGTGGTCGTGGCGAGCGAGGCGCTCGAGCTGCGCCGCGTTGTGGCGGCGCTCCTCCTCGGTGGCGCGGGTGCCGCGCTCGAGGTGGGCACGGATCCGGCGCGTGACGGGGAGGAAGACGAGCAGGGCCTCGATCACGAGCAGGGCGAGCGTCGCGAGCAGCATCGAGCGGTCGAGCGCCCGGGCCTCGTCGAGGCGGGTGGCCGCGAGCTCGTCGTACGCGCCGGCGAGCCCGCCGAGCGCCCGCTCGTAGTCCTCTTCCGCGGCCTCGACCTCCCCGATCTCGAACGCCATCAGGGCCGCGACGTGCGGGCCGCTCGCACCGGGCGGGAGCGCCGCCACGCCGGCCTCGAGCGCCCCGACCGCGGCGACGAGCGCGTCGCCGGCCGCGATGACGGCGAGGCCCGCGGGGCGCAACTCGACGCGCTGCGGGCCGGCGATCCCCCCGGCCGGGTCGCCGGCCGTCAGCTGGCGCTCGGTGCTCTCGACCCGGTCGAGCGCGTCGAGGACGACGGTCAGCGCGGTCCGGGCGCTGGCCACGTCCTCGGCGCGTCCGACGGCGCGGGCCCCGTCCTGGATGCGGTCGATGTGGTCGCGCTGGATCCCGACGACCCGCGCGACGGTGGCGGCCTCCCGCTGCAGGACGAGCGTCGAGTCGACGAGCATCCACCCCGTCACGGCGATCAGGGCGACCGCGACGAGTGCGGCGATCCAGGCGGTGGTGAGCCGGTGCGCGGTCGGATCCGGCGCGGCCGTCACGGCAGCGCCGTCCTCCGCCCCGACGGGCGCTCCTCCACGTGCCAACGACGTCTCCCCGGCGATCACCCGCCGTGGGCGTGGTATCGGTCCGTGCGCGCCCGGACTGGACCCCTGGCCGGCCAGCGGGGGAAGATGGCCCGAAGGAGCTAGCCGGACGTTGACCCGGGCCTCACGGTGCGTCACCATCGCGGTCGACGTTCGTTGACCATCCCGAGCGGCCTGCGGAGCGCCGGCCGACGATGTGGAAGGGACATGCGATGGCACGGCGATGGCTGTTGACGCTGCTGACCGGGACGGCGCTGAGCGTCGGGCTGGCGGGCGCGGCGAGCGCGCAGGAGCTCGGTGACCCGCTGGTCGTGGACGCCGAGGTCGCCACGGCGACCATCACGGCCGACGCCGCCGAGCAGAGCCTCGGAGCCGAGCTGACGACGGACGCGTCGACGGAGCAGGCCGACACGACCGTGGAGCCGACGGCGACCGTCGAGGCCTCGCCCGACGGCCCCACCCTCGACACCGGCGGAACGGTCGAGGTCGTCGGGACCGACGTCCCCCTGGCCGACGCCGACGAGGTCGTCGACCCGGACCCGGCCCCCGCCCCGGCGCCGGCACCCGCGGACGGACCGTCCCAGAGCGCGGCCGGGAACGACATCGGCCCCGCTCCGGCACCGGCCGGCCGTCCGGCGCCCGCCGGGGACGAGCCGCGCACGGTCCGCCACAGCGACCCGAGAAGCGCCGACAGCGCGGCCGTCCGGGCCGGGCTGCGGGCGGAGACCGCCGCCCTCGACTCGTTCGGGTCGTCGGAGCTGGTGCCCGTGGTCGCACCGCCGGCCGCGGCCGACGAGCCGGCGCTCGTGGCCGCGGCCGCGCCGCCCGCGGTCGCCGACCTCGCCCTGCCGATCATCGATCCGACGGCGACGGTGCCGGGTGTCCTGCGGCTCCTCGCCGGTCTGCTCGTGCTCGGGGCGGCCGTCACCTGGCGCACGGTCCGCGACGAGCTCGCCTGAGCCTCCTCCCTCCGTCCGGCGCCCGGCCCCGCGGCCGGGCGCCGTCGTGTCCGGGGCCGGCGCGGATTTGGAGGGAACGCTACGAATCTGCTCGGCTGGGGGGCACCGCCGACCCGTGAGGCACACCCATGCCCGAACCTGACCCGAGTGCCAGTTCCTCTTCGAGGTTGCTGGGGGACGCCTACTACATCGACGGGGTGAGACTGCCCATCGGCCGCGCGAAGGACACCGGCTACTACGCCGGCACCCGCGCCGACGACATGGCGGTCCGCACCATCCGGGTGCTGATGGAGCGCACCGGGATCCCCGACGACCGCGTCGACGACGTCGCGTGGGCCGCCACCGCGCAGGTCGGCGACCAGGGACTGACGCTCGGACGGTCGCTCGCGATCCTCGCCGGCCTCGGCCAGAACGTCCCGGGCTACGCGATCGACCGGATGTGCGCCGGCGCCCTCACCGCGATCGTCAACGCCGCCAACGCCATCCGCGTCGGTGCGCAGGACGTCGTGCTCGCCGGCGGGGTCGAGCACATGGGCCACCACCCGATGGGCGCCGAGGTCGACCCCAACCCGCGGTTCCTCTCCGACAAGCTCGTCGACCAGTCGGCGCTGGTCATGGGCAACACGGCCGAGAACCTCCACGACGTCCACACCGACATCACCCGCGAGCGCACCGACCAGTACGCGCTGCAGTCGCAGGAGCGGACCGGCAAGGCGCAGGCGAACGGCGTCTTCGACGACCACGTCGTGGCGATGACCGTGTGGACCGACGAGGGCTGGAAGGTCGTCTCGGTCGACGAGCACCC
>JAHWJY010000280.1 GCA_019348135.1 Actinomycetota bacterium
CCTGCCGGTGGGCGCGCGGGTCGGTGCGGAAGCCGTGTCCCGCCAGCACGGTGTCCCCGCAGACGAGGAGGTCGCCCTCGCCCTCGAAGGCGACGCCGGCCCGCACCACGGGGTAGCCGGCGGCCGCGTACCACGCGGCGTAGGCGTCGGCCTCGGCGGCGCGCTCGGGGTTGCGGAACCGCGCTGCGACGGCGCGGCCGCCCCGCACGAAGCCGCCGTTGGCGGAGAAGACCATGTCCGGGAGCCCGGGGACGGGCTCGATCGTGTCCACCCGGTGCCCGAGCGCACGGTAGGTGTCCCGCAGCCGCTGCCACTGGTCCATGGCGCGGTCCCGGTCCACCGGCACGCGGACGTCCATCCACGGGTTGCCGGCGTACGTCACCGCGAAGTCCGTCGGCGGGCACATGAGGTACCGGCGCGGGGTCGCGGTCCGCGCGCGTGACGTGGAGGGGACGAGCGTGGTGGACACCTGGGGACACCTCCGGGAGACGCCGCGGGAGCGGATCGGGATGGGCGGAGCGCGAAGCGTAGGATGGTCGTCGACCGGCGGAAGCGACCGGATGCTGCACGCTGAGGAGGTATCCGTTGCGTCTTGACGACATAGACCAGCAGATCGTTGCGCACCTCACGAGGGACGCCCGGACCACCTTCCGGAGCATCGGCGAGGCCGTCGGCCTGTCCGCTCCCGCCGTGAAGCGACGCGTGGACCGGCTCCAGGACGCCGGCGTCATCGAGGGCTTCACCACCGTCGTCGACCCGAGCGCACTCGGGTGGACCGTCGAGGCGTTCGTCGAGCTGTTCTGCGAGGGACGCACGCCGCCGGCGCGGATCCGGTCCGCGATGAGCCGCCACCTCGAGGTCGTGGCCGCCTACACCGTGACCGGCGAAGCCGACGCGATGCTGCTGGTGCGGACCGCCGACACCCGCCACCTCGAGGACGCGCTCGAGCGCATCCGCTCCGAGCCGTTCGTGACCCAGACCCGCAGCGTCGTGGTGCTGTCGCGGCTCATCGAGCGGCCGTCCGCGCTGCCCTGACCCGTCCGCTCCCGACGCGGCGGCCTAGGGTCCGCGCCCAGCCATCCCCCGACCGTCCTCCACCGCAGGAGCGCACACACCGATGTGGTCGATCCCGGTCCTCGTGGCCCACGGGATGGGCGTCGCCGGACAGCTCCCGATCCCGCTGTGGTGGGTGCTCTACGCCGCCATCGCCCTGGTCGTCTTCACCTTCCTCGCCGTCGGCCGGCGGTGGACGCGGGCCCGGTTCACGGACCGGGACCTCGGCGTCGAGCTCCCCGGGGCGGCCGAGCGGGTCCTCGCGGTCGCCCGCGTCGCGGGGCGCGTCGCCGGCGCCGGCATGCTCGGCGTCGTGATCGCGAGCGCGGTCCGCGGCGGCGAGTTCGCCGCCAACGCGCTGTTCGTGGGCGTGTGGGTCCTCGTCCTCCTGATCGCCGCCGTGCTGGGCGACGTCTACGCGCTCGTGAACCCCTTCGCCGGCCTGGCGGCGCTGCTGGCCCGGCTCGACCTCGGCTCGTCGCCGGCGTGGCTCGACCGCGTGGGTCGGTACCCGGCGGCCGTCGTGCTGCTCGTCTTCGGCTGGGTCGAGCTCGCCCACCCGGACCCCGGCGACCCGGACGTCGTCCTCGGGTTCGTGCTCGCCTACACGCTGGTGATGGTCGTCGGCGGGCTCTGGTGGGGCCCCCGCTGGGTCGCCCGGGCGGACGGCTTCGGGGTCCTCTTCGGGCTCGTCGGCCGCATGGGCGTGCTGGGCCGCGGCACGGACGGCCGGCTCCGGCTGCGTCCGCCGCTCGTCGGTCTGGCCGGCGTCCGCCCCGTGCGGGGCACCGCGGCGGTGGCGCTGGTCGCGCTCGGCGTCACGGCCTTCGACGGCCTCAGCCGCTCGACCGTGTGGGAGGGCGTGCTCGGGCTCCGCTCGGGCTGGACGGCGACCCCGCTGCAGACGGTCGGGCTGCTCGTGCTCGTCGGGATCGTGGCGACGGCCTACACGGCGGCGACGAGCTCGGCCGCGACGCTGGTCGGCCGCCCGGGTCCCGAGCTCGTGGAGACCTTCGCGCCGGCGCTCGTCCCCATCGTGGTCGGCTACGCGCTCGCGCACTACTTCTCCCTGGTGGTCTTCGACGGCCAGCTGCTGCTCGCCCTCGCCTCCGACCCGCTGGGGCTCGGCTGGGACCTGTTCGGGACCGCGGCCGATCCGGTCGACCTCACGGCCGTGACCGGCACGACCATCGCGTGGGTCCAGGTGGCGGCGATCCTCGTCGGCCACGTCGCCGCCGTGGTCCTCGCCCAAGAGCGTGCCGTCGCCCGCTTCGAGGCGGAGGTCGTCGCCCCGAGCCAGCACGCCTTCCTCGGGGCCGTCGTCCTCTACGCCGTCGTCGGGCTCGTCCTCCTCCTCGGCGCCTAGCTCCGGGCCGCCGGCCGGACGGTTCAGTGAACCCGGCGACCGGTATCCCGGTTGCAGGGTGCAACATCGCGACGTTGCACCCTCCGGCCGGCGCAACGATGAACGGTCCGGCCGGTATCCCGGTCGGACCGTTCAGTGAACCCAGCGGCCGGGGTCAGCCGCGGGCGGCGATGGCGCCGGCGATGGCGAGCGTGCGACGGGCCTGGTCGACGTGGAGGTTCTCGATCATCCGCCCGTCGACGGTGACGACGC
>JAHWJY010000103.1 GCA_019348135.1 Actinomycetota bacterium
ACCGACAGCGTCCGGGTGGCCTGGCGCGAGGAGGCGGCCGCGCTCGACGTCGGCGACCTCACCGCGGCGGTCGAGGTGAACCTCGCGACGTGGTTCGACGGTCCCCACCGCGCGCCCGGCGACGTCGACCCCGAGCTGCGCGCGTGGGTGGGACGGATGCAGGCCGACGTCTTCGCCCACGGCCTCGCCGGCGACGAGGAGGAGCTCCGGCCCGGGCCGGGGGAGCGTCTCGGCGACCTCAACATGCCCGTCTGTGTCGTGACCGGATCGCTCGACCAGCGCTGGGTGCTCGACTGTGCCGACCACCTCGCGGGCTCGCTGCCGGACGTGGAGCTGCACGCGGTCGAGGACGTCGCGCACCTGCCCAGCGTCGAGGCGCCGGACCGGGTGACCGAGCTCCTCCTCGACGTGCTGGGGACCTGACCGCGTGGCGAAGCGCACGGTCGAGATCGGCGGCGAACAGCTCGTCGTCTCCAACCTCGACAAGGTCCTCTACCCCGCGGCCGGGTTCACGAAGGCGCACGTGCTCGACTACTACGTCCGCATCGCCCCGGTCCTGCTGCCGCACCTGCGCGGCCGGCCGCTGACGATGCTGCGGTACCCGGACGGGGTCGACGGCGACCGGTTCTTCGAGAAGCGGTGTCCGGACTACCGCCCCGGCTTCGTCCGCGTCGTCCCGCTCGGCCGGGAGGGCAAGGAGAAGCGCGTGGAGCACTGCGACGTCGACTCCGTCGCCACCCTCGCGTGGGTCGCGAACCTCGCGAGCCTCGAGCTGCACACCTCGCTGGCGCGATCGCCGGACACGTCGATGCCCACCATGGTCGTGTTCGATCTCGACCCCGGGCCGCCCGCGGACATCGTCCAGTGCTGCCGGGTCGCGGGGTGGCTCCGCGAGATCTTCGACCGCCTCGGCCTCGCGGCGTTCCCGAAGACCTCGGGCTCGAAGGGCCTGCAGGTCTACGTCCCCGTCAACGGGCCGACCGACTACGAGGCGACCAAGGGCTTCGCCCTGGCCGTCGGTCAGCTCCTGGAGCGCGTCCACGGGGACCTCGTCACGACGACGATGGCCAAGGAGCAGCGTCCCGGCAAGGTCTTCGTCGACTGGAGCCAGAACACGCTCACCAAGACCACGGTGTGCGTCTACTCGCTGCGGGCGCGCGAGCAGCCGACGGTCTCGACCCCGGTGAGCTGGGACGAGGTCGCCCACACGGCGGACGCGGGCGACCCCGCGACGCTGCGCTTCACCGCGGCCGAGGTGCTGGCCCGGGTCGCCGAGCACGGGGACCTGTTCGCGCCGACCCTGGAGCTCGTCCAGGTCCTGCCCGAGCTGGGCTGAGCCATGACCCCCGGACGGGTGACCGGGGCGCCGCCGGGCGCGGACCGGAGGGACGGGGCGGACGTGAGCGGGCGGCCCGTTCCGGCCCCACCGTGGGGGCACGCGACACACGGAGGCACGACATGGCCAAGGACCACGGCAGCTCCATCAAGGACGACGAGCAGTACGAGTCGTTGCGCGAGGACGGGATGTCGAAGGAGAAGGCCGCCCGGATCGCCAACAGCGACCGGCAGGAGACCGCGCAGAAGGGCGGCTCCAGCCAGGCGTACGAGGACTGGAGCAAGGACGAGCTCTACGACAAGGCCCAGGAGGTCGGCATCGAGGGCCGCTCCGACATGTCGAAGGACGAGCTCATCGATGCCCTGCGCAGCTGAGCTGCGACGCCCTGCGCAGCTGAGCTGCGACGCCCTGCGCAGCTGAGCTGCGACCGCTGAGTCGCGACCGGACATGAGGAGGGCCGGGCGGATGCCCGGCCCTCCCCGGTGAGGGGCACCACGGGGGTCGGTGCCACTCACCGGTCCTCAGAACTCAGTCGTCGGTCGCGTCCCGCTGCTCACCGGCGGTGCCCGGCGCGTCGTCGTCGCCGGCCTCGTCGGGTGCGGCTCCACCTGCCGGCGCGGCCGGCTCCGGGGCCGGCGCTTCGGGCTGCTCGTCGGCCGGGGTGCCCTCGGCCGACCCGTCCGCGGCGGGTGCGTCACCGCTCGTGTCGCCGGCGGTGTCCGGCCGGCTCGCGGGGGCGGGCGCCGCGGGGCGCTCGTCCGCGCGGTCCTCGCCGCGTTCCGTGCCGCTGGCGTTGCCGGCGTTGCGGCGGTCCTCGGCCGTCTCGCGGCCGTCCTGCGCCGGCGTGATCGGGCGACCGTCCGCGTCCCGTTCGAAGGCGGGGGCGTCCCCGGCCTCGCCCGGGAGGTCACCCTCGTCGGCGCCGCTGTCGAGGAGGCCGGGCAGGCCACCCTCGCCGATGCCGGGCTGCGGGTCGCCCTCGGCGTCCGTGCGGTCGCCCGGCGTGTCCGCTGCCGGGACCGGGAACGTGAGGCCGACCTGTTCGGCGATACCGGCGACCACGGTCTGCGCTGCGTCCGGGAGGGACCCCGTGGCGGCCAGGCCGGTGCCGGCCGCGGCGGCGGCCGCCGTCGCGGTGAGTGCGATCTTGACCGCTCCGACGGCGGCGATCCGGCGGGCGCGTCGCGCCCAGTCGCGCAGCGCCGGCTGGGCGGGGGAGACGGCCGCCTCGGCCAGGATCATCCGCAGGTGGCTGCTCGTGACGTCGGACGGGAGCGGGGTCCGGTACGTGTCCCGCACGGTGGCGAGGAACGCGGCCGTCGTCGGGTCGATCTCGGAGACGAGGCTCCGGGCCGACGCCGTGGGAGGCGTGGCCATGGGCTCGGAGCGGGGTGTGGTGTCCATCGTCGAGGTGAGCGTCCTGGGGTCGTGGGGGGTCACGCCGAGGGGTCGGACGAGGGCCGCGTGGGCGTTGAGCGCACATCCCGGGCGTTCTCCGCGCCGTGGACGGGCGACTCGCCCCCGAGCTCGCGCCGGAGGGTCTCCACCGCCCGGTGCTGGAGACCCTTGATGGCCCCGACCCGCTTGCCCATGACCTCCGCGCACTCCTTCAGGGACAGGTCGCCGACGACGCGCAGCATCACGACCGTCCGCTGCTCCTCCGTCAGGCGTGCGAGGCGGACCTCCACCTCGTCGGTCGCGAGCTGCCGGAGGAGCTCGTGCTCGGGCAGGGCGTCGCTCGTCGCCGGTGTCGACCGGAGGTCGTCGGGCGGGACCGGCGTGGAGGGTCGCCGGCGCGCGCGCCGGCGGTCGTCGACCAGTCGGTTGTGGGCGATCGACAGCACCCAGCTGCGGAACTTCTCGCGGTCGCCGTCGAACCGGTGGATGTCGCGCACCATCTGGAGGAACACCTCGCCCGCGACGTCCTCGGGATCGGGCAGGCGCTGCGACCGGAGGTAGCCGACGACGAGACCGCCGACCTCGTCGTAGAGATCCGCCCACGCCGCGGCGTCGCCGGCCCGGGCGCGGGCGACGATCTGGTCGAAGGGGATGTCGGAGAGCAATGGACCTCGGGTCCGGGCGGCGGCAGCGTACGTCCGTTCCCGCTGTCCTACGGTCGGCTGACCCGCCGACGCCCTGAAGGACGAGCGGCGGTGTCCCGGGCGGAGGAGCGGCGTCGATGCAGGTCACCGGACGCTCGCTCGCGACGGTCGCGGCCGCCATCCTCCTCGGCCTCGGCCTGGTCGCGTGCGATCCCGGGGGAGAGCCCAGGGTCACGGGGACGGTCGGGCGCGAGACGTCCGGGCCGGCGTCGCCGCCGGCGGTGCCGACCGCCTCCCCGACGCCGCCTCCCGGGACGGCCGAACCCGCCGACGATGCCGACCCGTCGTCGGTGGGCCTGACGTTCGAGGAGGTCGCGAGCGGCTTCGAGTCGCCGCTGCACGTCCTCCCCGCGCCGGCGGGCGGCCTCCTGGTGGTCGAGCAACCCGGCCGGATCCAGCTGCTCCGGGACGGCGAGGCGAGCGTCTACCTCGACATCGTCGACCGCGTGATCGCCGGCGGGGAGCGGGGCCTGCTCGGCGTGGCGTTCGCCCCCGAGGACCGGGACCGCGTGTTCGTCCACTACTCGGGGGCGGGGGGACGGACCACGCTGTCGACGTTCGCGGTCGACGGGGACGCCGCGGACCCCGCCAGCGAGGAGGTCCTCCTCACGGTGGACCAGCCGGCCGCGAACCACAACGGTGGGCAGATCCTCTTCGGCCCCGACGGCCACCTCTACCTCGGCCTCGGGGACGGCGGGGGCGCCAACGACCGCTTCGACAACGGCCAGGACCCGCACACGCTCCTGGGGACCATCCTCCGGCTCGACGTGGCCTCGACCGCCGGCGCGTACGACATCCCGCCGGACAACCCGTTCGCGGACGGTCGGGAGGGCGCGCCGGAGGTGTGGGCCTACGGTCTGCGCAACCCGTACCGGCTGGACTTCGGCGTCGGGCGGCTGTTCATCACCGACGTGGGCCAGAACGCGGTCGAGGAGATCGACGCCGAACCTGCCGGGGCCGCGGGGCTGAACTACGGCTGGCCGATCCTCGAGGGGCCGGACTGCTTCGCCCAGCCCGACTGCGAGCCCGCCGGCACGACGCTCCCGGTCACGTCCTACCGCCACGAGGACACCGGCGGCTGCGCCGCCATCGGTGGCGAGGTCTACGAGGGCCGTGCCATCCCCGCGCTCGTCGGCTGGTACCTGTACAGCGACCTCTGCGCCGGGTTCCTCCGCGCCGTCCGGGTCGCGGACGACGGCAGCGTCGAGGAGGTCGAGCTCACCGATCGCACGGGCGAGGTCCCCCGGGTGCTCGGCTTCGGCCACGACGAGAGCGGCGAGCTGCTCGTCACGCTCGCGGACGGCCGCGTCCTCCGCCTCGTCCCCGCCTGACGACCCGCCGGGTGGGACACTTCCCCGCGCGCCCGAGGGCGCGTCGGACATCACACGGGGGAGACGAGCATGGGGGACCCGGGATGACGCGACGAACCGTCCCCGTAGCCGGTTCCTCGCATCGCGGTCCGTCCACCCGGCCGAGAACCGTCCCTGGAGCCGGTTCCGCGCGTCACGTTCCGTCCGGTCGTCCCAGAACCGTCTCTGTCGACGGTTCTGGGGGGTTCAGATGACGTGGACGTGGTCGGCGCGGGGGCCGCGGGCGTCGCTCGTGCGCGTGAAGGCGACCCGCTGGCCGTCGGTCAGCGACCGGAAGCCGTCGTGCTCGATCGAGGAGAAGCGCACGAACACGTCCTCGTCGCCGTCGTCGGGGGCGATGAAGCCGTAGCCCTTCTCCTCGCTGAACCAGCGGACCGCCCCGAAGGCGAGGTCCTCGGTGACGATCGGGAGCTCACGGGTGCGGACCTGGAGGTCGGCACCGTCGGGCGGAGGAGGGGGGGTCATGGGGTCTCGACCGGCGTCCGGGGTCGGATGGGCTCGTGCGCCGCGAGCGTACGCCGGTCGGTCCCCACCGGCCGGGAGCGACCCCCGCGGCCGTACACCCTCCGCGGCGCAACCTGCACGTTCGGTGAGCTCAGCCGTCCTCGTCCACGCCACCGTCCTCGCGCACGACGGGGCCGGTGACCTCGCCGTCGAGCGGCGACCCGCGGCCGGCGCGACGCGCCTCCGGGATCTCGACCGGCCGGACGACCAGCCACGGGTCGCCACCGACGTGGACGTCGCCGGCGACACCGCACCACAGGAGCGCGTCGACGCCCGTCTGCACGCCCTTGCCGCCGCGCCCCTTCGGGGCGTACTCGCCCGCCGGCGCCCGCTTGACCGTCCCGTCGGCACCGATCGTGAGCAGCTCCGCGTCGTCGGTGCCGCCGGGCAGCACGGACAGCGACACGACCTCGGCGCCCTTCGGCACGTTCATGCCCGCGACGCCCGCGGCCGTGCGGCCCATCGCCCGCGCCTCCTCCGCCTCGAACCGGGTCACGAGCCCGGCGGAGTTGGCCAGCACGAGGTGGTCGTCGTCGGCGGCGAGGGCCACGGCCACGATGCGGTCGCCGTCCTTGACCCCGGCGGCCTGGATCGCCCGCTGACGTGACTCGAGGAACTCGCTCGTCGCGGTGCGCTTGACCTGGCCCTGCGCGCTGGCCGTCACCACCGTCGTTCCCGGAACGAGGCGGACGGCGCCGGCGAGCCGACCGTCGGGGGCCGTGCCGAGCACCTGCGCGAGCGGGGTGCCGCGCTGGGCGGCCTTGACGACGGGGACGTCGGCGAGGTCGAGCCGGAAGCCGCCGCCCTGCTCGTCGACGAGCAGCAGCGTGTCGTCGGTGGTCGCACGGACGACGGCGACCAGGGGGTCGCGCGGGTGCTTGTGGCCGGGCGTCGTCCGGCGTGTCGGCACGGGCTTGACGTACCCGCCGGCGCTGATCGTCACCGTGACCGACTGCGCCTCGAACCCGGCCTGCGACCCGCCGGCGAGGACGTCCTCGGCGGTGATGCCGGCGGCGACGATGCGGCTGCGACGTGGCGTCGCGTGGACGCGCTTGAGCTCGGACAGCTCCTCGGACAGCAGCTCGTCGAGCGCGGACGGGTCGTCGAGGATGGCCCGCAGCTGGCCGATCAGCTCCATGAGCGACTGGTACTCGTCCTCGAGCTCGGCCCGCTCCATCGCCGCGAGCCGGCGCAGGCGCATGTCGAGCACCGCCGACGCCTGGAGCTCGGACAGCTCGAAGCGCTCCATCAGTCCCGTCCTCGCCTCGGCCGACGTCTGGGATCCGCGGATGAGCGCGATGACCTCGTCGAGGTGGTCGAGCGCCTTCAGCAACCCCTCGAGGATGTGCGCCCGGTCCTGGGCCTTCCGGAGCCGGTGCTCCGTCCGGCGGGTGAGGACGGTGCGCTGGTGGTCGAGGTAGACCTCGAGCGCCTCGACGAGCCCGATGGTCCGCGGGGCGCCGTCGACGAGCGCGACGACGTTGGCGTTGAAGTTCGTCCGCAGGTCGGTGGAGCGGTAGAGCTTGTCGAGCACCGCCGCCGGGTCCTCGCCCCGCTTGAGCTCGATCACGATGCGCATGCCGTCGCGCGACGACTCGTCACGGAGGTCGCGGATCGCCTCGAGCTTGCGCTTCTGGACCAGCTCGGCGATGCGCTCGAGCAGCGTGGCCTTGTTGACCTGGAACGGGATCTCGGTCACCACGATGCGGGGGAGGTTGCCGGACCGGGTCTCCGTCGAGGCGACGGCCTCGCACGTGATCGCCCCCCGGCCGGTCTCGTACGCCTCGCGGATGCCGTCGGAGTGGATGATGCGGGCGCCGGTGGGGAAGTCGGGCGCCGGCACGAAGCCCATGAGGTCGTCGAGCGACGCGTCGGGCTCGCCGATGAGGTGCAGGCAGGCGTCGATCAGCTCGCCGAGGTTGTGCGGCGCGATGTTGGTCGCCATCCCGACCGCGATGCCCGAGGCGCCGTTGACGAGCAGGTTCGGGAAGCGGGCGGGCAGGACGGTCGGCTCCTCCTCGTAGCCGTCGTAGTTGGGGATGAAGTCGACGGTGTCCTCGTCGATGCCGGCGATGAGCTCCATCGCGAGCTGGGACAGCCGCGCCTCCGTGTAGCGCATGGCCGCCGGCGGGTCGCCGTCGACGGAGCCGAAGTTGCCGTGCCCGTCGACGAGCGGCTCGCGCGACGAGAAGTCCTGCGCCATCCGCACGAGCGCGTCGTAGATCGAGCTGTCGCCGTGCGGGTGGTACTTCTTCATCACCTCACCGACGGCCGAGGCGCACTTGCGGTACGGCCGGTCCGGGACGAGGTTCGACTCCCACATCGAGTACAGGATCCGACGCTGCACGGGCTTGAGCCCGTCGCGCGCGTCGGGCAGCGCCCGACCGACGATGACCGACATCGAGTAGTCGAGGAACGCCTGCTCCATGCGGTCCACGATGGAGACGTCGAGGACGTTGCCGTCCCCGGCGCCGATCGACAGCTGCTTGCTCATGCGGGTGCCTCGGGAGGATGGCGGGAGGTCGACGGGGGGAGGTCGGGTCAGACGTCGACGATGTCGGCGAACTTGGCGTTCGACACGATCCAGTCGCGGCGGGGGTCGGTCTGGTTGCCCATGAGCAGGACGAACAGCTCGTCCGCCCGCTGGGCGTCGTCGATGTTGACGCGCAGCAGCGTCCGACGCCCGGGATCCATCGTGGTCGCCCACAGCTGCTCGGCGTCCATCTCGCCGAGCCCCTTGAAGCGCTG
>JAHWJY010000281.1 GCA_019348135.1 Actinomycetota bacterium
GGTGCCTTCCGGACGCAGCGGGTGGGTGCGGCCGAAGGTCTCCCCCACCGACCCCCGGAGGGGAGGTGACGGCACCGGGCGAGATGCGCCGTGGTGACGATGCCGTCGTTGCCGGGGTACTCCCCTTCGCGCAGGCGGCACGGTACCTGGTCGGGACCGTCACACCGTGACGGCAGTGCTCGTCGGGCCGGTGGTCACAGCAGCGGCCACGGGTAGGGACGCTCGCCGACCGGCTCCGGGTAGCGGTCCCACCCGGCCACCGCCCGCGCACGCTCCAGGAGCCGACGCCGTTCGCCGTCGGACAGCAGCGGTTCGAGCACGGCCACCGCCGCGTCGCCCCGGACGAGCATGTCCGCGAGCGCGGCGACCTCGGCGCGCGCGCCGTCGGGCACCGGCTCGCCGGCGAAGTGCCAGCCGACCGTGCGCAGCTTCGCCTGCTCGGAGAAGCTGACCCCGTGGTCGACCAGGCGGACGCGGTCGCCCTCCAGCAGGACGTGGCCGCCCTTGCGGTCCGCGTTGTCGATCACGGCGTCGAACAGCACCATCCGCCGCAGCTGCTCCAGGAGACCCTCGTCGCCCCGCTCGAGGAGCGCGAAGTAGTGCTCGCCGGGGTCGTGCGGCACGAACCGCTGGAACGCCCCGACCCCGTGCGGCGCCTCCTCGCGCACGACGGTCGTCGGCACGAGGTCCCAGCCGAGCAGGCGGTCGACGGCGTGTGCGGCGACCTCCCGCAGGTAGAGCGTCCCGCTCGGGAAGTCCCACAGCGGTGCCTCGCCGCGTCGCGGCTTGTAGACGGCGAAGCCGTCCGGATCGAGCTCGCCCAGCACCAGGTCGCCGTCGGGATCGAGCGGCAGCACCGGCCAGGACCCGTCGTCGGCGCGCAGCCGGACCAGGAGGGTGGCGTTCGACGCCGTCGCGAACCTGCCCACCACCTCGAGCTCCGCCCTGCGGAGCCGCTCGGCGACCGCGTCCTCAGCGATCGACGCGGCCGTGACCGTTGGTGGCCGGACACACGTGGGAGCCGTCGAGCGCCGTCGGCCGGCCGCACAGCTCGCAGGTCGGACGTCCTTCCCCGACGATCTCGGCGGCGTGTGCGGCGAGCCGTCGGGCCTGATCCTGGTCGGCCCAGATCCGCAGCTCGCGCGGCTCGTCCTCCTCGTTGGTGAGCTCGGCCAGGTCGATCAGGAAGCGGCCCCGCTCGGGGTCGACGCCGACGCTGACGTCACCGACCCGGAACCGGGGGTCGATGGGTTCGCGCAGCGCCATCGCGTCGCGGTCCCAGTCCGTCGCCGGCTCGTCCTCGACGCGGGCGAGCAGCTGGGCGAGCAGTTGCGCGAGGCCGCCCACCTGCTGCTTCTCGACGAGCACCGTCACACGCTGCTCGGTGTCCTCGGCCTGGACGAAGAACGTGCGGTCGCCCGGGACACCGGTGTAGCCGGCCGTGACGTGGTGGGGGTCGGGGAGCTCGAGATCGATCATCGTGGGTCCGACGGCTCGAGGGGACCCGTGTCGTTGAAGCGCAGCAGCATCGGCGGCGCCCCCTCGGCCAGGTGCAGGGCGGTCACCGACGCCGGCGACACGACGAGCCGCTGGAAGGTGTCCAGCGGCATGCCGAGGAAGTGGGCGACGACGGCCTTGATGACGTCGGCGTGGCTCACGGCGACGATCGTCTCGTCGGCCCCGTGGGCGGCGGCGAGCTCCTCGATGGTCTCGACGGCCGCCGCCTGGGCGCCCCGGATGGAGCCACCGCCGGGGAAGGTCACCCGGCTCGGCGTGCTCTGGATCACCTTCCACAGCGCCCGCCGGCGCAGCGTGCCGAGCGGCTGGTCGGTCCAGTCGCCGTACTCGACCTCGCCGAGGCCCTTCCGGGTCCGGACGCGGCCCCCGACGACGCCGGCGATGATGCGGGCGGTCTCGCGTGTGCGCACGATGGGCGAGGAGTACACGGCGGCGATCGCCGCGCCCTCCAGACGTGCCGCAGTGGCGGCGACCTGCTCGCGGCCGCGACCGTCGAGCGACGCGTCGGTCCACCCGCCGAGCCGCTTCCCGGTCGCGGCGGTCGTGCCGTGACGCACGAGCAGGACGGTGGGCACGGGAGCTCCCGGATCGGTCGGGGCGCGAGGCTAGCCGCCCTCACCCGCCTCGATCCGGGCCACGGCCCGGCGGCCCTCGTCGCCGCAGACCGAGCGGGTCGTGACCTCTCCCGCCGCGAGCTCCGTCGCGCGCCGGCGGAGCTCGGGCAGGCGGGCGTAGAGCGCGTCACCCGGACACGCGGTGGACGCGTGGTCGCGGTGGCCGCCGGTCGCGTCGATCGGCAGCCCGTGGGTGACCGCTCCCCAGGCCATCAGCCGTGCGAGGCCCTCGAGCTGCTCGTCGCTCGGCTGCTGCTGGTCGAAGTCGCCTTCGGCGAGGAGCAGCAGGTGGCCGGCGGGGTCGTAGTCGGTGAACGTGTCGCCGCGGGCGGTGGTGGGACGCAGCTCGTAGACGTTGCCCTGCCGGTCGACGCCCAGGTGGTACGCGATGTCCGGCCAGCCCTGCGACCGGTGGAAGCGCTGGTGCTGCCGCAACCGACCGGGGGCATCGGCGTCCGACCGCAGGGGCACCGCCGTGTGGTGCACGGTCATCCGCGCCAGCGTGTGCTCGACGAGCCCCTC
>JAHWJY010000026.1 GCA_019348135.1 Actinomycetota bacterium
GCGGAGACCGGGTGCGGCTCGGGCTCGACCAGGACGGGGAGTCGGTCCGCGCGACAGGCACGGACGAGGTCGTGCGCCGCCTGCGGCCGCCCCTGGCTGACGACGACCACGGCCGGCAGGCCGGCGGCGCTGTCCGCCAACGCGGTCAGGGCACCCTGGGAGGTGGGACAGTCGCGCTCGACGAAGACCAGGAGGTGAGACACCGGCCACTCGTCGGCCGAGCGGACGTGCCCGTCGACGTCCGCGAGCGACCAACGGCGCGGGACCGCCACCTCGCCCGCCACACCCATGCGCCGACCTCCCGCCGCGCTCGACCCTACCCCTCGGCGTCCGGCGCGATGCCGCGGGATCGCGCACCCGGTCCAGGGGGGTCCGTGGCGGCGTGCGGCCCGCAGCGTCAGCTCCGCACACCCATCGCGATCGTGCACACGGCGGCGAGCACCGCCCTCGTCAGGCACGGCGATGACGTCTCGGAGGCGCTGCGCGACATCCTCGAGATGATCCGTCGCAACGCGGACCTCGCCAGCCTCCTCCTCGGTCGGCTCGGGATCGCCCGGGACATCGAGGCGGTGACGGTCTCGGGTGCCCCGTCGGTCCGGGCCGACCCGACCGCGGCCCGCGAGATCGTGTTCAACCTGCTCTCGAACGCGGCGAAGTACAGCTCGTCGGCCGCTCCCATCGAGGTGACGGTCGGGGCGGTCGGGGACATCGTCGAGGTGGTCGTCCGCGACCACGGCAGCGGGGTCACGCAGGGGACTCCGACTCCATCTTCGAGAAGTCCTGGCAGGGGGACGGGACCGCACCGGGGGTGGGGCTCGGGCTGTACATCTCCCGCGGTCTCGCGCGGGCGCAAGGGGGGCGACATCACCGTCCAGCCGGCCGCCCACGAGGGCAGCGAGTTCCGGTTGCCCCTCCTCCTCTCGACCTAGACCGGCGTCGGTGGGGGGCGGCGCGCGTGCCTCCCGTGCCGACGGGGCGGGTGGACGGGTGGTCCTCCCCGGCTGGTCCATCTCGTAGGCTGTCCCGGCCGCAGCCGCGAGAGGTCCAGCAGTCGTGAGGGAAGGCACACCGCCACCTGCCGGGGCGGACGTGCGTTCGCCCGGTGCCCCTGGCTGGTGGTACCTCGGCGGGGCGCTGCTCACGGCTCCCCTCGCCGGCCTCGCACTCCTGCAGCTCCGGGACGGGCTCTACCTGCGGGCCCCGATGTCCCTCGTGGTCGCCGTCGCGGTGGCACTGGTGGCCGCCCGTCAGGGCCACCTCCTGCGCGAGATGGCGGCCCGCTCGGCCGACCGCGACGGGCTCGTCGCTGCCCGGGACGCGGCACTGCAGGCGTCGCGGATGAAGTCGGACTTCCTCGCCACGATGAGCCACGAGATCCGGACGCCCATGAACGCCGTCATCGGGATGTCGGGCCTGTTGATGGACACCGATCTCGACGACGACCAGCGGCGGTTCGCCTCGGGTATCCGGACGGCCGGTGAGGCCCTGATGGCCCTCATCAACGACGTCCTCGACTTCTCCAAGATCGAGGCCGGCAAGCTCGAGCTCGAGGAGGTGGACTTCGATCTCGAGACCACCGTCGAGGAGGTCGCCGACCTCTTCAGCGAGACGGCGCGCGCCAAGAGTCTGCTCGTCTACAGCTACCTCCACCCGGATGTCCCGCGGTGGGTCCGGGCGGACGCCGGCCGGCTCCGCCAGATCCTCGTGAACCTCGTCAGCAACGCCGTGAAGTTCACCGAGCGGGGGCAGATCCTCATCCGCGCCCGCTGCGAGCCGGTCGACGACGGCCGGACGGTGGTGCGCTTCGAGGTGGTCGACACCGGCATCGGGATCCCGGCGGAGGGGCACGCCCGGCTCTTCGAGTCGTTCACCCAGGCCGATGCCTCGTCCAGCCGTCGGTACGGCGGCACGGGGCTCGGGCTCGCGATCTGTCGGCAGCTCGCCATGCTCATGGGCGGCGACATCGGCGTCGAGAGCACCCCCGGCGAGGGCAGCACCTTCTGGGTCACGCTGCCGGTCCGGCCGCTGGCGGGGAGCCGTGACGATCGCTGGGTGCGTCCCCTGGAGGACGTGCGGGTGCTCGTCGTCGACGACGACCCCGTCAACCGCGACATCGTCGAGCGTCAGACCCGCGCCTGGGGCATGCGACCGGTCCCGGCGGCGAGCGCGGCCGCTGCCTGGGAGCTGCTCCAGTCCGACGACCGCGATCCCTTCACCGTCGCGCTCCTCGATCTCCAGATGCCGGACGTCGACGGACTCCAGCTGGCGAGCCGCATCTCGCGGGAGGAACGGTTCCGTGAGCTCCGGCTGGCGCTGCTGTCCTCCGTGGACGCGACGGCGGCCGACCGCGAAGCGGCCGGCGTCCGCCAGTACCTGCGCAAGCCGGTCCGGCAGTCGCAGCTCTACGACCTCCTGATGAGCCTCCTCGTGCCCACGGACGGAGCCGTCACCGCGCCGGCGGCCGCCGCCGAACGGGACGATCGCCGCACCGGCACGGTCCTGCTCGTCGAGGACAACCCCGCCAACCAGCTGGTCGGGAGCCGCCTGGTCGAGAAGCTGGGGCACCGGGTCGACGTCGTCGGTGACGGGCAGGAAGCGCTGGAGGCGCTGCGCCGGCGGCGCTACGACGTCGTGTTGATGGACTGCCAGATGCCCGTGATGGACGGGTACGACGCGACACGACGGCTCCGACGGGAGGAGCAGGGGACAGATCGACACACCGCGGTGATCGCGATGACCGCCGGCGTCACCCTGGAGGATCGCGACCGCTGCATCGAGGCGGGCATGGACGACTTCGTCGCCAAGCCCGTCCGGCCCGAGGCGGTGGGTGCGGCCCTGTCGCGCTGGTTGCCCCCGGTCGGGGACGCCCCGTCGGTGCCTCGCGAGGGCCCCGACGCGGGGACCGGTGACCCGACCGGTGTTCCGGCCGCCATCGATCCCGAGCGGTGGCAGCTGCTCCGGGAGGTGCTGGACGACGACGACGCCCTGCACGCCTTCGTGACCGCCTTCCTGACCGACGTCCCGGCCCGACTCGCCGATCTGCGGACGTCCGTCGGTGCGGGGGACGCGGAGACCGTGCGCACCGCGAGCCACCGCATCCGCGGTTCGGCGATGAACCTCGGCGCCGATCGGCTCGCGGACCTCTGCGACGAGCTCGAGCAGGACGCCCGTTCCGGTGACCTGTCCCGTGCCCGTGCACTGGCGGCGGCGGCCGGGACGGAGCTGGACCGCGTCGTGGCCGAACTCCAGCGGCGGGACCCGGGGTGACCTGCGGGCGGCTGCCGTCCGATCAGACGTCGAGCCGGGCTCCGTCCCGGACCACGCGGTAGAGCGGGAGCGACTCCACCCAGCCGTCGGGGGCCGGCCCCGTCGCGTCCTCGAGCACCCGGTACAGCGCGTGGCGCTGCTGACGGAACCACGCGTGGACGGCGACGAGCTGGTCGCGGCTCAGCTCCTCGATCGGACGCAGGTGCCGGGACCCGCCCCGCGCGAGGTAGTCGGCCCAGCTCGGCCGGCGGACCCAGCCGTCGGTCTGCTCGACGAGCGCACGGAGGTGCTCGACGACCGCGGGGGAGGCGTCGGGTGGGATGATCCGACGCAGGCCGGGCGTGTGCGGGGGCAGCGTGGTGGTCATCCACGACTCGCAGGTGAGGGGACGTGCGGAGCCTACGACGCCGGGGCTCTAGCATCGCTGCCCCGTGGCCACCCGTGTCGAGATCGTCGAAGCCAACCTGGACCGGCTCCTCGCCGAGCTCGCGCCGGGTCACGCCGCCCTGCCCGACGACGCCCCGCTGATCGGTACGACCGGGCTGACGGCGGCACGCGCACGCGAGCTCTTCTCGGACCAGGTGCGGTCCCGCGCCCTCGACGTGGCCGCGCGCCGGCTGAAGGCCGACGGCCGGGGCTACTACACCATCTCGAGCGCCGGGCACGAGGCCAACGCGCTCGTGGGGGCCGCGACCCGCGCGACGGACCCGGCGTTCCTGCACTACCGCTCCGGCGCGTTCGTGCTCGCACGGGCCCGGAAGGTCCCGGGCGTCGACGCCGTCGCGGACACGATCCGCTCGCTGGTCGTGTCCGCCCAGGACCCGATCTCGCGCGGGCGGCACAAGGTCTGGGGCAGCCGCGAGCTGTGGATCCCGCCCCAGACGAGCACGATCGGCTCCCACCCGCCGAAGGCCGTCGGCGCGGCCGTGGCCCTGACGCGTGCGGACCGCGTCGAGCGGGAGATCCCGCTGCCCGAGGACAGCATCGTCGTGTGCTCGTTCGGCGACGCGTCCGCCAACCACGCGACCACCCTGGCCGCCGTCAACGCGGCGCGGTACGCGCACCGACGCGGCAACCCCGTGCCGATCCTCTTCGTGTGCGAGGACAACGGCATCGGCATCTCCGTCGAGACCCCGCGGGGGTGGATCCGCGACACCTTCCAGGGCACGCCGCACCTCCGGTACGCGTACGCCGGCGGCGAGCTCGACGAGGTCTGGGACGCCGTCGCCGGGGCCGTCGACCTCTGCCGCGACCGGCGCGTGCCCGTGTTCCTCCACCTGCCGGTCGTGCGCCTGCTCGGGCACGCCGGCTCCGACGTGGAGACCACCTACCGCACCGTGGAGCGCATCGAGGCCGAGGAGGCACGCGACCCGCTCCTCGCAACGGCTCGGCGGCTGGTCGCGACCGGCGCGGCCACGCCGGCCCAGCTCCGCGGGCTCGTGGAGGACGCCCGCGCAGAGGTGGAGCGTGCCGTGCTCGCGCACGCCGACGAGCCGCCGTTGCGGACGTACGCCGAGGTGGTGGCGCCGATCGCGCCCCACGATCCCGACCGTGTGCGCGCCGCCGCGTCCGGGACCGTCCCCGAGCCGGAGCGACGGGCCCACTTCGGCGGGGAGCTGCCGGAGGAGACGCGCGCGGCCACCAGGCGGACCATGGCGGCCGCGATCAACGCCGCGCTGCACGACGAGATGCTGCGGCGGCCCGAGACCATGCTGTTCGGCGAGGACGTCGCGACGAAGGGGGGCGTCTACCACGTGACGGCCGGCCTCCAGGCAGCGTTCGGGCAGGGTCGGGTCTTCGACACGCTCCTCGACGAGACCACGATCCTCGGGCTGGCACAGGGCGCCGGGATGCTCGGGTTCCTCCCGATCCCGGAGATCCAGTACCTCGCCTACGTCCACAACGCCCTCGACCAGCTGCGGGGCGAGGCCTGCTCGCTGGCCTTCTTCTCGGACGGGCAGTTCACGAACCCGATGGTGGTGCGCATCGCGTCCTTCGCCTACCAGAAGGGCTTCGGCGGGCACTTCCACAACGACGACGCCATCGGGGCGCTGCGGGACATCCCGGGCCTGGTGCTGGCGGCGCCGGCCCGCGGCGACGACGCCGCACGCATGCTCCGTGGCGCGCTCGCGATGGCGGCCGAGCACGGGCGCGTCGTCGCGTTCCTCGAGCCCATCGCGCTGTACCACGAGAAGGACCTGCACGAGCCCGGCGACGGCGGCTGGCTCACCGACTACCCGCCGCCCGGCGAGGCGCTCCTCCCGGGCGAGGTGGCGACCTACGGCGACGGCGGCGACGTCCTGATCGTCAGCTACGCCAACGGCCTGCGCATGTCGCTGCGGGCGGCACGTCGGCTGACCGACGACCACGGCGTACGGGCCACCGTGCTCGACCTGCGCTGGCTCAACCCCCTGCCCCTGGACGCCGTCCGGGAGCACGCGGCGCGGTGCGCGGCCGTGCTCGTCGCCGACGAGTGCCGCGCGACCGGGGGCGGGATCGCGGACGCGGTCGTGGCCGACCTCGCCCGCGCCGGCACCGGCGGCCGGCTCGGCTCGGTGTGCTCGCGGGACTCCTACGTGCCGCTCGGGCCGGCGGCCGACACGGTGCTCTTGTCCGAGGACGACATCGTCAGCGGGGTGCTGGCGCTGCGGTAGCTCACTCGGCGTCGGTGCAGAAGTCGATCAGCTCCTCGACCGCCCCGACGAGCCCTACCTCGAGGTCGGTGTAGCGCTCGACCGACGCGAGGATCCGCTGCCACAGCTGCCACGGCTCGTCGACGCCCAGGCGCCGGCACACCCCGGTCTTCCAGTCCTCGTCGCGAGGGACGTCCGGCCACGCCTCGATCCCCACGACCGCCGGCTTCACGGCGGCCCAGACGTCGACGAACGGGTGACCCGTCACGAGCACGTGCGGCGACGTGACCCCGGCCGCGATCCGGGCCTCCTTGGTGCCCGGGACGAGGTGGTCGACGAGCACCCCGAGACGACGCTCGGCCGTCGGGGCGAAGCGCCCCACGATCGCCGGGAGGTCGTCGATGCCCTCGAGGTACTCGACCACCAACCCCTCGATGCGGAGGTCGTCGCCCCACACCTTCTCGACGAGCTCGGCGTCGTGGCGTCCCTCGACGAAGATCCGGGAGCCACGGGCGACGCGCGCCGGCGCGCCCGGCAGCGCGAACGAGCCCGACGGCGTCACGCGCGGCGCGGCCCGGGCAGGCTCGGCCGTGGCCACCACGAGCGTCGCCGGCTCGTCGTCGACGCGGAACGCCCCGGGGTGGAGCTCGAACGTCCGCTCGCGCCCGCGACGGTCGCGCAGGGTCACGCTCCGCGCGGTCGCCGCCGTGACGTCCCCGACGAAGCCGTCGCTCGTCTCGACGGTCAGTCCGCGACGCACGGGGACGTCACGGATCCGGGTGCGGTGCCCGCCCCCGCTCGCGAGCACGTCGTGGCCGTATCGATCGATCATGACGCCGGACGGTAGCGACGCCTGTGGCAGACTCGGTGGACGTCGAGCCCGGAGCCCGCGATGGCCACCGCCCGCACCGCGTACCGCACCTGCCCGCTGTGCGAGGCCACCTGCGGCCTCGAGCTGACCGTCGAGGACGACCGCATCACCCGGGTCCGGGGTGATGACGAGGACGTCTTCAGCGGTGGCTACCTCTGCCCCAAGGGCGCCGCCTTCGGACAGCTCGAGCACGATCCGGACCGGCTCCGCCAGCCGCTCGTGCGGCGCGACGGCGAGCTGGTGCCGGCGAGCTGGACCGAGGCGTTCGCCGAGGTCGACCGACTGCTGACACCCATCCTCCGCGACCACGGGCCGGACGCCGTCGCGGCGTACATGGGCAACCCGAACGTGCACAACCTCGCGGGCGGCCTCTACGCGAAGCCGTTCCTCAAGGCGCTGCGGACGCGCAACGTCGCGTCCGCGAGCACCGTCGACCAGATGCCCAAGCACGTCTCGTGTGGCCTGCTCTACGGCGACCCGCTCGCCATCCCCGTGCCCGACATCGACCGGACCGACCTCCTGGTGATGCTCGGGGCGAACCCCCGGATGTCGAACGGCAGCCTCCTCACGGCCCCGGACCTGCCGGGGCGGCTCGACGCGCTGCGGCGCCGCGGGGGGCGTCTCGTCGTCGTCGACCCCCGGCGCAGCCGGACCGCCGAGGACGCGGATCTCCACCTCGCGATCCGACCCGGCACCGATGCCCTCCTGCTGCTCGCGGTCGCCTGGACCGTCCTCGACGAGGACCTGGTGCGCCTCGGCCGGCTGGCGCCGTTCGTCGCGGGCCTCGAGGACGTGGCACCGGCGCTCGACCGGTTCACGCCGGAGGCGGTGGCCGGTCCCACCGGCATCGACGCGGGGACGATCCGAGGACTGGCGCGCGACCTGGCGACGACCGAGCGGGCCGTCGTCTACGGCCGCATCGGCACCACGACGGTCCGGTACGGCACGGTCACGAGCTGGGCCGTCGACCTGGTGAACCTGCTGACGGGACACCTCGACACCCCCGGCGGGGCGATGTTCGCCCGACCGGCGCACGTCCCCGACCGCTCCGGTCGTCCGCCGTTCCGCACCGGCCGGTGGACCTCGCGCGTCCGGGGACTGCCGGAGGTCCTGTCCGAGATCCCCGTCGCCACGCTCGCCGACGAGATCGAGACGCCGGGCGAGGGGCAGGTCCGTGCGCTCGTGACGGTCGCGGGCAACCCGGTGCTGTCGACGCCGAACGGCGTGCGCCTCGACGCCGCGATCGCCTCGCTCGACGCGGTGATCTGCATCGACCCGTACGTCAACGAGACGACGCGCCACGCCCACGTCCTGCTGCCACCGCCCGGCGCGATGCACCGCAGCCACTACGACGTGGCCTTCTACGGCCTGTCCGTCCGCAACGTCGTCAACTACTCGCCCCCCGTCGTGCCGCTCCCGGACGGGCGACCCGACGAGTGGGAGATCCTCGTCACCATCGCCGGCATCGCCGCGGGGCAGGGGCCGGACGTCGACGTGGACGCGCTCGACGCGTTCGTGGCGCGGACGCTGCTCGACCAGCTCGTGCGCAACGACGGCTCGCGCATCGCCGGCCGCGAGCCGGACCAGCTGTGGGCGATGCTGGACGGGCGGCGCGGGCCGGAGCGGCTCCTCGACATGCTGCTGCGCGCCGGGCCCTACGGGGACGGCTTCGGCGCCGTGGCGGACGGACTCACGCTGGCGGTCCTCGAAGGGCAGCCCCACGGGATCGATCTCGGGCCGCTCGAGCCACGCCTGCCGGACAACCTCGCGACCGCCTCGGGGAAGGTGGAGGCGGCACCGGCGTCGGTCCTGGCGGACCTGGACCGCGTCGCCGACGCGCTCGACGCGCCGGAGGACGGGCTCGTCCTCGTCGGTCGCCGGCACCTCCGCACGAACAACTCCTGGATGCACAACGTCCCGATGCTCACCAAGGGCCGCGACCTGTGCACGCTCCAGGTCCACCCCGACGACGCCGCCCGTCTCGGCCTCTCCGACGGCGACGAGGCGCGGATCTCCTCGCGGGTCGGCAGCGTCGTCGCCCCGGTCGAGCTGACGCACGACATCGCCACCGGCGTCGTCAGCCTGCCGCACGGCTTCGGTCACGACCTCCCCGGCGTCGTCCAGGGCGTCGCGCGCTCGCGCCCCGGCGTGAACGCGAACGTCCTCACGGACGAGGAGGACCTCGACGTGCTGTCCGGCACGGCGGTGCTGAACGGCATCCCCGTGACGGTCGAGACGGTCGTCACGGTCCCCGCATGAGGCTCACGGGCCTCGTCCTCGCCGGCGGCCGGTCGCGTCGCATGGGGCGGGACAAGGCCACGTTGGTGCTCGACGGCGAGCGGCTCGTGGACCGCGCGGTCCGCCGGCTGGGGGAGTGCTGCGTCGAGGTGCTCGTCGCGTCGGGCGACGGTCGCCGGCTCGAGGTGACCGTGCCCCAGGTGGCCGACCCGATCCCGGACGGCGGGCCGCTGGCCGGTCTCGCGGCGGGCCTCGCCGCAGCGACCACCCCGGCGGTGGCCGTCGTGGCCGTCGACGCCCCCTACGCCGACGCCGCGGTGCTGCGGCGCTGCGCCGAGCGGCTCGGCACGGCACCGGCGTGCCTCCCGTCGGTCGACGGGATCCTGCAGCCGTTGCACGCCGTGTGGTCGACGAGCGTCGCGGCCGAGGTCCGGTCGGCGCTCGAACGGGGGGCGCGCTCGCCGCGGGACCTCGCGGTGGCGCTCGGGGCGGTCGTGCTGGACGAGCGCTCCTGGCAGGACGTCGCGAGCGCCGGTGCCCGCTTCGCCACGAGCTGGAACCGGCCGGGAGACGCCGGAGCGTCCGTTCCG
This sequence comes from Actinomycetota bacterium, assembly GCA_019348135.1. Taxonomy (GTDB): domain Bacteria; phylum Actinomycetota; class Nitriliruptoria; order Nitriliruptorales; family Nitriliruptoraceae; genus JAHWJY01. Next base: position 9,600 of record JAHWJY010000026.1, read on the forward strand.
CCCGGGTGACGGCGGTCCAGCCCGGGTGACGCTCAAGTGCCCCCTCGGGGTTGCCGATGCGGTGCCCAGGGTGTCTGGGATCGGGGTCGGGGTGGTCGCACGTCGTCGCACGCTCATGTCCGTCGCGGTGATGGTGGTGAGCCAGCTGTTCGTCACCGTGGTGCCGGCGTCCGCCGCCGGGATCTCCGTGGAGCGCCTGGCGGGCGAGAACCGGTTCGCCACCGCCGCCGCGGTCTCCCGGTCGCAGTACCCGGACGGCGCTCCCGTCGCCTTCATCGCGACGGGTGCGAACTTCGCGGACGCGCTGTCGATCTCCGCTCCTGCCGCAGGCTTCGGCCCCGTGCTGCTCGTCGAGCGCGACCGTCTGCCGAGCGAGACGGCCTCCGAGCTCCGTCGTCTCGGTCCCATCGCCATCCTCGTGGTGGGTGGACCGGCCGCGGTCTCGGAGGCGACGATGATCGACGTCGCGCGGTACTCCGGTCGCGAGACGCGACGCATCGCCGGCCCCGACCGCTACGCCACGTCCGCGGCGATCTCGCGCGAGGCGTTCCAGGACGGCGCCCCGGTCGCGTTCGTCACCACCGGGGACGCCTTCCAGGACGCGTTGTCCGCGACCCCCTCGGCGGCGGCGTTCGACGGACCGCTGCTCCTGACGACCGCGGACGTCCTCCCGGCGTCGGTCGAGGGCGAGCTCCGGCGGCTCGGACCGGACCGGATCGTCGTCGTCGGCTCGGAGGCCGACGTGAGCGACGCGGTCGTCGAGCGGCTGGGGACGCTGGCTCCGGACGTCCTCCGCATCGGTGGCCCGGACGACGCCACGACCTCGGCCGCCGTCTCCCGCAGCACCTTCACGACCTCGGTGACCGCGTTCCTCGCGACGTCGGCGTCCTTCCCGGACGGGCTGACGGGGGCGGCCTACGCCGGCGCCCTCCCGGCACCGCTGATGCTCGTCGGCCGGGACGTGGTCCCGGACGCGGTGAAGTGCGAGCTCGTCCGTCTCGGCGTCGAGAACGTCGTCGTGCTCGGTGGCCGCCAGGCGGTCAGCGACCGGGTCGTGGCGGAGGTGCGCGACGGCTACGAGGGAGCGGACATCCCGGGCTGCCCCTCCTAGGACGGGCCCGGATCAGTTCTTCGCGGTCGCCACGATGACGTGCGCGACCGTGGCGGGGTCGTCCGTCATCGGGGTGTGACCGAGGCCGTCGAGGCGGACGAGCCGCGTGTGGGGCATCGCGCGCTTGAAGCGCGGGCCCTGCCGGGGGAGCAGGATCACGTCGCGAGAGCCCCACGCGACCGTGACCGGCACGTCGATGCCCCGCAGGTCCGCGCTCTCGAAGTGGTCGGTCGCCTCGAGCGTGGTCAGCACGGCGGGGGAGTCCCCGAACACCCGCGCCATCCGCAACGACTCCTCCTCGGTCAGCAGCCAGGGCCGCCCGACGACCTGACCGAAGAGCAGGGTCCGTCCGAGGCCGGTCCGGCAACCGGCCTCGACGAGCGGCCGCAGCAGGCGGCTGACGTGGTACTGCGTCTTGAGCATCGTCCGCGCCCACCTCTTCTCCCAGCCCTGGACCATGCCGCCCGGCGACAGCGCCGTGACGGAGCGGGCGCGTCCCCTGCGGGCGAGGACCAGGGCGAGGTGCCCCCCGAGGGAGTTGCCGACGACGTGCGCATCCTCCCAGCCGAGGTCGTCGAGGTGTCGCTCGATCGCGTCGGCCAGGGCCTCGGTCGACGGCGTGGCGCCCGCGAGCGGAGGAGCGGTGCCGAAGCCCGGCAGGTCGGGGGCGCTGACGTCGAACCGTTCGGTCAGCGCCGGCAGGACCGGTTCCCACACCTGCCAGCACATGCCGAGCCCGTGGAGCAGCAGCAGCGGCTCGCCGGCACCGGCGCGGAACCCGGGGAGCGACACGGTCACGCGCCGTCGCGGTCGGCGGCGCGGGCGACCAGGGTGCGCCGCAGGGTGTCGCGCTGCTCGACGAGCGCGCGCCGGAGCGGGGCCGGGAGGTCGTCGCCGGCGAGGACCGCGTCCGTCCGCTCGAGCAGGTCCGGGCTCGCCGCCGCGTGGGGGTACACGTCCTCGGCGAACTCGATCGCCCAGTCCAGCGGACGCTCGGCGAAGACGGGTGTGAGCGCCTCGAAGTACGCCTCGACGTAGTCCCGGGCCAGCTCGGGCTGGTGCAGCTGGCTGAAGCCCGACCAGAGGTCGCGGCTGACCGTGAGCGAGAGGTCCTCCTCACGCAGGCGTCGCCAGGCCTCGGCCTTGGCGGCGGCGGTGGGACGTGCCGCCAGCGCGCCCGCGCGCTGCCGCTCTCCGATGTCGGTGGGGTCACGCTCGTACTCGGCGTCGATCACGTCGGCGTCGACCACCCCGTTCGCGGCCAGCGCGTTCACGAACCACCAGCGCAGGTCCGTGTCCATCTCGAGACCGTCGATGCGGAGCTCGCCGTCGAGGACGGCGCGGACGTCTCCGGCCTGCTCGCCACGGGCGCCGGTGGTCGCCCAGTGCTTGGCCCAGGACAGCTGGTGGTCGGAGCCGGGCGCCGCCGCGTCCAGCTCCCTGCGTGCCTGCCCGGCGAGGCGGGCGTGCACCGCGTCACGGTTGGCGGGGTCGCCGTAACGGTCGGCGGCGGCGACCGCGCGGGCCAGGAGCCGTTGCAGGACCCCGACCTCGGTCTCGCTCGCCACGTTGTTGCCGACGAGATCCGCGAACCGGCGCGCCGGCAGGTCGCCGTCGCGCACCATGTCCCAGGCCGCGCTCCACACGAGCGCACGGGGGAGCGGCTCGACGAGCTGGTCGAGGTCCTGGGTCAGCACGTCCATCGACCGGCGGTCGATCCGGATCTTGCTGTAGGTGAGGTCGTCGTCGTTGACGAGCACGACGTCACCGGCCGCGACCCCGACGAGCTCGGGCACCTCGGTGGTCCCGTCGGTGACGTCCACCTCGACCCGCGAGGTCCGGGCGATGCCGTCCCCGCCGCGGGCGTAGATCCCGATCCCCACCCGGTGACGCCGCAGCGTCGGGTGCTCGTCCACCGCGGTCTGGTGCACGGCGAAGGAGCGGAAGCGACCCTCGTCGTCGAGCTCGTAGTCGGCGGCCAGGGTGTTGACCCCGGTGGTGCGCAGCCACTCGTCCCGCCACGCCTTGAGGTCGTCGCGGCCGGACGTCTCCTCGAGCGCCTCGAGGAAGTCCTGCAGCTCGGCGTTGGCCCAGGCGTGCTGGTCGAAGTAGCGCCGGCAGCCGGCGAGGAAGGCGTCCTCCCCGACCCACGCCACGAGCTGGCGGAGCACCGAGGCGCCCTTGGCGTACGTGATGCCGTCGAAGTTCTGGTGGACCGACTGGATGTCGACCATGTCCGCCGCGATGGGGTGGGTCGTCGGCAGCTGGTCCTGGAACTTCGCCCAGGTCTTCTCGGCGTCGAGGAAGGTGACCCAGGCGTTGCGGAAGCGGGTCGCGCGTGACTGGCACAGCACCGACATGAACGTGGCGAACGACTCGTTCAGCCACAGGTCGTCCCACCACCGCATCGTGACGAGGTCGCCGAACCACATGTGCGCCATCTCGTGCAGGATCGTCTCGGCACGGCGCTCACGTTGGGTCTGGGTGACCTTCGAGCGGAAGACGTAGGCCTCGCTGTAGGTGATGCAGCCGGGGTTCTCCATCGCGCCCGCCTGGAACTCCGGCACGAAGAGCTGGTCGTACTTCTCGAACGGGTAGGCCATGCCGAACGCCTCGGCGTACCAGTCGAGGCCCTGGCGGGTGAGCTCGAACAGCTCGTCCGCCTCGAGGTGCTCCGCCAGCGATCGCCGGATGTACCAGCCCAGCTCCATGCCGTCGTGGGTCTGCGTCACCGAGGTGTAGGTCCCGGCGACCACCGCGACGATGTAGGTGGGGATGAGCGGGGTCCGGGAGAACACCCAGCGACCGGCGGCACCCTCGCCGGGCCGGTCGGTGACGGGGGAGTTCGACACCACGACCCACCCGGCCGGCGCCGCGACGGCGATGTCGAAGGTCGCCTTGAGGTCGGGCTGGTCGAAGCAGGCGAACACGAGGTGGGCGTCGTGCGGCTCGAACTGGCTGTGCAGGTAGACGCCGTCGTCGCTGGGGTCGCGGAAGAACGACATCCCCTTGCCGATGTTGCGGTAGGCCATCGTGGCCTCGATCACGAGCTCGTTGCGGTCGGCCAGCTGCGGCAGCTCGACGCGCGTCGGCTGGAGCTGCTCGGGCCCGAGCTCCCGGCCGTTCAGCACGACGCGTTCGACCGAGTCGGCGGTGAGGTCGATGAACGTCGTCGCGCCCGGGCGACCACAGGTGAACGTCACGGTCACCACGGCACCGAAGCGCTCGTCCCCACGGGTGAGGTCGAGCGCGACGTCGTAGTGGAGGTCGCCGAGGAGCGAGGCGCGGGCCGCAGCCTCGTCCCGCGTGAGGTTCTCCTTGACGGACATGCGGGACACCCCGTGCTCGGTCGCCGGTCGGACCCGCGCAGGCTACCGCCGCGCGGTGCCGGGCCCGCGGCCGTCAGTCCCGGTCGAGGTCGGTCGCGAAGGCGCCGTGGCGGCCCTCGCCGGCGAGGAAGCGCGCGACGTCCGCCATGCCGCCGCCGGCGATGCTGGCGACCCCCCGGTCGTGCTCCCGGAGCAGCGCCTCCGGCAGGGGGGCGTCGAAGGCCGAGAGCGCACCCGCCCGATCGGCACGCAGCGTGTCCTGGGGGAACGCGGCGAGCTCGGTCGCCAGGGCGACGGCCGCGGTACGCGCCGCCCCCGCCGGCACGACCCGGTTCACGAGACCGATCCGTCGGGCCTCGTCCGCGCCGACCGGCCGGCCGGTCAGGATGAGGTCGAGTGCCACGGAACGGCCGACGAGGTGGGGGAGCCGGACCGTGCCACCGTCGATCAGCGGGACGCCCCAGCGACGGCAGAAGACGCCCAGGATCGCGTCGGCGGCGGCGACCCGCAGGTCGCACCAGCACGCGAGCTCGAGCCCGCCCGCGACGGCGTAGCCCTCGATGGCGGCGATGACCGGCTTGGTGAGCTGGAGCCGCGTCGGCCCCATCGGGGCGTGCTCGGACCGCTCCAGACGGTTGCCACGCTCGGGATCGCCGGCCTCGAGCGCGCGCAGGTCCGCGCCCGCGCAGAAGGTGCCGCCGGCGCCGGTCAGCACCGCCACGGACAGCGCCGGGTCGCGGTCGAAGTCCCGGAACGCCGCTTCGAGCTCGTCGGCCGTCGTCCGGTCGACGGCGTTGCGTACGGCGGGGCGGTCGATCGTGATCACGGTCACCGCTCCGTCGACCTCGCGCCGGATCGCCACGTCGGTTCCTGTCGTCGACAACGGGCCCGCCGACGCTAGCGCCCGGCGTGCGCCCACCGGACGGTTGCTAGGCTCCGGAGCCGGGCGCGCGGCGGTCGGATGCCGGCGTCGAGGGAGAGCGACAGGACGGGCCATGGCCCGTCGAGGGAGACATCATGCAGGAGTACAGCACGCCGGGCGAGGTCCAGGTCCCCCCGTCGGAGAACCTCACCACCTCGCTGTGGGAGAACGAGCGCGCCTACCCGAACCGCCCCGCGGTCGCGCACCGCGTCGGCGGTCGGTTCGTCGACGTCTCCACGCGCGACTTCACCGCGCAGGTGCGGGACATCGCCAAGGGGCTCATCGCGATCGGCATCGAGCCCGGACAGCGCGTGTGCGTCTACTCCGCGACGCGCCTCGAGTGGACGCTCCTCGACTACGCGATCTGGGCCGCCGGCGCCGTGACCGTCCCGATCTACGAGACGTCCTCCGCCGAGCAGGTCGAGTGGATCGTCAGCGACTCCGAGGCCGTGGCGATCTTCGCCGAGACCGCCGAGCTCCGCGCCACCTTCGATGAGGTGTCCGGCAGCCTCCCCGACTGCGAGCACGTCTTCGTCATCGACGAGGGCGGCATCGAGGAGGTCAAGTCGCGCGGTGCGGACGTCTCCGACGACGACGTCACGGCGCGTGCCACCGCGGTGACGGGCGACGACCTCGCCACGATCGTCTACACGTCCGGGACCACCGGCCGACCCAAGGGCTGCATCATCACGCACGGCAACTTCGTGTGGGACGCCGCGCAGGTCGAGAAGCACCTCGGCGGGGTCTTCTCGGCGGGGGAGTCGACGCTGCTCTTCCTGCCGCTCGCCCACATCTTCGCGCGCGTCATCCAGGTCGGATGCGTCCGGTCGGGGGTGAAGCTCGGGTTCTCGACCGGCATCCCCCAGCTCCTCGAGGAGCTCGGCCTGTTCAAGCCCACGTTCCTCCTCTCGGTCCCGCGTGTGTTCGAGAAGGTCTACAACGGCGCCCAGCAGAAGGCCCACGCGGACGGCAAGGGCGCGATCTTCGACAAGGCGGCGCAGACCGCGATCGACTTCTCGCGGGAGTCGAGGAGCGGCAAGGTCGGCCTCAGGACGAAGCTCCTCCACGGCCTGTTCGACAAGCTCGTCTACGGCAAGCTGCGCGACGCCATGGGCGGCCGGGTCACGTACGCCGTCTCCGGTGGTGCCGCCCTGGGTGAGCGCCTCGGGCACTTCTTCAACGGCATCGGCGTGACGATCCTCGAGGGCTACGGGCTCACCGAGACCACCGCCGGCGCCACGCTCAACTCGCCGGACCACGTCAAGATCGGGACCGTCGGCCGCCCCATCCCGGGCACGTCGGTGCGGATCGCCGAGGACGGCGAGATCCTGCTGAAGGGCGGCAACGTCTTCCAGGGCTACTACAACAACGAGGCGGCGTCGGAGGAGGTCCTCGAGAGCGACGGGTGGTTCCACTCCGGCGACATCGGCGAGCTCGACGACGAGGGCTACCTCCGCATCACCGGGCGCAAGAAGGAGATCATCGTCACGGCCGGCGGCAAGAACGTCGCCCCCGCGGTGCTCGAGGACCGGATGCGCTCGCACCCGCTCATCTCCCAGAGCATGGTCGTCGGTGACGCGCAGCCGTTCATCGCCGCGCTCATCGCCATCGACAGCGACGACTTCCCGCGCTGGGCCAAGGAGCACGGCAAGGAGGGCAAGTCGGTGTCGGACCTCGTCGACGACCCCGACCTCCGCGCCGAGATCCAGGGCGCCGTCGACAACGCCAACAAGGCCGTCTCGAAGGCCGAGGCCATCAAGGCCTTCCGCATCCTGCCGGAGGACTTCACGATCGAGGGTGGCGAGCTGACGCCGTCGCTGAAGGTCAAGCGAAACGTCGTCGCGGACAAGTACGGCCACGTCATCGACGACATCTACAGCAGCAAGAAGAGCTGAGCGCGGTCGCCTGACCGGCCGTCGGCCGCACGGTCCACCGGAACCCGGGACCGCTACCCCGTCACCTCGCCGGCGGGGTAGCGGTGCCGTTGCCGCGGACGCCCGGACTCCCTAGCCTCGGACGGGCGACCGTCGCGTGCCGGAGGAGGCCGAGGTGTCCGAGTCCCTGAGCCAGTGCCCGATGTCCGGTGCCCGGACGGCGAACGTGGGCCGCTCGAACGAGACCTGGTGGCCGGACCAGGTGAGCCTGCGGATCCTGCACCCGGACCACCCGCGGGCGGACCCCATGGGCGAGGACTTCGACTACGCCGAGGCGTTCGCGAGCCTCGACCTCGACGAGCTGACGCGGGACGTCGACGCCATCATGACGGACTCGAAGGAGTGGTGGCCGGCGGACTGGGGCCACTACGGCCCGCTCTTCATCCGCATGGCGTGGCACGCCGCGGGGACGTACCGGGTCGGCGACGGACGCGGCGGTGGCGCCTCCGGCTCGCAGCGGTTCGCCCCGCTCAACAGCTGGCCGGACAACGCCAACCTCGACAAGGCGCGCCGGCTCCTCTGGCCGGTCAAGAAGAAGTACGGCCGGAGCATCTCCTGGGCCGACCTGCTCATCTTCACCGGCAACCGTGCGCTCGAGACGATGGGCTTCGAGACGTTCGGGTTCGGCTTCGGCCGCGAGGACATCTGGGCTCCCGAGGAGGACGTGTTCTGGGGACCGGAGGCCGAGTGGCTCGGCGACGAGCGCTACAGCGGTGACCGTGAGCTCTTCGGCACGCTGGCGGCCGTCCAGATGGGCCTCATCTACGTCAACCCCGAGGGTCCGAACGGCGAGCCGGACCCCCTGAAGGCCGCCCACGACATCCGCGAGACCTTCGGTCGCATGGCGATGAACGACGAGGAGACCGTCGCGCTGATCGCGGGGGGCCACACCTTCGGCAAGGCGCACGGCGCCGGCGACCCCGACCTCGTCGGCGCGGCGCCGGAGGGGGAGCGGTTCGCGGCCCAGGGCCTCGGCTGGACGAGCACCCACGGCACGGGCATCGGTGGCGACACCATCACGAGCGGTCTCGAGGGGGCCTGGACGCCCCGGCCGATCCAGTGGGACAACGGTTTCTTCGAGCTGCTGTTCCGCTACGACTGGGAGCTGACCGAGAGCCCGGCGGGTGCGAAGCAGTGGACCCCGAAGGACGTCCGCGAGGAGGACCTCGTCCCGGACGCGCACGACCCGTCGAGGAAGCACCCGACGATGATGCTGACGACGGACCTCGCGCTCAAGGAGGACCCGGCCTACCGCGGGATCTCGCAGCGGTTCCGCGACGACCCCGAGGCCTTCGCCGACGCCTTCGCACGTGCCTGGTACAAGCTCATCCACCGGGACATGGGGCCGAGCGTCCGCTACCTCGGGCCGCTCGTGCCCGACGAGGAGCTGCTCTGGCAGGACCCCGTGCCGGCCGTCGACCACGAGCTCGTCGACGAGGCCGACGTCGCCGCGCTGAAGGAGCGCATCCTCGCGTCCGGCCTGTCGATCCCCGAGCTGGTCAACACCGCCTGGTCCTCGGCGTCGACGTACCGGCACACCGACAAGCGCGGCGGCGCCAACGGTGGGCGCATCCGGCTCTCCCCGCAGTCCGAGTGGGACGTCAACCTGCAGTCGGGGGTGCCCGCGGTGCTGGCGGAGCTCGAGGAGATCCAGCGGGCGTTCAACGCCGAGCAGAGCGGCGGCAAGCGCATCTCGATGGCGGACCTGATCGTCCTCGGTGGCTGCGCCGGGGTCGAGGCCGCGGCCGGCAGGGCCGGCTACGACGTGACGGTCCCGTTCACTCCGGGCCGGACCGACGCGTCCCAGGAACAGACCGACGTGGACGCGTTCCGGTGGCTCGAGCCGATGGCCGACGGCTTCCGCAACTACCTCCAGAAGGACGGCCCGGTCCCGACCGAGCACCTGCTGCTCGACAAGGCGTTCATGCTCACGCTGTCGGGCCCGGAGATGACGGCGCTGCTCGGCGGGCTGCGGGTCCTCGACGCGAACGTCGGCGACTGCCCGCACGGCGTCCTCACGGACCGGCCGGGGGCGCTGACGAACGACTTCTTCGTGAACCTCCTCGACATGGGCATCCGCTGGGAGCCCGTGGGCGAGGGTGAGGAGGTCTTCGAGGGCCGCGACCGCGCCAGCAGCGAGCTGAGGTGGACGGCGTCCCGGGTCGACCTCGTCTTCGGGTCGAACTCGCAGCTCCGCGCCATCGCCGAGGTCTACGGCAGCGACGACCACGAGGACGAGTTCGTGCACACGTTCGTCTCCGCGTGGGACAAGGTCATGAACCTCGACCGCTTCGAGCTCGCCTGATCCCGTCGGCTCAGTCGTCGCCGGCGAGCTTCTCGGCCACCCAGGCGATGATCGAGATCACGAGCGCACCGAGGAAGGTGGCGAAGAAGCTCTCGGACGTGAGGCCGAGGTCCATGCGCTCGGGGTGGGAGAGCCACACCACGAGCTGCAGCATGAGCGCGTTGACGACGAGCAGGAAGAGCCCGAGCGTCAGCAGGATCAGGGGGAACGACAACGCCTTGGCGACCGGCTTCAGCACGAGGTTCACGAGCGCCAGGACCACGGCCAGGATCACGAACGTGACCCAGTCGCCGTCGTAGTCGAGCCCGGAGACGATGCGGACGGCGACGTACAGTCCCGCCGCGGTGGCCAGCAGCTTCACGATCACGTCGATGGCCTCTCGTCGTCCGGTGACGGGAACCTACCGTCGGCCGTGCCCGGCACGGCGGACGCCGAGGCGGCGGGCAGCCGGACGACGAACCGCGCCCCGGTCCCGGGCGCCGTGTAGGAGACGCTGCCGCCGTTGAGCTCGGCGAGGCTCGCCACGATGGCGAGCCCCAACCCGGTGCTGTCGGACGCGGCGTCGGCGCCGCGGGTGAAGCGCTCGAACAGCACGGGGAGGAGGTCGGGAGCGATGCCGGGCCCGTGGTCCGAGACCGCGATGTCGACCGACCCGTCGACGGCCGATGCCGTGAGCTCGACGGGGGGAGCCCCGTACCGGCCCGCGTTCTCGAGCAGGTTGACGAGGATGCGCCGCGCGTGGTCGGGGTCCGCGAGCACCTGCAGGCTGTCCGGGACGTCCACCCGCACCTCCGTCGCCGAGCTCGTCTGCAGCGCGTCGGCGACGATGTCCGCCACGGGGACCGGCTCGGTCTCGGCGATGATCGCGCCGGTCTCGAGTCTGGCCGTGAGCGAGAGGTCGACGACGAGCCGGGCGAGGTGGTCGACCTGGCGCTCGATCGCGGCGAGCCCGTCCGTGAGCTGGGCGTCCCCCTCCGCGTGGTGGTCGGCCAGCATCTGGGCGTAGCCCCGGATGGTGAAGATCGGCCCGCGCAGGTCGTGGGAGGTCATCGCCAGCACGTCGCGGAGCACCCCCAGGATGCGCTCGCGGTCGTGCTCGGCCTCGAGCCGCTGGGTGACCTCGCGCAGCGAGACCACGACCCCGGTCCCGGCACCGGCGACCGGGTCGAGGATGTGCGTGGCGAGCTCGACCCAGCACGTGAGGCTGCCGTCGAGCGCGAAGGGCGTCCGGTCGAGGGGCTCGCCCGCCTCCAGGGCGCGCACGACGGGGTGGGGATCGACCGGCTCGCCGTCCTCCGAGCGCAGGTCCCCCAGCCCGAGCCGGGTCCACGGCGTGAAGCGCTGCTCGTCGATGCGGAACCCGAGGATCTCCTCGGCGGCGGGGTTGGCGGCCGTGACACGGCCCTCGCCGTCGATGGCGACGACGCCCTCGCTCAACGCGTCCAGGACCGCGGTGAGCCACTCGTCGCTGAACCGCGGGCGCGGCTTCGGTGTCCCGATCATCGAAGACCCCCTCGGCGGGGGATGCTAGGTCTCCGGACGGGCGCATGCGGGGAGGATCAGGCGGGCGGGTCGACCTCGGGGTCGCGACCGATCCACCACGCGCGGTCGAGTTCACCGAGCGCCGTCGCCGGCGGGGCGTCGTGGACGTACTCGTCCCGGATGGCCGCCCAGTCGTTCTTCGCCCCGAGCCGTGCGAGCACGGAGTTCAGCCCCCACTGGATGCGGTTCAGCAGGAGGTAGTCGGGCGGGAGGTTCAGCTTGCGCAGGACGTCGTAGTACTCGTTGCGGGGATCGGTCGTCGAACGCAGCACCTCGGCGGCGAACTCGGGGGTGAACTCGAACTGCTCGGCGAGGACCGGCTGGGTGTAGAGCTTGAACCACGCGAAGAGCCGCTCCTCGTCGACCCGGACGGTCGGCGGGAGGAAGCCGGACTCGCGCATGGCCTCCAGGAACCGCTCCCGGTCGTCGTCGGCCACGGCGTCGTCGACCGCCCGCATCGACGCGTAGCGCTCCCGGGTGAACATCTTCACGGAGCCGTAGTCGAGGAACGCGACGCGGCGCGCACCCTCCGGGCCGACGCCCTCGATGAGGTAGTTGCCCGGGTGGGGGTCGCCGTTGAACAGCCGGAACCGACCGATGGAGCCGAAGGCGTAGCGGAAGACGATCTCGCCCACCTCCTGTTTCTGTGCCGGTGTGGCGCCCCGCGCGAAGGTCTCGAACCGTTCGCCGTGGACGCGCTCGCTCACCAGCACCCGCGCACGACAGAGGTCGCCGACGATCTCGGGGACGTGGATGAAGGGGTGGCCGGCGTACCGCTGGGCGAACGCCCGCTGGTACTGGGCCTCGCGCTGGTAGTCGAGCTCGTCGTTGACGCGGTCGCGCAGCTCGTCGATGAGCGGCCCGACCTCCTGGTTCGGCGACACGAGACGGGCCAGCGGGGCGAAGGCCTCGGCGTTGGCGAGGTCGGCGCGGACGGCCTCGGCCACCCCGGGGTACTGGACCTTGACGACGACCTCACGGCCGTCGTCGAGCGTCGCCGCGTGCACCTGGCCGATCGACGCGGAGGCGAGGGGCTCGCGGGACCAGGTCGCGAAGATGGCCTCGGGGCCGGCGCCGTACTCCTCGCGGATGACCTGCTCGATCGCCTCGGGGTCGAAGGTCGGGGCGTCGTCCTGCAGCTTCGCCAGGGCCTCGTGGTAGACGGTGCGGATCTCGGGCGGCAGGTCGAGGTCGACGAAGGAGAGCAGCTGGCCGACCTTCATGGCCGCGCCCTTCATCTCGCCGAGCACGTCGGCGAGCCGCGTGGCCATCTCGAGGTGGAAGGCCTCGAGGTCCTCCTCGCGTCCCGTCAGGGAGCGCGCCTTGGCGCCGGCGATGCCCCCGGCACCGCGGATGCCGGTCCCCGCGAGCCGGGCACCACGACGGACCCGACCCCCCAGTCCCTTCTTCCGGGTCACTCCGCCATCTCGGCGAGGGGGTTGCCCTCGGCGCGGGCCTTGGCCAGGCGCTCGGCCAGTTCCTCGCGACGGGCGTCGCTCAGGCAGTCGCAGCCCACCTCGTGCGACGAGTAGTGGCGGACCTCGTTGCGGTGCATCGGGCAGGCGGCGACCTCGAGGCGGGTGATCGGCTCGCTGCGGGGCATGGGGACTCCTGTGACTGCGGGTGGGTCGGGTAGGGAGGGACGTCCGGGACGGACGGCCTCAGACGTTGAAGCGGAAGTGGACCACGTCACCGTCCTGGACGACGTAGTCCTTGCCCTCGACGCGGAGCTTGCCCGCCTCACGGGCGGCGTTCTCGGAGCCGAGCGCGTCGTAGTCGCTGAACGAGATGACCTCGGCGCGGATGAACCCGCGCTCGATGTCGGAGTGGATCTCGCGGGCCGCACGCGGCGCCGCGGTGCCCCGGCGAACGGTCCAGGCCCGGCTCTCCTTGGGACCGCTGGTGAAGTAGGTGATCAGGCCGAGCAGGGCGTAGGCGCGCTCGATCAGCCGTTCGAGGCCGCTGCGCTCGAGCCCCAGGGAGGTCAGGAACTCGTCGCGCTCCTCGTCCTCGAGCTCGGCGAGCTCGGCCTCGACCTGGGCGCAGATCACGACGACCTCTGCCCCCTCCTTCTCCGCGATGGCGCGGACGGTGTCGACGTGGGCGTTGCCGTCGGACAGCTCGTCCTCCGCGACGTTCGCGGCGTACAGCACCGGCTTGTCGGTGAGGAGCGACATCTCCCGCCGCACCACGGCGCCCTCGGAGCCCCAGTCGAAGGTCCGCGCCGGCGAGCCCTCCGCGAGATGGGCGTTCAGGCGCTCCACGAGGTCGAGCTCGGCCCTGGCCTCCTTCGCGCCCGTGCGGGCCGTCCGGCGGGCGCGGTCGAGGCGCTTCTCGGCCGTGTCGAGGTCCTTCAGGACGAGCTCGGTCTCGATGATCTCGATGTCCCGCGCCGGGTCGACCGACCCGGCGACGTGGACGACGTCGTCGTCCTCGAAGCAGCGCACGACGTGGCAGACCGCATCGACCTCGCGGATGTGGGCCAGGAACTGGTTGCCGAGGCCCTCGCCCTTGCTCGCGCCGGCGACCAGACCGGCGATGTCGAGGAACTCGATCGCGGTCGGGACCGTCTTGGCCGACGCCGACAGCTCGGACAGGCGTACGAGCCGCGCGTCCGGGACCGCGACGACGCCGACGTTGGGGTCGATGGTGCAGAAGGGGAAGTTGGCGGCCTCGGCCCCCGCCTGGGAGACCGCGTTGAACAGCGTCGACTTGCCGACGTTCGGCAGTCCGACGAGGCCGACCTGCAACGACACGGGGCGCTCCTCAGGGAGAGACGGGAGAGGGAGGGGGACGAGCGGGGAGGGACGGGGGAGGGTACCCGGGACGCGGTACGGTCCCGACCCATGCGCCTGCTCGTCGCCCGTTGCTCCGCCACCTACGAGGGTCGGCTGTCGTCGACCCTGTCCTCGGCGGTCCGCCTGCTGATGGTCAAGGCCGACGGCTGCGTCGCCATCCACGCCGACGTCGGCGCCTACAAGCCCGTGAACTGGATGAACGCCCCGAACACCCTGACCGAGGGCGACGGCGAGTGGGTGGTGACGAACCCGAAGGGCGAACGGCTCGTCATCACCCTCGAGGAGGTGTTCGAGGACGTCGCGTACGAGCTCGACACCGAGCGCGGCCTGACCCTGGACGGGGTGGAGAAGGAGCTCCAGGCGCTCCTGGCCGAGCACCCGGAGCAGCTCGAGGACGGCCTCGCGTGCGTCCAGCGCGAGTTCCGGACCGACCTCGGCCCGGTCGACCTCCTGTGTCGCGACCCCGCCGGGCAGGCGGTGGCGGTCGAGATCAAGCGCATCGGCGAGATCGACGGCGTGGAGCAGCTCTCCCGCTACCTCGAGCGGATGGAGCGCGACCCTCTCCTCACGCCCGTGCGCGGGATCTTCGCAGCCACGACGATCAAGCCCCAGGCGCGCGTGCTGGCCGAGTCGCGGGGGATCCGCTGCGCGGTCGTCGACCTCGACCGCCTGCGCGGGA
>JAHWJY010000104.1 GCA_019348135.1 Actinomycetota bacterium
GGAGGAGACGAGGATCCGGGTGCCGTCCGGGGAGAACCCGGTCGGGGCGGCGGTGCGGATCTCGAGGTACGCGCGGATGTCAGCCATGGCGTGAGGGTACGGAGCCGGGATCGGGGCCTCACATGAGGACGGCGCGGGTGTCCCGGAGCGCGGCGAAGAGGGTCGGGGTGCCCGCGAGGTCCACCCGCTGGACCTGCTCGCCCGGCGGCAGGTTGCCGGAGAGCAGCCGCCAGAAGGCGTCGGGATCGGTCCGGAGGTGGGCGGCGACGTCGGGGCCGGGGCCGTCCCGGCCGACCCAGCCGCCGGCGATGCGCGTGAACGTCCAGTGCCGCGCGATGGCCCCACCGTCGACGACGACGGCGACGCTCGTGCCCTCGGGGGCCGAGGTCGTCCCCAGGGAGGCCGGGAAGGCGTGGCTGAACGTGTCCACGACCGCGGCGAGGACGTCGTCGTCGTCGAACGGCAGCTGCCCGACCGCGGCCCGCAGCTGCTGCTGGTGGACGAAGCGCTCGGTCAGCTCGCGTGCGCCGCAGAACCACAGCGGCTGCCGACGCGTGCCCACCCACGACACGGCCTCGCCGGGCGCACCGGGATCGCCGACGCGGAAGACCGTCGTGACCTGCGGGCCGCTCTCCTGCAGACGGTCGAGCAGCACGCGCGGCGCGATCGCACGCGTGGCGGCGACCCAGCGCTCGTTGTGCTCGTTCCCGGCGCGGGTGGCCGCGGCGCGATCGACGGCCGCGCCGCCGTCGACGTCCTCGACCCGCGCGTACCCGTCGCGGAGGCGCGACAGGACGTGGAGGTCGGTCGACCACAGGTGGCTCGTGAGGTCCTTGACGGTCCAGCCGGGGCAGGCGGTGCGCCGTGCCCAGTCGTCCGGCCCGAGCCGCTGCAGCGCCGCCATCAACGCCCCGCGTTCGCGGGCGAGGAGCGCCGGGACGTCGAACGTCGGCTCGGGCGGGACGGTCGCCATCAGGCCTCGCGGCGGGTCAGCGGCTTGTACTTGATGCGGTGGGGCTGGGCCGCCTCCTCGCCCTTCCGGCGGATGAGGTCCTCGTGGTACTCGGAGTAGCCACCGGGGTAGAAGACGACCTCGGAGTCGCCCTCGAAGGCGAGGATGTGGGTGGCGACCTTGTCGAGGAACCACCGGTCGTGGGACGTGATCACCGCACAGCCGGCGAAGTCGAGGAGGGCGTCCTCGAGCGCCCGCAGCGTGTCGACGTCGAGGTCGTTCGTGGGCTCGTCGAGGAGCAGCAGGTTGGCCTCGTTCTGGAGCAGCTTCGCGAGGTGGATGCGGTTGCGCTCCCCGCCCGAGCACGACCCGACGGGCTTCTGCTGGTCCCCACCCTTGAACCCGAAGGCGGCGACGTAGGCCCGCGAGGCCATCTCGGTCTTGCCGAGCTGGATCCAGTCGCCGCCACCGGTGATCTCGTCGAAGACCGTCTTGCCCGGCGCGAGGTCGGCCCGCGACTGGTCGACGTAGGAGAGCTCGACGGTGTCGCCGACGACGACCTCGCCCTCGTCCGGGCTCTCCTCGCCGTCGGAGAGCAGCTCCGCTGATCCCGCCGCCGAAACGATCATGCGGAACAGGGTGGTCTTGCCGGCGCCGTTGGGACCGATCACGCCGATGATCCCGCCGGGCGGCAGGGTGAAGTTGAGGTCCTCGTAGAGGAGCTTGTCGCCGAAGCCCTTCGTCACGCCCTTGGCGTCGACCACGATGTCCCCGAGCCGTGGGCCGTCGGGGATCATGATGATCGGCTTGGTGACCTGCTTGGGCCGCTCCTGGTTCAGCAGCGTCTCGTACGACTGCACGCGGGCCTTGGCCTTCTTGCGCCGGCCCTGCGGTGAGGCCTTGACCCAGTCGGCCTCCTCGGCGAGCTGACGCTGGCGCGAGGACTCCTCCTTCTCCTCCTGCGCGAGGCGGGAGCGCTTCTGCTCGAGCCAGCCGGAGTAGTTGCCCTCGAAGGGGTAGCCGTGGCCGCGGTCGACCTCGAGGATCCACTCGGCGACCTCGTCGAGGAAGTACCGGTCGTGGGTGATGGCGACGACCATCCCCTTGTAGTCCTGGAGGTGGCGCTGGAGCCACGCGACCGTTTCGGCGTCGAGGTGGTTCGTCGGCTCGTCGAGGAGGAGGATGTCGGGCTTGGACATCAACAGCTTGCAGAGGGCGACGCGGCGCCGCTCACCACCGGACAGCGCCGTCACGCCGGCCTCGCCCTCGGGCACGCGCAGCGCATCCATGGCGATCTCGATGGTGCGGTCGAGGTCCCACGCGTCGGCGGCGTCGATGGCGTCCTGCACCTGCGCCATCTCGTCGTAGACCTTCTGCATCTCGGCATCGTCCATCGGCTCCGAGAGCTTCGCGGTCAGCTCGTTGAAGCGGCCGACCAGTCCGGCGGTCTCTCCGAGTCCCTCGAGCACGTTCTCACGGACGGTCTTGGTCTCGTCGAGCTCGGGCTCCTGCGGGAGGTAGCCGACCGAGTAGCCCTTCGCCGACCACGCCTCGCCCTCGAACTCGGTGTCGACGCCGGCCATGATCCGCAGCAGCGTCGACTTGCCGGCGCCGTTGGGACCGATGACCCCGATCTTCACGCCGGGGAGGAACGACAGCCAGATGTTGGACAGGACCTCCTTGCCGCCGGGGACGGTCTTGGTCAGGCCCTTCATCACGTAGCAATATTCCGCCAAAGCTGGTTCCTCGCTGGAGATACGGGTCGCGCTCGACCGGCGAGGCTACAGCCCCCGCCCGGGCGACAAGAGGCCGCGCGGCTCGATGGCCCGGGTGCCGGCGACGGGTACCGACGCGATGCGCATGCGGTGACGGAAACCCCGCACCATGGCGGGTTCGTGTCGGCTGCGGCAGGTGCGGCGGACCAACGGTATCGACGGCTACGTGGACTCGCGCTCGGGCCTGCTGGCCGCGGCTCGGCCGCCAGTCCGCCCGGCATCGGATCGGTCCTGCTGGGGAGTGATGGCGACCGCGCTGCCGACGGGGACGAAGCCGGCGGCAAGGAAGGCGCGGAGTGAGCGGGCGTTGCCCGGCGTGACTTGGGCCACGACGACGTCTGCCGGGTCGGCCAAGGCCAGACCACGGCGGATCAGAGACCGTCCGAGCCCGCGGCCGCGGCCATGCTCGGCGGTGATCTCCACGCTCATCTCCGCGAGCCCTCCCAGGCCGATGCCCAACGTGACGAAACCGGTGTCGTCGCCGTAGACGTGGACATCGGATCGCAGCTGCCGGGCGTGCTCCACGCGGGCGTGTCCGTCGAGGTCGTGACGTGGCGACAAGCTGCCATCGGCTCGCCCTTGGCCAGAAGCGACCAGCACCACGTCCTGGCAGCCGACGCGCCCGTCGTCGCCGGCGAGCCACAGCAGGAAGGTCGGTGCGAGCGCGCCGCCGTAGCCGTCGGGCCCACGGGCATGGATGTCTCGGTCACGTCGTGCGCTCGCGACCACGGCGTGACCGGTGAACGACACGACCCAGTCGACGTTGCCCGGCGGGCACCGGGGGACGACCTCGACGGCCCCCGTCACAGGGGGAAAGGATCCTGCGGCCGCGGCACGCAGCAACGCTGCGACGCGGTGGCCGGACCCGACTGCCGTGGAGCCGGACGACCCGTCTCGCTCGTTCATGTGCATCGGACATCCTCCGTTCCTGGAGCTGGCTGCGACGGAGGATCTCGTGCTGGCGCTCACGGTTGTGCTGCGGGCGCACTCTCCGAACGGTCTTGCCGTGATCGACCGTGTGGGGATGGCCCAGGTGGCAACGTCCGTGCCGACGCCGTGGTGCTGATCGCACGGTCGGTGAGGTCCGGCGACGGGGACCGACGTGGACCCCGTCGAGGCTCCGAGATGATGGGAGAACGTCATGGCCACCAGCGAGCTACCCGTCGATGCGGACAGCCTGCGCTCAGAGGTGCGGGACAAGTACCGGGACGTTGCACTCGAGCCAGGGGCCGAGCACCACTTCCACACCGGACGGTTCCTCGCACGCCACCTCGGCTACCCGGCAGCGTGGGTGGACGACGTGCCGGAGCCGGTCGTCGAGTCCTTCGCCGGCGTCGGTGACCCGTTCGCCATGCGTCGGCTCGAGCCCGGGGAGCGGATCGTCGACGTCGGATCCGGTGCCGGCTTCGACTCGTTCTGCGCCGCGTGGCAGGTCGGCGACGACGGACACGTCGTCGGCGTGGACATGACGCCGGAGATGCTCGACAAGGCCCGCCGGAACGCGGCCCTCGTCGGCGCCGACAACGTCGAGTTCCGTGAGGGGTTCGCGGAGCAGCTGCCCGTCGCCGACGGATGGGCGGACGTGGTGATCTCCAACGGCGTGATCAACCTCTGCCCTGACAAGCACGCCGCCTTCACCGAGATCCGGCGCGTCCTGCGCCCCGGGGGCGTGCTCCAGTTCGCGGACATCGCCAACGGCACCCCGGTCCCGCCGGGCGCGTTGCGCGAGATCGATCTCTGGACCGGCTGAATAGCCGGTGGCCTGCCGTGTGCAGGCTGGAAGCAGATGCTCGAGGAGGTCGGCTTCGTCGACGTCTCCTACGGCAACCGGATCGACACCTTCGCCGGCGCGCCCGGGGAGGAGAAGGCCCGCGCGTACGACGTGCACGGCTACACCTTCATGGCTCGCAAACCGGATTGAAGGCAACCGTTGACGGGCTCGGCTCGTCGTGCAAACATCGCTCCGTTCGGTCGACCGACCGACAGCGCTCTCGGAGTCGATGTGGACGTGGGGATCGACACCGCGGAGCGGCTGCTGGAGGCGGCGAAGTCCCGTCTCCTCGCCGGCGGCTACGCGGACCTGTCGACGCGCAAGGTCGCGGCCGAGGCCGGCGTCCCGCTGTCCCAGATCCACTACCACTTCGGGAGCCGCAAGGGTCTCGTCCTGGCACTGCTCGAGCGTGAGAACGGACTCCTGATAGCTCGGCAGCAGGCGCTGTTCCGCCAGGTGATCCCGCTCTGGCAGCGTTACGAGCAGGCCTGCGACTTCCTCGAGCAGGACCTCGCATCCGGCTACGTGCGGATCCTGCAGGAGATGGTCGCCGCAGGCTGGTCCGACGACAGCATCGCGGCCCGCGTCCGTACCGCGATCGACGGGTGGCGGCGGACGCTCGCAGAGGTCGTTGACCGCGATCTCGGCAACGGCCCGCTGTCGCCGGCGCAGCTGGGAGACCTCGTCTGCTTCACCTTCCTCGGCGCGGAGAGCGTCCTGCTGCTGGAACGGGACGACGAGCAGGCACGTGCCCGGGTGATGCGCGCACTACGTGCGGTCGGTGGGGTGATCCGGGCGGTCGAGGAGGACGAGGGATGAGAGCTGCTGTCCCCACCGCCGAGGGGTACGTCGACGTCGCCGGGGTCAAGATCGGCTACGAGATCTTCGGCGCCGGCGCGACGACCATCCTGTTGATGCCGACGTGGACGATCATCAACGCCCGGTTCTGGAAGGCGCAGATCCCCTATCTCGCACGCCACTTCCGGGTGGTTACCTTCGATGGTCCCGGCAACGGCCGTTCGGATCGCGCGCTCGATCCCGCGTCCTACACCTCGGCTCGCTACGTCGATGCCGCCATCGCCGTGATGGACGCCACCGGGACCGACCGGGCCGTGAGCGTGTCGCTGTCTGCGGGTGCCAGATGGACCCTGCGCGCACTGGCCGAGCAGGCGGAGCGGTTCTCCGGCTCGATCTTCGTCGCCCCAGCCCTGCCGATCGGCGAGCCCGCGCCGGAACGGGCGCCCGCCTTCGCCGCCTTCGACGAGCGCCAGGACCAGCCTCAGGGATGGTCGAAGTACAACCGGCACCACTGGCTGGAGCAGTGGGAGGACTTCCTCGGCTTCTTCTTCGCGCAGTGCTTCACCGAGCCGCACTCGACCAAGCAGATCGAGGACTGCATCGGCTGGGGCCTGGAGACGACGCCGGAGGTGGTCCTCGCTGACCACGATGCGCCCGAGACGGTCGACGAGGCGACCGTCCGCTCGTGGTGCGACGAGGTCGCGGTGCCGACGCTCGTGCTGCACGGCAGCGACGACCGCGTCATCCCCATCCAGCGAGGTCGTGCGTTGGCGGACCTCCTCGGTGGTCGCTTCGTGTCGATCGTCGGTGCCGGCCACCTCCCCCAGGCGCGCGATCCCGTCCTGGTCAACACGCTCATCGCCGAGTTCGTCCGGGGCATCGCCGACGTGGCGGCGCCCACGGACATGCTCACCCGGACGCGTGCGCGGGCACGTCCCAAGCGCGCGCTGTACCTGTCGTCACCGATCGGTCTCGGCCACGCCAAGCGCGACGTGGCCGTCGCCCAGGCGCTGCGCACCCACCACCCGGACCTCCGCATCGACTGGCTCGCGCAACACCCCGTCACACGGGTGCTCGAGGACGCCGACGAGGCGGTGCACCCCGCCAGCGCGTTGCTCTCCAACGAGTCGGCCCACATCGAGGGCGAGTCGGCGGAGCACGACCTGCACTGCTTCCAGGCGTGGCGGCGCATGGACGAGATCCTCGTCGCCAACTTCATGGTCTTCCAGGATGTCGTCGCGGACGGCGACTACGACCTCGTCATCGGGGACGAGGCGTGGGACGTCGACTACTTCCTGCACGAGAACCCGGAGCTGAAGCGCTACGCCTACGCCTGGTTCACCGACTTCGTCGGGTGGCTGCCCATGCCGAGCGGCGGCGAGCACGAGGCCCTCCTGACAGCCGACTACAACGCAGAGATGATCGAGCACATCGCCCGTTACCCACGGATCCGTGACCGGGCGATCTTCGTCGGCGATCCCGACGACATCGTCCCCGACGACTTCGGTCCCGGCCTCCCCTCGATCCGCGAGTGGACCGAGCAGCACTACGACTTCGCCGGCTACGTGACCGGCTTCGACCCGGACCAGCTCGACCGCGATGAGGTCCGCGACGAGCTCGGCTACCGCCCGGACGAACGCGTGTGCATCGTCACCGTGGGAGGATCGGGCGTGGGAGGCCACCTCCTCCAGCGGGTGCAGGACGCCTTCCCCGAGGCGAAGCGCAGGGTCCCGGACCTCCGCATGGTGGTCGTCGCGGGACCACGCATCGACGCGGACTCGATCGTCGCGCCCGACGGCCTCGAGGTCCGCACGTACGTCCCGGAGCTGTACCGACACCTCGCCGTGTGCGATCTCGCCGTCGTCCAGGGGGGACTCACGACGTGCATGGAGCTGACCGCCTCCGGCCGGCCGTTCATCAACATCCCGCTGCGCAACCACTTCGAGCAGAGCCGCCACGTCCCCCACCGGCTCGCCCGGTACGGCGCTGGCACACCACTGACCTACGACGAGGCGACGCCCGACCGGCTCGCCACGGCCATCGCCGACCGCATCGGCGCGCCCGTGACGTACCGCCCCGTGGCGACCGACGGCGCGGCCCGGGCCGCCGCGCTGCTCGCCGATCTGCTCTGACGGACGGACGAGATATCCGCGCGGATCACCGCACGGCAGCCACGAGCAGCACGAGCCACGAGGAGCGAGGACATGGCAGCTGACGACAAGGTCGTGATCGGACAGACCCACGGCGACGACGACCCGGAGGCGGTCCTGATCGGCTACCTGATGGGCGTCGAGGCCCTTCGGGCCGGCAAGCAGGCCCTGATGTGGCTCACCAAGGACGGCGTCCACCTCGCCACCGAGGGCTACGTCGACGGCGTGAACGTGCCGGATGCGCCGTCGATCGCGGACCTCCACGCCGAGTACATCGACAAAGGCGGGCGGTTCTACGCCTGCCCCGTGTGCGTGAAGACGCATGGCCTCCAGGACGCGGACTGGGTCGACAACGCCGAGGTCAAGGGAGCACCGTCGGTGTACGAGTTCACCAGCGGTGGGGCGCTGACGTTCAACTACTGACCGCGCAACTGCGAGGGAAGCGGACGTGGGCGGATCGACGCGCTCCGACCCTTTCGGCTGTACGTCCACACCCTCGTTCTTCACCTTCACGCTGACGTTCTCGAGCGACGGCCTCCGGTTGGACGTCTCCGCTCCGCCGAGCGCAGCGACGACCGTGACCGCCCTCT
>JAHWJY010000105.1 GCA_019348135.1 Actinomycetota bacterium
GCGACGACGTCGTTCGTCGACGTCGTCTCCTCGAGCACCTCCAGCCGCGACCAGATCGACGGCCCGGCCAACTGCGCCTCGACCCTGCCTCGTCCCTCCGCTGCCACCTCGTCACCTGCTTCCCCTCAGAACCGTCTCCTGAGACGGTTCCCACCCTGATCGAGCGGTCAGCCGCGGCCACTAGCATGCCCGGTCGATGGGAACCGTCGCAGGAGACGGTTCTGTGAAGAGCCCCCACCGAGACCGAGGTGCGCCCCGTGCAGACCACCAAGGACAAGCTCGCGGAGCTGCGCCGGCGGCGCGAGGAGGCCCTCGCCGGCGGCGGCGAGGAGGCGATCGCCAAGCAGCACGACCGCGGCAAGCTCACCGCCCGCGAGCGCATCGACCTCCTCCTGGACGAGGGCTCGTTCGTCGAGACCGACGCCTTCGCGGTCCACCGCGCCACCGGCTTCGGCATCGAGGAGAAGAAGATCCTCGGCGACGGCGTGGTCACCGGGCACGGCACGGTCGACGGTCGTCGCGTGTGCGTCTTCAGCCAGGACTTCACGGCCTTCGGCGGCTCCCTCGGCGAGGTGTTCGCCGCCAAGGTCGTCAAGATCATGGACCTCGCCGCGAAGATGGGCGTGCCGGTCGTGGGCATCAACGACTCCGGCGGCGCCCGCATCCAGGAGGGCGTCGTGTCGCTCGGTGGCTACGGCGACATCTTCCTCCGCAACGTCCGCAGCTCGGGCGTCATCCCGCAGATCAGCGCGATCATGGGGCCCTGCGCCGGCGGCGCGGTCTACTCGCCGGCGATCACCGACTTCGTGTTCATGGTCAAGGACACGAGCCACATGTTCATCACGGGGCCGAACGTCATCAAGACGGTCACCGGTGAGGACGTGACGATGGAGCAGCTCGGCGGCGCGATGTCGCACGCCTCGAAGTCCGGGGTCGCGCACTTCGCGGCGGAGGACGAGGAGCAGTGCATCGAGGACATCACGTACCTGCTGTCCTTCCTGCCGAGCAACAACCTCGAGACGCCGCCGGTGGTCGACACGGGCGACGACCCGGAGCGGGTGATCGAGGAGCTCGACACGTTCATCCCCGACAGCTCCAACGTCCCCTACGACATGCGCGACGTCGTCCGCCACGTCGTCGACGACGGCGAGTTCTTCGAGGTCCACCAGCACTTCGCCGAGAACCTCATCTGCGGCTACGCGCGCCTCGAGGGGCGTACGGTCGGGATCGTCGGCAACCAGCCCCAGTTCCTCGCCGGCGTGCTCGACATCGAGAGCTCGGAGAAGGGGTCGCGGTTCGTCCGCACCTGCGACGCCTTCAACATCCCGATCGTCACCTTCGTGGACGTCCCGGGGTTCATGCCCGGCACGGACCAGGAGTTCAACGGCATCATCCGCCACGGCGCCAAGCTGCTCTACGCCTACGCCGAGGCGACGGTGCCGAAGCTCACGATCATCACGCGCAAGGCCTACGGCGGGGCCTACGACGTCATGGGGTCGAAGCACCTCGGCGCCGACGTCAACCTCGCCTGGCCGACGGCCGAGATCGCCGTGATGGGCGCCAAGGGGGCGGTCAACATCCTCTACCGCCGCGAGCTCGAGGAGGCCGAGGACCAGGACGCCCTCCACGACGAGTTCGAGGAGCAGTACGCCGAGGACCTCGCCAACCCGTGGCGTGCCGCGGAGCGCGGCTACATCGACGCGGTGATCGAGCCGTCGCAGACCCGCGTCGAGCTCATCAAGGCGCTGCGGTTCACCGCCACCAAGCGCGAGGGCCGGCCGGCGCGCAAGCACGGGAACATCCCGCTGTGACCGATCGATGCCCTGCGCAGCTGAGCTGCGACGACGCGACCCCCGACCGCGGCCGGCCGCGCTACGTCGTCACGCGCGGGGGGGACCCCACGCTCGAGGAGCTGGCCGCGGTCGTGCTGGCGCTCACGCCGGTCGCCGTCGACGAGGGCGCGTCGGAGGCCACGCCGGCCTGGGTCGACGCGGCGCTGCAGGAGGGCGTCGGCAGGCGTCCGTTCGTCTCCGCCGACGACCTCGCGTCCGCCCCGCCGCTGTTCACCTGATGAGCCAGCGCGGTCCCGAGCACGATCTCGGCCGGCAGGCCGGCTCCGCCATCGCGTTCGCGTTCGCCGTGCTGCTACACGCGATGGTCGGCTTCCTCTACCTCAGCAGCGGCCTGTTCGCGCCGGGCTGGGCGGTGCTGGTGCTGCTGCTCGCGTGGGCGGCCCTCGCGTGGCTCATCTGGCGGTGGCGCCGTCGCGGCATCGTCGTGCTCGCGATCCCCTTCGTGGCCGTCGCCCTGCTCCTGCTGGTCGCCACGGCCGGCGACCGGCTCCTGGGCTGGACCGCCTGACCACGACCGTGGCTACGCTCCGGCCATGGTCGACGAGCAGGACATCGCCGAGCTCCTGCGCGAGCGCGGACACCGGGTCACCCGCCCGCGGCGCGCCGTCTGGGACGTCCTGCGCCGTGCCGGCGGGCACCTCACGGCCGAGGAGATCGCGGAGCGCGTCCACGGCGACCAGCCCGGGGTGAACCTCGCGTCGGTGTACCGCTCGCTGGCGCTGTTCTCGGAGCTGTCGCTCGCCCGTGAGTCGCGGCTCGGGGACGCGGAGGCGAGCCGCTGGGAGCTCGCCCACCCCGACGAGCACTTCCACCTCGTGTGCCAGCGCTGCGGTGACGTCGACCACCACGTCGGCACCGTCGTCGCCGAGGTCCGTGAGCACCTCCGGCGTGGCCACGGCTTCCTCACCGACGACATCGAGCTCACGGTCACGGGGACCTGCGCCGACTGCATCGCCGCGACCGGGGCGTGACCCATCCGGACGGTGGTCTGTTGCGAACGTCTCGCAACAGTCTGTAACCTCGAACCGAGGCACCGCGACCGGAGGGACGCAGGTTGCACGCACCTGACGGGTTCCTGAACGCCGGCACGGCGGTGGCGACCGGCGCGATCTCGGCCGGGGCGATCGGCGTGGGGCTGCGCCAGGCCCGTGAGCAGCTCGCCGACCGGCAGGTCCCCCTCGCGGGCATCTCGGCCGCCTTCATCTTCGCCGCGCAGATGTTCAACTTCCCGGTCGCGGCGGGCACGACGGGCCACCTCCTCGGCGGTGCGCTCGCGGCCATCCTCCTCGGGCCCGCCGTCGGCTCGGTGGTCGTCGCGGTCGTCGTGATCGTGCAGGCGCTGCTGTTCGCGGACGGGGGCGTGTCCGCGTTGGGCTACAACGTCCTCAACATGGCCGTGGTCACGGCGTTCGGCGGCTACGCGGTGTTCCGCGGGCTGCTGCGCCTCCTCCCCCGCACCGCCACCGGGGTCGTGTTCGCCTCGGGCATCGCGGCCGGCGTCTCGGTGGTCCTCTCCGCCACGGCCTTCTCCCTCGAGTGGTTGTTCGGGGCCACCTTCCCCGTGCCGTTCGACACCGTGTTCGGGGCCATGGTCGGGGTCCACCTGCTGATCGGCATCGGCGAGGGCGTGCTCACGGGTCTCACGGTCGGCGCCGTCCTCGCCGCACGGCCCGACCTCGTCGCCGGCGTGCACGACCTCGACCGGGTCGCACTGCGCGACCGGGCCTCGATCGGGATGCGCGGCTTCCTCCTCGCCGGCGCGTTGGTGGCGCTGCTCCTCGCGACCGTCGTCAGCCAGTTCGCCGCCCCCGCCCCCGACGGCCTCGAGCGCGTCGCCGAGGACACGGGCATCGCCGAGGTGGCCCGCGACCACGCGCTCGCCGACGCGCCCTTCGCGGACTACGCCACCCACGGCCTCCGCAACGAGTCCCTGAGCCTCGCCGTGGCCGGGACCGCCGGCGTCGTCATCACCCTCGCCGTCGGCGCCGGCCTCGTCGCCGCCGTGCGACGGGGCCGCGGCCGGGGACGAGCCAGCGAGGGCGAGCACGAGCACGGCCCCGCCCGCGCCGGCGTGGGCTGACGTCGTGGGGGCCGGACACGCACACGCGCTCTACCAGCACGGCCACAGCACGGTCCACCGCATGGGACCGGAGGCCAAGCTCGCCGCCGGCTTCGCCAGCGTCGTCGCCATCGCGACGACGCCGCGCGAGGCGGTGTGGGCGTTCGCCCTCCACGCCGCCGTCCTCGCCGCCGTCGTGACGGCCGCGGAGCTGCCACCGCGGTTCGTGCTGCGCCGGCTCGCGATCGTGCTGCCCTTCGTGGCCTTCGCGTTCACCATCCCGTTCGTCGCCGGCGGCGAGGAGGTGACCGTCCTCGGCGTGGGGCTGTCCCGGGACGGGCTGTGGGGCACCTGGAACGTCCTCGCGAAGGCCGTCCTCGGTGCGTCGGTGTCGATCGTCGTCGCCGGGACGACCGAGGAGGCGCGCATCTTCAAGGGGCTCGAGCGCCTGCGCGTCCCCGTGGCCATCACGCTCATCGCCACGTTCATGCTGCGCTACCTGACGCTCATCGCCGACGAGCTGCGGCGGACACGCGTGGCCATGCGGGCACGCGGCTACGCCCCGCGGTGGCTGTGGGAGGCACGGCCCGTCGCCTCGGCCGCCGGCGCGGTCTTCGTCCGCTCCTACGAGCGGGGCGAGCGCGTCCACGCCGCCATGCTGGCCCGCGGGTTCACCGGCACGATGCCCGAGCTCGACACCCGCACGGCCACGCGGGCGGACTGGCTGCGGGGGGCCACGGTCGCCGGTGTCGTCGCCGCGACCGCGCTCGCCGCGGCGGTGACGACGTGAGGGCGCTGGCGGTCGCGGCGCACGGCCTCGTGTTCTCCTACCCCGACGGGCACCGGGCGCTCGACGGCTTCGACCTCGAGGTGTCCGCCGGCGAGCGCGTGGCCCTGCTCGGCCCCAACGGGGCGGGCAAGACCACCTTCGCGCTGCACCTGAACGGCATCCACGTCGCCGAGGCCGGCACGGTCGCCATCGGCGACCTCCGCGTCGCGGAGCCGGACCTCGCGGAGGTCCGACGGCGGGTCGGTCTCGTCTTCCAGCACGCAGACGACCAGCTGTTCATGCCGTCGGTCCGGGAGGACGTCGCCTTCGGCCCCGCCAACCTCGGGCTGCGCGGCGGGGAGCTCGACGGGCGGGTCGAGCGCGCGCTCGTCGCCGTCGGGGCGGCCGACGTCGCGGACCGTGCCCCCCACCACCTGAGCGGTGGCGAGAAGCGACGCGTCGCGCTCGCGACCGTGCTCGCCATGGAACCCGACGTGCTCGTGCTCGACGAGCCGACCTCCGGGCTCGATCCCGCCGGCCGGCGTGAGCTCGTCGAGGTGCTGCGGTCGCTCGCCCAGACGCAGATCGTCATCACCCACGACCTGCCGTTCGCGCTCGAGCTCTGCGAGCGTGCGGTGATCGTCGACCACGGTCGCGTCGTCGCCGAGGGCGCGACCGCGGCCGTCCTCGGCGACGCGGAGCTGCTACGCGCGCACCGTCTCGAGCTGCCCTACGGCTTCGACCCCGCGGTCGCGTCCCGGGGACGCTGAGGGGAGGCCGCGGCTCACGCCTCGGTGTCGTCCTCGGTCGGGGCGCGGGTGTTCCCGGGGCCGACCTCGGTCTCGTCGCCCTGGGCGGGCTCGGGCTCGGCGTCCTCGGCGGGGACGTCGGGGTTCTCGCCCTCGGCGTCACCCGCCCCGGGGCCGTCCTCCTCGCCGGCGCCCTCCTCGAAGGCACCCTCCTCACGCGCGGCCTGCTCGTCGAGGTAGACGGTGAGGAAGCCCTCCATCCCCTGCCCGCGGTGTCCGGGGACGTCGCAGTAGTAGGTGTACTCCGTCCCGCCGAACAGCTCGAGGCTGCCCTCGACGGTCTCGCCGGCGTTCGCTTCGACCTTCTTGTCGTCGCCGGCGGCCGCGTCGATACGGAAGTTGTGGAGCGCGTCGCCCTCGTTGATCAGCTCGATGGTGACGGGGCCGTCGATGGCCACGCCCTCCTGGATGTCGAAGAAGAACTCGCCGGTGGTCACGACCAGCTTGCCGCCGGGCCCGATGGGCTTGACCTCGTCGTAGCACTCCGAGCCCTCGGGACAGGCGAACGCCTCGGCCTGGATCGCGTCCTGGTCCACGGACTGGCAGCCGGCGAGGAGGACCGCGGTGCCCACGAGGGCCACGGCGGATGACAGCGAACGGCGGGACATCGGGACGGTCTCCTTGGCGACGAGCGCGTCGGCGGCGGAGTGTAGGTCAAGCGGTCGACGGCGCCGGTGTCGGCGCACCGCCGACGCTCAGGCGACGGTGAGGGTGCCCTCCATGCCCGCCGAGCGGTGGCCGGGGAGGTCGCAGTAGAAGGTGTACTCGCCGGCCTCGAGCTCGACGGTCCCGGTGTCGGTCCCGCCGGCGTTGCAGTCGGCGACCTTGTCGTCGATCTCCTCGATCACGAAGTTGTGCGCCACCGCCTCCCCGCACGTCAGGCTGACCGTGACCTCGCCGGCCTCGGCCTCGAGGCTCGTCGGCTCGAACTTCAGCCCGTCCGTGCCCGTGACCGCGAGCGCGCCGGCGACGGCCGGGTCGTCGGTCGTGGCACCGTCGTCGCCTCCGCCGCAGGCGGCGAGCGCGACGGCCGCGCCGACGGCGAGGACGAGGTGGCGTGCGGAGCGGAGCGAGCGTGCCATCGGGAGCCTCCAGGAGTCGGGGCGGGTGGTGTCGTGACCCCCAGTGTCCCCGGACGGGGGCGGCGCCGCCAAACCGCCGCGGGTGTCCGCGCGGTTGGAGGGCGCTTCGGGACCCGGTCTACGATGCCACCCGCGTGCCGGGCGCGAGCCCCCCTCGGCGCGATCCCTTCAGAGAGGCCTGCCCGTGTTCGATGCCGTCCTGGTCGCCAACCGCGGCGAGATCGCGATCCGGATCATCCGTGCGTGCCAGGAGCTGGGGGTCCGGGCCGTCGCCGTCTACAGCGAGGCGGACCGCGACGCCCTCCACGTGCGGCTCGCCGACGAGGCGCACCTGCTCGGGCCGGCGCCGGCCGCCGAGTCCTACCTCAACATCGAGCGCATCCTCGACGTCGCGCGCGACGCCGGTGTCGACGCGATCCACCCCGGCTACGGGTTCCTGTCGGAGAACGCCGACTTCGCCGAGGCCTGCGACGAGGCCGGGTTCGTGTTCGTCGGCCCGCCCGCCGAGGCGATCCGCCGGATGGGCGACAAGCTGTCGGCACGCGAGGTCGCGCACAACGCGGACGTGCCCGTCGTCCCCGGGACCGAGGAGCCGACGGAGGATCCCGAGGAGGCGGTCAAGTTCGGCGCGGAGCACGGCTACCCCGTCGCGGTGAAGGCCATGTTCGGCGGCGGTGGCCGCGGCATGAAGGTCGTGAAGAACGCCGACGAGATGAAGGAGGCGCTCGAGGCCGCCATCCGCGAGTCCAAGGCGGCCTTCGGGCGCGGCGAGTGCTACCTCGAGCGCTACCTCGAGCGTCCGCGGCACATCGAGATCCAGGTCCTCGGCGACCTCGACGGCACGATGATCCACCTCGGGGAACGTGACTGCTCGCTGCAGCGCCGCCATCAGAAGCTCGTCGAGGAGGCGCCGGCCGCCGGCATGACCCAGGAGCTGCGTGACCGCATCGGCGAGGCCGCGATCCGGGTCGCGAAGGAGATGGGCTACTACAACGCCGGGACCTGCGAGTTCCTGCTCGACGACGACGGCGAGACGTTCTACTTCCTCGAGATGAACACCCGGCTGCAGGTCGAGCACCCCGTCACCGAGATGGTCACGGGCGTCGACCTCGCCCAGGCCCAGCTCCGCATCGCCGCCGGCGACGGCATCGGCTTCACCCAGGAGGACGTCCAGCTGCGCGGTCACTCGATCGAGCTGCGGCTCAACGCCGAGGACCCCGCGGCCGGCTTCGTGCCCTCCCCCGGCCTGATCACCGAGTTCCGCCCGCCGCTCGGCCCGTTCGTGCGCATCGACACCTCGGCCTTCTCCGGCTACGAGATCCCGCGGTCGTACGACTCGATGTTCGGCAAGCTCATCGTGTGGGGCGAGGATCGCGACCAGGCGCGCCTGCGGATGGTGCGCGCGATCGACGAGATGGTCGTCGAGGGCATCCCGTCGACGCTCGCGTTCGGTC
>JAHWJY010000282.1 GCA_019348135.1 Actinomycetota bacterium
CCGCCCTTGCCGGTGACGATCGCCACGTTCGCCGAGAGGAGCTCGTCGAAGCCGTCCGGCACCGCGGGGACGGGGGTGACGGAGGGGGTCAGGGTGGGGGCGGACATGTCCCGCAGGGTAGGGCCGGCCCCGGAGCCGCTGCGACTGCGGGGCACGGTCCGTGGGTCGGTACCCTCCGCGCACCATGACCTCTCCCCGCCCGCCCGCCGGGACCTCCTTCCCCCCGCCCGCCGGGACCACCCCCCTCGCGGCCGCGCGCCGACTCCTCCTCGGCCTGCTCCTGGCCCTGTCGGTGGCGACCCTCGTGGCGACGCCGGCGCGCGCCCAGGTCGGGGGCGGTGGCGACCTCGAGGGCGCGACGCACGTCGTCGACATCCTCCCCGTCGACGGGTTCATCGACCCCCCGGTCGCGGCCCAGATCCGTGACGTCATCGCCGGCGCGAACGAGCGCGGCTCCGAGCTCGTCGTCCTGCAGGTGGACTCGCCCGGCCTGGTGAGCGCCGATCTCGACGGGCTCCTCGAGGCCGTCAACGGCAGTGCCGTCCCCGTCGCGGTGTTCGTCGGCCCCCGCGCCGCCGGCGCCCAGGCCGCCGGTGGCGCCCTGCTCCTCCTCGCCGAGGCGCACGTCCGCGCGGCTGCGGTCGACGCGGTCATCGGACCGCTGCTGCCCGTGGACCTGGCCGACGGCGTCCCCGACGCGGTCGTCGACGTCGGCGTCGGACCCGGCTGGCCGGAAGGGGAGCTCGGCGCCGAGGTGCTGCGCGAGGGGGTCGTCGCCGAGCGTCTCGCCGGCGAGCTCGACGTCCTCGCCAACGGCCTCGAGCCGCTGCTCGTCGAGCTCGACGGGGTCACGGTCACGACCGCCGACGGCGAGCACACCCTGCGCATCCGCCGCGACGAGGTCGGCGTCCGGTTCCACTCGCTCGGGCTCGTGCGCCGGATGCTGCACGCCGCGACCACGCCCGTGTTCATCTACCTGCTGCTCGTCATCGGCCTCGCGATGCTGCTGTTCGAGGTCTTCCAGCCCGGCTTCGGCGTCGCCGGCGTCGCCGGTCTCGTCATGCTCGGCATCGGGGTCTTCGGGCTGACGGTCCTGCCGGTCACGTGGTGGGCGGTGGCGCTGCTGGTCCTCGGGCTCGCCCTGTTCGCGGTCGACGTCGCCATCGCCGGGTTCGGCCCGGTGACCGTCGCCGCCACGGCCGCGTTCGTGGTCGGCTCGCTGCGCCTCTACGACTCGCCGTCGATCGGGCTGTCCGGCTACCTGGTGGCGGCGACGACGGTCTCGGCGCTCGTGTTCTTCGTGTTCGTGATGACGACCGTCCTGCGCGCCCAGGCGGGGCCCGACGACCTCGTCGTCGAGGACCTCGTCGGCCGTCCCGGCATCGTCCGCTCGGTGCTGAACCCCGAGGGCCACGTCTACATCGACGGGGCGCTGTGGCGCGCACGCTGGATCGGCGACGCCAGACGCGCGAAGGTCGGCACGCCCGTGCAGGTCACCGGGGTGGAGGGCGCGACCGTGCTGGTCGAGCCGTTCGATGCCGCGGCCGAGCCCGCCGTCCCCGCGGATGCTCGCAACAGCTAGCGCTGCGTCGGTGACAGCAAGCGGCGCAGGTCTAGTCATGACGGGTGGTGGGTCGTAGGTTCCCCGGTGTCAGCAGTTGAGGCGAACGGGGGCTCGCGAGGCACCCGTTCCGGGAACCGAGGGCACGACCTTTGCTCTTCTCCTTCGAGGCACCCGACGGCTGGGAGCTCGACGCCCGGTGTCGCGGGCGCGATGCGACCCTGTTCTTCGGACCGAACCGGTTCGAGCCCAAGCGTGAACGCCTGGCCCGCGAGGCCGAGGCGAAGGAGATCTGCCGGAGCTGCCCCGCGCTCGAGCCGTGCCGCGAGTACGCGCTCGGGCAGGAGGAGCTCTACGGCGTCTGGGGCGGGCTCGGTGAGGCCGATCGCCGCACCGTCCTCCTGCAGCGCCAGGGCCTCCACAAGCGGGCCGGCTGAACGGATCGTCCCGCACGCCCCCCGGGACACCGGCCCGGGCCGGCGGGGTTGTGGCCTGCGCGTCGGCTGCGGTAGGAACGTCCCCCGTCCCTCATCCCCCGCAGCGAGGAAGCCCCACCGTGACCACCTGGGAGTACGCGACCGCCCCGCTCATCAGCCACGCCCTGCAGCAGATCCTGAACCAGTGGGGCTCGCAGGGCTGGGAGCTCGTGGCCGTCGCCGACAACGTCGCGTACTTCAAGCGTCCCGCGCAGGAGGGCTGAGTGGCCTCCCCCGAGGAACGGCTCGCCGAGCTCGGCATCGAGCTCCCCGAGCCGCCCGCGCCCGCCGCCGCCTACGTGCCGTTCGCGCGCACCGGCTCGCTCGTGCTGACCGCCGGGCAGCTCCCGGTGGTCGACGGCAAGCTCCTGTCGACCGGCAAGCTCGGCCGCGAGATCGACCTCCTCACCGGGCAGCAGCTCGCCCGCCAGGCGGCCATCAACGTCCTCGCCCAGGCCAAGGCCGCCGCCGGCGACCTCGGCTTCGTCCGGGTCGTGAAGCTCACGGTCTTCGTGGCCTCGGCCTCGAGCTTCACCGACCAGCACCTGGTCGCCAACGGCGCGTCGGAGTTCCTCGGCGAGGTGCTCGGCGACAACGGCGTGCA
>JAHWJY010000283.1 GCA_019348135.1 Actinomycetota bacterium
CGCCCTCGCGGCCCTGGTAGATGACGCCGTAGCGGTCGATCAGGAAGTTGTAGCCCACGTCGGAGAACCCGCGGTTCTTGACGTGGCCCAGACACACGGCGCGCACGACGTCGTCGCCCGCGGACCGTGGGTAGTCGGGGAAGATGGCGGTGTGGTGGACGAAGATCCGCTCGGCGGAGGGCGAGACGTCGGGACCGGAGGTGGGGCGGCAGTCGCCCTTCGGGTCCCAGGCGGTGCGCGGGACGATCGGCGGCCACACCCCGAAGGCCTCGGCCGTCGCGGCTGGCGTCGCGTCGGCGCGGTAGCCGAGCCCGCCGGTCATGGTCACGAGCTCGACCGACACGGCCACGGGCTCGTGGGCGCGGAGCTCGATGGCGTCGACCTCGCCGGTCCACACCGGCTCGGAGACGCCCGGCTGGAAGGTGCGCTCCTCGGCGGTGCCGGGGTCGGGCGCGTGGTCGCCGGAGACCGAGAAGTGCAGCCAGTCGGACCAGCCGTCGGGGGAGCGCCACCGGACCTCGACGTGCTCCTCGGAGATGTCGGCCGTGACGGACACGAGGTCCTCGACCTCGACCCGGACGGGCTCGTCGTCACCCGGTAGCGCGACCGTCCGCTCGCTCACGACCGTCCGCGGGGGCTCCCCGACCGCCTGCACCGTGGGCAGGGCGAGCAGCATCGCGACGGCGAGGACGAGGGCGACGAGACGGAGGGAGCGGTGGAGCAACACGGGATCCGAGCGGTTCGCGGCGCAGGGGGAACTGCGCAACGAACGAGTCGGACATCCCGGTTGTTCCGACCCCCGCTCCCGGGGGCGGTCACCGCCCATCCGGCCGGGAGGTTACCTACCTCCGTACACCTGTCCGGGCGCTCGCGCGGGCCCGGGCGGCGCCTCAGCTGAACAGCAGGATGGAGAAGGTCGCGACGAGCACCGTCGCGATCCTCGTCGTCACGTCGAGCGTCATCTGCCAACCTCGTCGTCGTTGCCGTGGGACGAAGGTGGCGGGAGGGATGCTCCGGGCGAGGCCTACAGCGCGGCCGAAGGGACGGGCCGAGGCCCGGCCTCCCGCCCGTGCGGGCGGGGCGGGGGCGGCCCGTCGCCGGGTGTCCGGACGGCCCGCCCGGCCGTGACCCGGCCGGCGTCAGTCGGCCAGGGCCAGGGCGGTCCGACGGACCTCGCCGAGCAGGGCCCGCTGCTCCGCGACCCAGACGTCGTCGCAGTCCTCCAGGAACCGCAGCACCCCGTCGACGGCGTCGACAGCCTCGCGCCGGCGACCGAGCTCGTCGAGCGTCGCGCAGCGGTTGACCATCGCCTTGACGACCTGCTCACGGAGCACCGGGTCGACGGGGTCGGGGAAGCGGCCCACGACCGAGGCGTAGACCGTCAGCGCCTCGTCGGAGCGGTCCAGCAGCTGCAGACAGACGCCCCGGTTGAGCTCGGCCATGGCGATCTCGTGCGCGACCTCGGGGTCGCCGACCGGGAGGCCACCGGCGGCCGCGGCGAACGCGTCGGCGGCGTCCTCGAGCTCACCGAGCTCGGTCAGGACCACGGCGCGGTCGAACCGGGCCGCGAACAGCGACTCGACCGTCACCGGGTCCGTGGCGGGCGTGGCGCCGGCAAGGACGGCGTCGTAGTGGGTGAGCGCGGTCTCGAGGTCGCCGGCCTCGTGCAGCTCGAACCCACGGTCCACGGCGGCACGCAGGGACTGCGGATCGGGGGTGGGCGACAGGGCCACGGCGGCCGACCTCCGTCGTCGGGGAAGCGTCTGGAGCGCGCCCTCGGGCGCACCGGCGGACGCCACCGTACCGAGCCCGGGTGCCGCGGCAACCCCGCCCCGCCACCGTCGCGTCGGGGGTCAGTCGGTCGGCGGGGCGAGACGACGCGCCGCCTCGGCCTCGTCGGCGCTGGCGTAGGGCCCGTAGGCGAGCGTCATCGTGCCGCGCCGCCCGCACGGGCCCTCCGCGGCGATCGAGATCTGCTCGTCGCCCGGGTTCGTCGTGCCCTCGTAGCGGTACTGGTGCACGACGGTGAACTCCTCGGGCGCGTGCGTCCGGTGGCAACCGCAGGCGATGTCGCCGCCGGCTCCGACCTCGAGGTCGTCCCCGAAGCCCTCGGCGCGCCACCGGTCGGCCACGTCGGTCCCGGGCTCGTCGAGGAGGTGGTGCGTCAGGGGCTCGGACGGCGGGTCCGAGGGACCGTGGAGGTCCCCCGGGCCGGCGTCCGGCGGGTCGGCGTTCACCACCGCAGGAGAGCGGCGACGCCGTCGTGCTCGTCGAGCAGGTCGGCGGCCTCCTCGTCGACCGGGGTCACGCGGCCGCCCATCGAGATCGCCTTCTCGAGGATGCGCTCGACGAAGTGCTCCTCGGGGTGCATCTCGTAGCCGGCCTGGGCGGCAGCCCCGCCGACCTCGGCGTGCAGCGTGTCCTCGCTGGTCGAGTAGCCCTCGAGCTCGAGGTCCGAGCGCACGAGCAGGTGGGCGACACGGCCCTCGTTCAACGCGTTCAGGACGTTGCGGAGGCCGAGCGCGCCGGCACCGCCGGCGAGGGCCCGGTCCTTGGCCTGCTCGATCAGCTGGCCCTCGCGCTCGCGGTGCTTGGAGCGCAGGATCGGCCACGCCTCGTCGGCGATCGCG
>JAHWJY010000284.1 GCA_019348135.1 Actinomycetota bacterium
GGGCCTCCCCGATCCGGAGACGCTCGCGGCGATGGCCGCGGAGTACGGCGCCGAGCTGGACTTCGATGCCACCATGCCGCTCGTCGAGCGCCACCGGCTGGCCTTCTGAACCGACCCTCCCACCGTGGACGGGCCCGGTGACCCCCATCGCGTACCGGCGGCAGGCCTGCGGTCACGGCTGTCCGTTCCGCTCGTTCCCGGAGCGGATGCGTGCTCGGTCGGTCGACAGCTCGAAGAGCGTCCACTCACCGGGCACGCCCTTGAGCACGTGGGTGCCGGCGGGAGCGAACACGAGGCCCGACCCCAGCAGCACGTCCCGGACCGTGGACGACACGAACGTGCCTCGCGGTGGGGCCGCATCCATCACGCGCGAGGCGATGTGGACGGCGATGCCGCCGATGTCGTCGCCGAGCACCTCCACCTGGCCGCAGTGGACGCCGCTGCGCAGCTCGACGCCGAGGCGGGCGACCTCGCGGTGGAGGGCGCGAGCCGTCAGGACCGCGGCCTGCGGATCGTCGAAGACGGCGAGGCTCCCATCACCCAGCGACTTGACCACCTGCCCTGCGTGACCGGTGACCTCCTTGTCCACGATCGCCTCGAAGCTGCGCAGCAGCGACGTCCACGACCGGTCCCCCGCATCGGAGACCCGACCGGTGGACCCGACGATGTCGACGAACAGCACGGCCGCGAACCGCCGGGGGCCCGTCGAGCGGTCGGACCGACCGGTCAGGTGCTGCTCGATCTCCTCGAGCACGAGCTCCGGGTCGCTGATGTAGGTGATGTGGTCCGAGCTCGCGATCTCGACGAGCCGTGCGTCGGGCAACCGGTCGGCCATGTAGCGGCTCTGGTCCACCGAGACCATCCGGTCGCCCTGCGAGTGGATCAGCAGGACGGGGACCGTGACGTCGTCGAGGGCATCGCGCACGTCGACGTCACCCAGCATCTCGCTGTACGCCTCGAACGCGCCCGGCGAGGCCGCACGTCGCTCGTAGGTCGCCCACCGTTCCCGGAACAAGGGGTCGTGGGCCACGCTCGGGGCCACGACACCGACCCCCCGGCCCGTCCCCCAGTGCTCCCGCGCCGTCGCCGTGAACTCGTCCAGGGACGCTCGGGGGAGACCGATGCCCGGGTCGCCCGCGGGAGCCAGGAGCCGGGCCCATCCCCCGATCGACACCACCGATGTCACCCGATCCGGATGCCGCGCCGCTGCGAGCAGCGACTGCGCGGCGCCTTCGGAGACTCCCACGAGCGCAGCCCGCTCCGAGCCGGCAGCGTCCATCACGGCGAGCAGATCACCCACGCGCTCTTCCAGGGACGGGTAGTGGCCCTCCTGGACGCGGTCCGACTGCCCCATCCCGCGCTTGTCGAACATGATGAGCCGCCCCAGCCCGGCGAGCTCCTCGAGGAACGCCGCGAGCCCCGGGACGTTCAGGGACTCGTCGATGTCGGAGAACCATCCCGGCACCCAGACGATGTCGCTGCCGCCGTCGCCCACGACGCGGTAGGCGAGGTGGACGCCGTCGGTCTCCACGTACCGGATCGGCCCCATGACGCGAGCCTGTCACCCCGGCATCGTCCTGTCACCTGACAGCGTGTCCGGCGCGTTGTGTGACGGAGTACCTGGAAGGAAGAGCCCGCTCGGTCGAGGGTCGAGCTCCACCCACCGAGGAGCTCGACATGCGTACCTTCCACGACCCCAAGATCGACGGCATCGCACGACTGGAGCTGTTCGACGGTCTCTCACGCCGACAGCTGTCGCGCCTCGCGACCCTCGCCGACGAGATCGAGCGGCCCGCGGGGACCGAGCTCGCCCGCCAGGGGGCGTTCGGCGGTGAGGCGCTCATCGTGCTCGACGGGATGATCCTCATCGAACGCGACGGTCACGAGATCGCCGTCGTCGGCGCCGGCACCGTGCTCGGCGAGATCGCCCTGCTCGACCGCGTCCGCCGCAACGCCACCGTCACGACCCTGACGTCGGTGCGCCTGCTCGTCCTGGGCATCCGCGACTTCCAGGCCCTGCTGTACGAGTTCCCCGCGATCGCCGACAGGATCGAGAGGGACGCCGAGGCCCGACATGCTGCGGCGCACGAGGCGTCCTGACGCCGTTGGCGCTTGCGTCGAGGCGCCGCATCTCGCAGGCTCTCCCTCCGACGGAGGGAGCTCGATGGAGGATGCCGGGTCACCGCCCATCGAGGTCGGAGCGCCAGCGCCCTCGGGGGATCCGAGCGCGCAGCTGCGGTCCCGCGGGATCGCGCGTCGGTACGCCCGTGGCTCGGTGCTCTGCCGCGAGCAGCAGCCGTCGGACGCGGTGTTCCTGCTGCAGGTCGGGCGGGTCAAGGTGTCCTACCTCACGCCCGAGGGGCGGGAGGTGGTGCTCGCCCTCCGCGGACCCGGTGAGGTCATCGGCGAGCTCGGTGTCCTCGATGGAGGGCCACGCTCGGCCACGGTGACCGCGCTCGACGACGTCGAGGCCGTGGTGGTGCCGGCCGCGCGCTACCGCGAGCTCGTCGCATCCGACCCCGAACTGTCGTTCCGCCTGTTGCGCCTGGTCATCGGTCGTCTGCGTGACGCGGACCGGATGCTCGTCGAGCACGGCGCCTACGACGCCTCCCGCCGGGTCGCGATCCG
>JAHWJY010000285.1 GCA_019348135.1 Actinomycetota bacterium
AGCGCCAGCGACCACGCCTCGCCGTGGCTCGAGTAGCTGCGGGCCGCGAGCTCGCCGATGTCGAGGTCGAGGTCGTCGCGGTGCGGACCCACGAGCGTGACCCCCCGCTGGCGCTCCTCGTCGGCGGCCGCCGCAAGCGCGGTCCGGATGGCCGTCTCGATGGGCCCGCGGTCCGGGACGCCCTCGGCGGGATCGCCCACCACCGACAGGTCGGCCGACGAGCGGTAGGTCAGCCGGATCCGCTCGGGACGGTCGGCGAGATCGCGGTAGGAGCGGTCCACGGGTCCGGCGAGGGCGTGGACGGCGGCGATGCGTGCCGCGACGACGGTGGTGGCGTGCGCCACGAGCTGCTCGGTCCACACCTCCACGGTGGTCTCGGCGGCCGCGCGCGCCGCCGGCGCCAGCTGGCGTGCCTGCTTGAGGAGGTTGTTGCGCTGCTTCAGGACGCGGTCGTACTCGCTGCGCGCCGCGGCGTACGCCGGTCGCCGCTGCGACAGGAGCTCGTCGAGGAAGCGGCGACGCTCGGCCGGGTCGCCACGCACGATCGTGAGGTCCTCGGGGGCGAACAGCACCACCCGCAGCACCCCGAGCGCGTCGGCGCTGCGGCGGACGTCCTGGCCGTCGACCTTCGTCCGCGTCCGGCGTGCGGTGCCGATCTCGAGCTCGAGCGTCCGGCGGCGACCCTCGTCCGTGCGGAGCTCCAACCGGATCACGCCGAGGTCCTGGCCGGCCCGGACCAGGGGCTGGTCGCCCGTGACGCGGTGGGAGCCACCCGTGGCCGCCCGGTGGACGGCCTCGAGCAGGTTGGTCTTGCCCTGGGCGTTGGGTCCGACCAGCACGGTCACCCCGGCGTCGAGCGGGACGACCGCGTGTGCGTACGAGCGGACGTCCTGCAGCTCGACCCGCGTGACCAGCATCCGGGTCAGCTCACCCGCATCGGCATCAGGAGGTACGTGAAGTCGTCGGCCGGGGTGGTGCCGTCCTCGGACGGTTCGTGCTGCGGCTTCAGCACCGCCGGCTTGAGCGCGTCCCGGAGCTCGATGCGGATGCGATCGGTGCCGGTGGCCTCGA
Source organism: Actinomycetota bacterium (assembly GCA_019348135.1). GTDB lineage: Bacteria > Actinomycetota > Nitriliruptoria > Nitriliruptorales > Nitriliruptoraceae > JAHWJY01. The sequence continues at coordinate 1,072 of JAHWJY010000285.1, forward strand.
GGCCGGCGAGCAGGAACGCCGGGTTGAACGCGATCGACATGCCGTCGCCGTCGATGTCGGCCGGGAGGGCCTCGGCGGCGTCGCCGATCTCCTGGTTGCCGGCGGAGAGGTCGACCGAGCCGTCCTCGAACGACAGCGTCACCGGGGTGTTGGCCTGCCCCATCGCGACGACCGCGACGCGCTGCAGCGCCTCGACGAGGGCGGCCCGCTCGACGATCACGGAGGTCTCGAACCCGTCGGGGAGGAGCTGGCTGTAGTTCGGGAACGAGCCCTCGATGAGCCGGGTCGTGAGCCGGCGGTCACCGAACAGGAACGACACCTGGCCGGTCTCGAGCACGAGCGTGATGGAGCCGCCCGCCTCGCTCGAGGCCTTGGCGGCCTCCTGCAGCGCACGCGCCGGGACCAGCGCCTCGCCCTCGACGTCGGCGTCCCAGGCGAGCTCGCGGACGGCCAGCCGGTAGCTGTCGGTCGCCGCGGCCACGATGCGGCCGTCCTTGGCCTCGAGCTTCACCCCCGTGAGGACCGGACGTGCCTCGTCGGACGACGCGGCACGGGCAACCTGGGCCACCAGCCGGGCGAAGGCGTCGGCCTTGACCATCCCCTGGGCGGCGTCCTCGGCGGGCTCGGGCAGCGTCGGGAAGTCGGCGACCGGCATCCCCCGGACGTGGAACGTCGCCCGGCCGCAGCGGATCTCGACGCGGTCCGCGTCGCCGGACAGCTCGACCGGAGCATCGGGGAAGCGGGCGACCAGCTGGCTCAGCAGCCGACCGGGCAGGAGCACCCGCCCCGGCTCGTCGATCTGCACCGGGATGGAGACCTCCGCGGCGACCTCGAGATCGGTGGCCCGACAGGTCATGCGACCGTCGGCGGCGTCGATCAGCACCCCGGACAGCGCGGGCAGCGTCACCCGGGCTCCGACGGTGCGGGTCGCCCACGAGACGGCCTCGGCGAACTCAGCGCGTTCTGCACGCAGCTTCAACGGTGTTCCTCCCTCGGGGTGCGGGTTGTCCCCAGCACCGAAGTAGAAGCTCTTCTTCTTCCTACAAGAACGGGTACGTCGTAGGGGCTGGGGAAGCTGTGGATAACCACCCGTCGTCCCTGGTCAGACCGGGGAACGGGGGTGAGGACGCCGTGTGCGTAACCGGCCCCGTCGTCCCCACTCGTCCCCATGACACCGGTGTGGTTCCGCCGGCGTCCACACCCGTGCACATCGCGTCCACCGGTCGTCCACCGGTCGTCCCCACGCGGTTCCGGGCGCTCGTCCACCGGATCGCCGCCGTCGTCCACCGCTCGTCCACCGCTCGTCCACCGGCCTCCCCACCGGTTGTCCACAGCACCCTGTGGGAACTGGGGAGAACCTAGACGAGAGGTCGAGGCCACCGTGCACAGGCGAGGCGTCGGTCGCACCCGCAGGTGGAGGTCGAGCGTTGGGTCCGTCGGCCGGTCGGCGCGCGTCGTCGTCACGCGGTGCGCGCCCGGGTCTTGATGCGGTTGGTGAGCTCCTGGACCTGGTCGTAGATGGCCCTGCGCTCGGTCATGAGGTT
>JAHWJY010000106.1 GCA_019348135.1 Actinomycetota bacterium
CCGAGCACGTGCACCGCGAGGTGCAGCGGGATCACCACGCCGCCGTTACCCATGACCGGAGTCTACGTCCCGGGTGGCACCGACCGTCCGGTTCGTCGGGGGTACGCCCGAGCTCGCGGCGGCCCCCACCCTCACGACGACGGCAGTGCGAGCGCCCCGACCGGGGCACGTCCGGCACGGATGTCGGCGAGCGCGCGCATGGCGTCGTCGAGGGTGGCCACGGGCACGAGGGTCAGCGCGCGCTCGACCGGGGCACCGGCGGCCTCGGCCATGTTGCCCTCGGGGACGAGGAAGACGGCGGCGGGCGGTCCCTCGTCCCCCCGCGACGTCGCGCCCAGGACCTTCTGCCGGATGCCGCCGATGGGCCCGATCCGCCCGTCGCGGTCGATCGTGCCGGTGCCCGCGACGACCGCCCCACCGGTGAGGTCGTCCTCCCCGAGCAGCTCGATGATGCCGAGCGTGAACATGAGGCCGGCCGAGGGTCCGCCGATCACGCCGGCGTCGATGTGGACGTCGACGGGCAGCTCGAGGTAGCTCGACAGGAGCACCCCGAGCCGCGGCTGCGAGGCGTCCTCGGGTGCCGGCACGAGCGTCAGCGTGACGTCCCGCGTCGTGCCGTCGCGGAGGCGCGACAGGGTCACGTCGTCGCCCGGGGCGAGCCGACCGACGAGATCGACGACCTCGCGGTTGTCCGCGACCGGCTCACCGTCGACGGCCACGATGACGTCACCGGGCTCGAGCTGCCCGGCGTCGACCGCGCTCGGCTCCTGGAGCTCCTCGACGCGGGCACCGTCGAAGTCGGTGTCGAAGTCGTAGCCGAGCTCCTGCAGCGCGGCCACGGTCGCGTCGAGCTGCGAGTTCTCCATCAGCGCGGCGTTGCGGGCCGCGACCTCGCCGGCGTCCTCGCCGCTGGGGAACAGCTGCTCGCGCGGGACCTCGTCGACGCGGGGCGAGATGGCGTAGCGGAGCCACTCGGACAGGTCGAGGTCGGCCTCGACGGCGACGGTCGTCAGCAGGAGCTCACCCGTCGACACGTGGCGCTCGGTCCCGGGTCCGAGCTCGACCAGGCCGAGCGTGTCCTCGGTGGGGCCCGGGAGCAGCGCGACGTAGCAGCTCGGCTGGGCGCCGAAGCTCGAGCACGGCAGCACCCCCCGGGTCAGGAACGTGGCACCGGCGATCACCAGCAGGACGAGCAGCAGTCGACGCACGGGGCTTCCGGGGGAGGGACGGGCGACCGTGCCGGGGCGCGGCGCCGAGGACCCCGCGACGGTACCGGAGGGCAGGGACAGGTCCGCCCCCCGGCGACCGGCGGAGGACGGCCCTAGCCGCGGCTGAAGAGCGACCCGCGCTTGCTCGAGTCACCTTCGTCCGATGCGCCGGACGGGGTCTCGGACGGGGTGGCGGACGGCTGCGCGGATGGCTGCGCGGACGCCGACGGACCCAGCGGCATCGCCCCCGGCGGGGGGGACTGCGGCGGCGACGGCGGTGCCGCGGGCGGCGTCGCGTCGGCCGCGGGCTGCGGGGCGGGCGCCGGGGTCGGTGCGGCGGCGGGCGCCTGGCCACCGGCCCCCGCGTCGTCCACGACCGAGACCTTGTAGTAGGCCTTGAACTCGATCGGGATCTGCCGGTAGACCCGGACGTCCGAGACGCCCTCGTCGTTGCGGAGCCGCTCGACCATCGAGACCGCGGCGTCGAGCGTGCCGACCTCCTCGACCTTCGTCTCGCCGGCGGCGGTGCGGTAGTGGACCGCGTGGTCCATCGGGACTCCGTTCGTGCGGTGGACGGCAGGGGCGCACGCAACCGACGCCCTCCGAGGCTGCTATCGGCACGCGACCGGCGGTCCTTGACCGTTGCGACGCAGCCGATCCGGACGAGCGCTCTGCGTCGTCAGCCGCTCGGGGACGACCGCCGCGCGCGGATCCACGTCACGGTGCTCCCGGCGACGAGGACGGAGGCGAGGAAGCGGAGCAGGTCGTCGCCCGACCGCCCGTCCCCGGCGGCGAGGGCGCTCACCTCCGGCGGCGTGGCCAGCGGGGTGATGTCCTCGCCCGGAGGCTTTGTCGAGGTCGGGGACGCGGACGGTGCCGTCGGAGCGGGGCTGTCCGGCGGCGCCCCGGTCGCGCCGGTCGATGCGTCGGTGGGCGCCGGCACGGTGGACGCCGACACCGTGGGGGCGGGACCCGGCTGCTCGGAGGTCGTCGAGCCCGCCTCGGTCACCCCGCCCCTCGGGGTCTCCTCCTCGTTCGGCGTCCCCGTGACGGCGGCGGCGAGGTCGATGCGGCCGTGGCCGTGGCGGGCGTCCGGACCCGCCGGCCCGAGGTCGACCGCCGTGCGGCGCAGGTGCTCGAGGCTCTCCTCGGGCGTGCGACCGGCGGCACGCAGGACCGCGACGGCCCCCGCCACGGAGGGAGCCGCGAACGACGTGCCGTCCGCCTGCCCGTAGCCGTTCTCCGGATCGCAGCCGGCCGGGGTCGGGTCGCACCAGGTGCTGATGATCCCGACGCCGGGCGCCATGACGGCGTCGTCGCGTCCGCTGTCGCTGAACGACGCAGGCTCGTCGTCGTGGTCCGTGGCGCCGACCAGGAGCACGGGCGAGGACTCGGAGTAGTCGGTGAACCCCGACCCGCTGTTGCCGGCGGCGGCGACGACGACCACGCCGCGCTCCCACGCGTACCGGACGGCCGCCTCCGGCGCCTGCGACACGATCGTGCCGGGGAGGGGAGCGACCGACTCCAGCGACAGGTTGACCACGGTCGCACCGTTGTCGACCGCCCAGCGGATGGCGGCGTCGACGTCGGCGGCGCTGCCGCGCCCGTGGGCGTCGAGCACGCGCACCGGCAACAGCTCGGCACCGGGCGCCACACCAGCGATGCCGACGCCGTTGTCGGCGGTGGCCGCGGCGATCCCGGCGACCATCGTCCCGTGCCCGTTGCGGTCCTGGGGGATCGTGTCGTCGTCGATGTAGTCGCGGCCGAGGATGTTGCCGGCGGCGTCACGGACGAAGCGGTCGACGAGATCCGGGTGTCCGAGGTCCACCCCGCTGTCGACGATCGCGATGACCTGACCCTCGCCGCGGTCGACACCCCACGCGGCCGGGGCGGCGATGCGCTCGAGGCCCCACTGGGACGGCCGGTACGGATCGTCGGCCGCGAGCGCGGGCGCGCCGGAGGCGACGGTCACCAGGAACGCCGCCACGAGCGCAGCGGACCTGGCGGCGGGGACGGTCACGGGTGCGGCTCCCGACGGACGGCGGAGGTCAGGCGTCGCGCGGTGCGTCGTCGTCGCGGGACCCGGACCCGTCGGACCCGTCACCGACGGGTCGTGGCGCGGGGCCGCGATCGCTCGGCTGCATCGCCGACAGCGCGCGGTTGAAGCTCCCGACGGACGAGGTGGGGTCACGGTCGGAGCGAGCCGTCCACCACGACCACACGAGGGCGGCGACGACGAGCAGGATGAGGGGGATGAAGAGGTAGGGCAACGCGGTCCTCGGAGGTCGGAAGACGGATGGTGCGTCAGGTCCTGCGGTCCCGGTCCCGGCGGGACCGTAACCCCGTCCGTCGGGCAGCGACAACCACGATGACGGACGGTGACGCGCGGGTCACGGCCTGGCCGGTCACCGGAGGTCGGAACCGGGCCAGCGGTCGCGCCCGTCCGCCAGGAACTCGTGCTTCCAGATCGGGACGGAGGCCTTGACGCGGTCGATCAGGGCCGTAGCGGCGGCCAGCGCCTCGTCGCGGTGCGGAGCCGACGCGGCGCAGACGACGCTCACCTCGCCAACGGCGAGCGATCCCGTGCGGTGCCCCACGTACACGCAGCGCACGCCGGGGAACGCGGCCACCACCGCGTCGGCGACGGCACGCATCGACCGTCGGGCCTCGTCCGCCCACGCCTCGTAGGTCAGGGACACGACCGCCTCCCCCTCGTGGTGGTCGCGGACGACGCCCGAGAAGAGCCCGATCCCCCCCGCCTCCCGGTGCCGCACCGCGTCGTGCGCGCCGGCGATGTCGAGCGGCGCGTCGGTCAGCTCGACCGTCACGCGCACCTCGCCGCGGGGCGGGTCGAGCCCGGCGTCGTGTCCTGCCCCGGGGGCCCCTGCCGTCACCGCGCCTCCGGCGACCGCCGGGCCCGCCACACGATCGCGGCCAGCAGCGCGCCCACGCCGGCGAGCACGGCACGGACCTTGGACCGCTCGGCGCGCATGCGGCCGAGCGAGACGTAGTCGCGGTGCTCCTCGACGAGCTCGACGAGCGCATCGCGGTTGGAGTGCTTCGGCCGCCAGCCGGTGGCCGTGAGCTTGTCCACGCTCAGCACCCAGGGGTGCATGACGTAGTGCACGAAGCCGGGTGGGGACTCGCCGAGCCCCATCCGCCACATCCGCTCGGCCATCGAGAAGGCGAGCTCCTCGGGGACCCACGCGACCTTGGCCCCCCCGATGGCCGTCACCTCGTCGAAGGACAGCCAGCCCTCGGAGGTCACGTTGTAGGCCCCGGGGAGGTCCTCGACGACGGCGTGCGCGAGCGCGGACGCGACATCGTCGACGTGCGCGAACTGCATGGGCGGACGGTGGCCCCTCACCGCCGTGAAGCGGGGCTGCTCCATCAGCCGGGTGATGAAGTTCTGCACGCCCGGGCCGGCGACGATCGACGGCCGCAGGATCGTCACCGTCAGCTCGGGGTGGGACGGCGTCCAGCCGGCGAGCCACTGCTCGATCTCGGCCTTGTGCTCGGCGTAGTTGAAGTCGGGGTTCGCCCGGACGGGGCTGTCCTCGGTGAGCGGGAAGTCGTTGTCGGGGTGGGCGCCGTAGACGACCCCGGACGAGACGTAGACGACCTTGCGGACGCCCGCGGCGGCCGCCGCCTCGAACACGTTGCGCGTGCCGTCGATGTTGATGGCGCGCATCAGCGCCTCGTCCGCGATGGGATCGAGCTGGAAGGCGAGGTGGACCACCACGTCCACGCCGGCCAGGACGTCGGCGAGGTCGGGCTCGCGGACGTCGGCGTGCCGCAGGTCGAGCTTGGTCGAGGCGAGCCCCTCGGGGGTGCGGACGTCCAGCCCGAGGATGCGCCCCACCCCGTCCTGGCCGTCGAGCTCGGCGACGAGCCGCCGACCGATGAGCCCACCGACGCCGGTGACGGCGACCGTCGCGGGACCTCGGGGGGCGTCGCCGTCTGCCATCGTCGTTGCTCCTGCCGCGGGCCGGACGGCGAGCCTACCGACGCGCCCCCGGACCGGGCCGGGCGACCGGGCGCGGAGCGGCGGGCCCTGCCGTCACCTGCCAGACTGGGACCATGAGCGACTCCCCCGAACCACACGAGGACCCGTTCGCCGGCCTGCCCGACGAGCTCCGCCGCATGGTCGAGCAGCTGGGCGGCAGCGGCCTGATGTCCCAGATCCAGTCGATGCTGACCGGTGCGGGCTCCGGCCCCGTCAACTGGGACCTCGCGCGCCAGGCGGCCGTGCAGGTCGCGGCGGAGGGCGACCGGAGCCCCACCGGCGAGGAGCGCGAGCGCGCCACCGAGGCGCTGCGGATCGCCGAGCACTGGCTCGACGACTCCTCGCTGCCCGCGCCGCCGGACGGCGGGCGGCTCCTGGTGGCCAGCCGGCAGGAGTGGGCGAACGCCGCGATCGAGGGCATGCGTCCGCTCGTCGAGCCGGTCGCACGGGCGTCGACGAAGGCCATGGGCGACCTCGCCCGCGAGCAGATGCAGGACGAGGACGTGACCCGCCAGCTCGACGCGATGGGGCTCGGGGGGCTGCTGGGCGGGCTCGGCGACATGTCCGCGATGCTGCAGCCGATGGGCGCGATGCTCACCGGCATGCAGGCCGGCCAGGTCATCGGCCAGCTCGCCCGCCAGCTCCTCGGCCAGTACGAGCTCGGTCTCCCGACGGTCGGGCGGGCCACGGCCGTGTCGATCCCGGTGAACCTCGAGGAGGCCTTCGGCGGCTGGGACCTCGACCCGATGGAGGTCGCGATCTCCCTGGCGCTGCACGAGGCCGCCCACCGACGGCTCTACCACGCCGTGCCGTGGCTCGAGGCCCACCTCCACGGCCTCATCGCGCAGTTCGCGAACGGCACCCAGGTGGACGCCGAGAAGCTCCAGGAGCTGTCACGCGGGATGATGGGCATCGATCCCGACGACCCGGAGGCGATGCAGGACGCGCTGCAGCGCGCCGGCGACTTCCGCATCGAGCCCACCCCGGAGCAGCGGCGGGTCCTCGAGCGCATCCAGGGCGTGCTCGCCCTCGCCTCCGCGTGGGCACGCTCGGCGGTCGGCCGGGTGGGCGCCGAGCGGCTCCCGGGGCTCGAGCGCGTCGACGAGATCCTGCGCCGGCGGCGCGCCACGAAGGGCAGCGGCGAGGAGCTCCTCGAACAGCTGCTCGGGCTCGACCTGCGCCCCGAGGACGAGACCATCGGCGAGCGGTTCGTGGCCGCGGTCGAGGAGGCGCACGGCCCCGAGGGCCTGCAGCGCGCGCTCGCCCACCCCGAGAACCTCCCGGACCGGGACGAGCTCGTGGAGCCCGCCAGCTGGCTCGAGCGCATGGCCGCCGGCGAGGAGGTCCCCGACGACGCCTCCGGGCTGTTCGAGGGCCTCGGCGAGGCCCCGGTGGAGCGCTCGGCGGACGAGCGCCGCGCCGACCGCGAGGACGACGACTAGTCCGGGACCGGCAGGACCCCGCGGAGGTCGGCGAACTCGAGGCCCTCCAGGAAGGCACGGGCCCGGTCCTCGTGGGGGTAGCGCGCGACGAGGCGCCGGAACGCCGGGCCGTGGTCGTGCTCGACGAGGTGGGCGAGCTCGTGCACGAGCACGCTGTCGAGGACGTAGTCGGGCGCGCCGGCGAGGCGGTTGCTGACCCGGATCGTGCCCGCCGCGTACGAGCACGAGCCGTAGCGCTTCTGCATGCGCGAGGACCACGTGACCGACACCGGCCGGACGCCGTCGACGTAGCGGTCGGCGAGCGCCTCGGCGCGTGCGAGCAGGGCGGCGTCGTCGAGCTGGCTCGCACGGGCCCGGTCCGTGACCTTCGCGACGAGGCCGGCGATCAGCCGCTCCTCCTCGACCGCAGGCAGGCCCGCGGGCAGCTGCACCACGATGCGCCCGTCACGGGCCTGCGCGCTCGCGGAGCGACGCCGGCGGGTCGAGCGCACGAGCTCGAGCTCGGGTCGGCCGTCGACCGCCGCGCGGCGTTCCACCGTGCGCGTCGTACGTGGCGCTCGCACCGTCGTCTCCCTCGCGTCGTGTCCCCGAGCCGCGCCGCGTACCACGCGCGAGCTCCCGGCGCGGCCGCGACCCACAGCTCGTGCGGGCCGTGCACGGCGTCGCGCGACCGCCCACGACCCGCGTGCTCCACAGCCTGTGGAGCAGATGTGGACGGCAGTCAGGTCGCATCGTCGCAGGTCAGCGGGGTGCCGACCCGGACGCCCCGGACGCATCGTCGCACAGGTCCGCGGCGGGGCCCACGGCTGTCCACAGTCTGTCCACAGTCCATCCCCCGTCTTCCCACAGACCTCGGAGCTCCCTCCACAGGCCCTGTGGACGACGGGTTCGACGCCCCTCCCCCGCCTCCGTAGGGTGCCGCGCGAGGTCCCAGTGGTCGGTCACCAGGGGCGGCGCTCCACGGGGAAGGGAGCGTGGCCCCCGGCCCGGCCGCTGGGACCTCCGCGTTAGGCTGGCCCCCATCGACGGAGCGTCGACGCCCCGATGCAGGGACCGAGGGAGATCGTGACCGAGCAGCCGCCCACCGACGCGCGCGCCGCGGCGTTCTTCGACCTCGACCGGACGCTGATCAGCGGCTCGTCCGCCATCTACTTCGGCATCGCCGGCTGGCGCAACGACCTCATCCCCCTGAAGGAGCTCCTCTCCGACGGC
>JAHWJY010000107.1 GCA_019348135.1 Actinomycetota bacterium
CGTCGCCCGCCGTCCCGGAGCTCGTGGTGGAAGGAGCCATGCGCATCACCGCCTGACACCACGGTACTATCGACGCGTAGTACTGTCTACGGTCGCGAGACGCGGGACGAGAGCAGCGCGGGTCACGTTGGTGCAGTCGGCAGGTCGACCGCCGGCGTCGGTCGCCGGCGGTCCGAACGGCATGACGTCGGAGCGCTACCGCCGGCGTCCGAAGCGACGCAGCCGCACGGAGTTGCCGACGACGCTGACGCTCGAGAAGGCCATGGCGCCGCCGGCGATGATCGGATTCAAGAGACCGAGTGCCGCGAGCGGAAGGGCGAGCGTGTTGTAGCCGAACGCCCACCCGAGGTTCTGCAGGATCGTCCGGTAGGTCCGCCGCGAGAGCTGGATCGCCGTGACGACGCCGTCGAGGTGGTCACGCATGAGCGTGAGGTCGCTCGACTCGATGGCGACGTCGGTGCCGGTGCCGATGGCGATGCCGAGGTCGGCCTGGACGAGGGCCGGCGCGTCGTTCACGCCGTCGCCGACCATGGCGACGACCTCGCCCTCCGCCTGGAGCCGCTCGACCTCGCTCTTCTTGTCCCGCGGGAGCACCTCGGCCATCACCCGGTCGATGCCGACCTGTGCGGCGATGGCGTTGGCCGTGGTGGCGTTGTCGCCGGTGATCATCGCCACCGTCAGGCCGAGCTCGTGCAGCTGTGCGACCACGTCGCGCGCCTCGTCCTTCAACGTGTCTGCGACCGCGACGACCCCGCGGACCTCGCCGTGCCAGCCGGCGAGGACCGCCGTCTTGCCGTCGGCCTCCAGCCGCGCGGCGGCGTTCTCCAGCGCCTCGCCGACCACGAGGCCGGCTTCGGCCATGAGCTTGCGCCTGCCGACCCACACGGTGACGCCGTCGACGTCCGCCTGGACCCCGTGGCCGGCGACGGCCTCGAAGGCCGTGACGGATGGCAGGTCGCCGACACGTTCCTCAGCGGCGGTGACGATGGCCCGACCGATGGGGTGCTCCGAGTCGGCCTCGACCGCGCCGACGCGCCGGAGCAACGTCGCCTCGTCGATCTCATCGCTCGTGACGACGTCCGTGAGGGTCATCTGGCCGCGGGTCAGCGTCCCCGTCTTGTCGAAGACGACCGTCGTGATGGTCCGCGTCCGTTCGAGCGCCTCGACTCCCTTGATGAGTATCCCGAGCTCGGCACCTCGGCCCGTGCCGACCATGATCGCGGTCGGCGTCGCGAGCCCGAGCGCGCACGGGCAGGCGATGATGAGGACGGCGACCGCCGCCACGAGCCCTCCGACCGGGTCGCCGGCGAGGAGCCACCAGCCGAGGAACGTCACGGCAGCGATGGCCATGACGATCGGCACGAAGACGGCAGAGATCCGGTCGGCGAGGCGCTGGACGCCCGCCTTCCCGGCCTGCGCCTCCTCGACCAGCCGCACGATCTGGGCGAGTGCGGTCTCCCCGCCGACGGCCGTCGCCTCGACCGTGAGCACCCCGGAGGTGTTGACGGTCGCGCCGGCGACCTTCGAGCCCTCGGTCTTCTCGACGGGGACGGACTCACCGGTGAGCATCGACTCGTCGACCGCCGACGCGCCGTCGACGACCACGCCGTCGGTGGGGATCTTCTCGCCGGGGCGGACACGCATCCGGTCGCCGACCCGGACGTCGTCGATGGGAACCATGACCTCGCGACCGTCACGGATGACGCGCGCCTCCTTGGCGCCGAGTTGGAGCAGGGCGCGGATGGCCTTGCCGGCACGGTTCTTGGCGCGGGCCTCGAAGTACCGTCCGAGCGCCAGGAACGCGATGATGAGCGCGGCGACCTCGAAGTAGAGGAAGCCGCCGACGAAGAGCGCGACGGTCGAGTACACGAACGCCGCGAGCGTGCCGATCGCGATCAGCGTGTCCATGTTGGCCGTGAGCCGCCGCGCCCGGCGGCCGGCCTCGCGGATGAACGGCCAGCCGACCCAGAACTGGACGGGCGTCGCGAGCGCCAGCTGCGTCCACCGCGCCCACGGCTGTTCGCCGATCTCGCCGGAGAACATGGCGAACCACAGCAGCGCCAGCGACGGGGGAGTGGCGATCAGGGTCCGGATCAGCCACCCGCGCTCGGTCGCCTTCTCGACGTCGTCGACGTGCGCGGTCTCCTCGGTGAGCTCCACGGCAGGGGACAGGCCGTACCCGATGCGGTCGACGGCGCCCTGCAGGGCGTCGACGGTGGCCGTTCCCGGGTCGAGCTCCACCTGGGCCCGTCCGGTGGCGAAGTTCACGTCCGCACGTAGCACCCCGGGCTGCTTGCCGAGGGTCTTCTGGATGCGTGCGGCGCACGAGCCGCACGTCATCCCGTCGACGTCGAAGCCCAGTGTCCGGCTGCTGGAGGTCGGGGTCGTCATAGCTGGGTGAGCTCCTCGCTGGGCCTCGCCGCGCAGGTGTCAGCCGGCGACGCAAGGCGTTCCTCTCGACGTCTGCGGCTGCATGGGCGCCGTGACGATCGCCTCCTACCGCCCGGCGCCGACGGGCCCGGACACCGTTCCGAGGTCGAAGCGGAGTGGTTGCGTCCGCCGTGCCGGCGGGACGCCATACTACCGCCGTGTCGTACGCGCGTTACGACAACATCGTAGTTGCTATGCTGAGATCGGAACTCCACGGCGTGCACGGGCACGTCACGTCTCGCATGACGAAGCTCCTAGCGGGATCCGCTCCCACCTGAGGACGGCCAGACCATGATGATGGACGGATGCGGCGGCGGCATGCTGCTGGGATCGCTGCTCTTCCTCGTGCTGATCGTCGGCGGCATCTGGCTCGCTGTGCGGGCGTTCCAGGGGGACAGCGGCTCGTCGGCGACTGGTTCGTCGGCGATGGGAGTCCTCGAGGAGCGGTACGCCCGCGGCGAGATCGACCGCGAGGAGTTCGAGGACCGCCGGCGAGTGCTCGAGTCGTAGCCCGCCGCGCCATCAGTCGCGGACGCAGTCCTCGCGGGTGCGTTCGTCCTGGAACTCCCGCTGCTCCTCGGTCCACCAGGTCCGGATGTAGGCGAGGACTGCAGCGATGTCGTCGTCCCTGAGTTCGTCGGCGAACGCCGGCATCGTCGGGAAGTCCTCCGGCGCCTCCGGCCGCGGTTCGGGGCCGTCGCGGATGATCTCCTCCAGGATGCAGTCGCCGTGGTGCCACGTGTGCCCCTCGGCGTTGTGCCGGGGTGGGATCTCGTTGATCTCGCCGCCCGTCGGCCCTCCGTGACAGCCGACGCACGACGCCTCGTAGATCTCCTGCCCTCGTGCGATCGTCCCGGGATCGGCAGGGGAGCGGCCGGACCCGCAGCCCGCGGCGACCACGCCGACCGTGACGCCGACGAGCAGCCTCCGACGTCCGGCTCGTCGGGTGGAGGCGGGAAGGGTCCGCGGCACGTCAGTCATCCGCCGGGGAGCAACAGCGCCGGCGCGAACGTCCGGGCGAACGGCTCGGCCGCGACCCCGACGGCGATCACACCGGCACCGGACGCGACGGCCGCCGCACTGGCCCATGCGCTCAGCAACCCGGCCCTGCCGTCGTCGGTCGCGAAGTACATCGGCGCCAGGAACCGCGCGTAGTAGAAGATCGACACCACCGTGTTGACGACGGCGAGCACGGACAGCCACGTGTAGCCGGCCTCGATCGCGACCCCGAACAGGAGCAGCTTCGCGGGGAACCCCGCGAGCGGCGGGATGCCGATGAACGACAGGAAGCTGATCGCGAGGATGCCGGCGAGGAGCGGACGGCGACGGGCCAAACCCGCGTACTGCGCTCGGTCGGTGCGGCCACGGAGCGCCACCACCACCCCGAAGGCGGCGACGTTGCCGACGACGTAGGCCGCGAGGAAGAACAGCAGCGACGGAACGGCGAGCTCGCTGCGTTGGACGGCGACGACCGCCATGAGGCCGTAGCCGGTCTGGGAGACCGCGGACCAGCCCAGCAGCCGGCGGAGGTCGTCCTGCCACAGGGCCGCGAGGTTGCCGAGCGTCATCGTGAGCGCCGCCAGGATCGCGATCAGCGGCCGCCACCCGACGGCGTCGGCCGGCAGCACGTCGACGAAGCGCGCGAGTGCGATGAGCCCGCCGATCTTGGGCACGGCGGTGATGAACGCCGCGGCCGGGGCGGGCGCGCCCTCCGCGACGTCGGGCACCCAGGCGTGGAGGGGGACGGCGCCGAGCTTGAACGCGAGCGCGAGCACGACGAGCGCGACGCCGACGACGAGGGCCGGCGTGGTCCCATCGAGGCCGGCACGCAGCGTCGGGTACGTCGTCCCGCCGGCGAGGCCGAACAGGTAGGCGAGGCCGATCAGCATCCCGGCGTTCGGCAACGCGCCGAGGAGGAAGTACTTGATCCCCGCCTCCGACGACGACTTCGACCGCCGGTGGTACGCCGCCAGGACGAAGCCCGTGACGGACGACAACAGCAGCGACACCGTCAGCTGGATGAGATCGCTCGCGCCCGCCATCAGCGCCGCGCCGAGGGCCGAGAAGACGAGCAGCGTGTAGTACTCCCCGTGGCGCGGGTCGGTGACGAACCATGGCGCCGACATCGCGATGACCACGAGCGTCACGGCGAGGACGAGCAGCACACCCCAGTCGGTGACGTGGTCGATGGCGTAGCTGTCGGTGAACGTCAACCGCTGATCGTCGCCGCTCATCCGTTGGACGGTGGCGACCGCCGACACCACGACGCCGGTCGCCGCGATGACCGCCGCACCCGACTGCCATCGGCGCGGGGCGGTGAGGGCGTAGAGGAGCACGACGACGCCGGTGACGACCAACACGACCTCGGGGATGATGTCGCCGACCATCGCGGCCATGTCCATACCCATCTAGCGGCCCACGATCGGGCCGGCCGCGCTGTCGATCACGTCGAGCAGCCACGCCGGCGCCACGCCGATGATGACGACCAGGAGGAGCAGCACGCCGAGGCCGACCGTCTCGACGCGACCGAGGTCGGGCCAGCCGCTCCAGCGGTCGGGGAGGGGACCGAGGAAGACCTGCTGCAGCATCCGCAGGAAGAGGGCCGCCGTGATCACGATGCCCAGCAGCCCGACGCCGGCGAGCCACGGGTAGATGGCGAGCGTTCCGGTGAAGACCTGGAACTCCGCGACGAACCCCGCCAGCCCCGGCAGCCCCAGGCTCGCGAACGCCGCGATGGCGGTGAACACCGTGAGCACCGGCGCCCGTGACGCCAGACCGCCGTACGCGTCGAGCTCGTAGGTGTGGCCGCGCGTGAGGATCGAGCCACTGATCAGGAACAGTGCACCGGTGATGAGCCCGTGGGCGACCATCTCGACGGTCGCTCCGGTGAGCGCGACCGCCTGGGCCGACCGCTGTCCGCCCACGGCCGTGCCGGCGGCGGCGAGCCCCAGGATGACGTAGCCCATGTGGTTGATGCTCGTGTAGGCGACGAGCCGCTTGATGTCGGTCTGCGCGAGCGCGACGAGCGCGCCGTAGAGGATCGCCACGACCGCGAGCACCCCCAGCGGGAAGGCGAAACGCGCGAACGTCTCCGGTTGCATCGCCATGGGGATGCGCACGAACCCGTAGGTCCCCATCTTCAGGAGCACGCCGGCGAGCACCGCAGAGGCCGGCCCGGGGGCGTCCACGTGCGCCGGCGGCAGCCACGTGTGCACCGGCACGAGTGGCGTCTTGACCGCGAACCCCAGCGCCAGACCGACGAACACGAGCGTCGCGTACAGCCCGCCGCCGGCGAGTGGTTGCTGCTCGATGATGGTCGCCATGTCGAACGTGCGCGGCTCGGTCGCGAGGTAGAGCCCGATGATCCCCAGCAGGAGCGCGAGCGAGCCGGCGAGGGTGTAGATGAAGAACTTCAGCGCCGAACGTCGTGCGTCGCCGTGCCCCCAGACGCCGATGAGGAAGTACATCCCGACGAGGCTCACGTCCCAGAAGACGAAGAACAGGAACAGGTCGAGCGCCAGGAACACGCCGAGCGACGCCGCCTCGAGGAACAGGAACAGCGCGACGTAGGCCCGGGCCCGGTCGCGCAGGTCGACGGGGTAGGCGATGGCCACGGTGAAGACGAGGGCGGTCATGGCCGCGAGCGGCAGCGAGATCCCGTCGACGCCGACCGTGTAACCGACGCCGAGGGTGGGGATCCAGGACACCTGCTCGACGAGCTCGAAGCCGCCTGTGCCCTCGAACCGCGACCACGCGAGGATCAGCAGGACGAGCGGCACGGCGGCGACGGCCGTGCCGGCGACGCGGAGCCGTCGCACCGTCGCGACGTCGTGGCTGTCGACCCGCACGACCGCGAGCACGACGCTCGCGGCGAGCGGGACGAAGATCGCGGCGGTCAGCACGGCGGGCACCTCCAGGGGTGCGACGGGGCAGCGGCCCGGTGGATGGTCATCGGAACACGGCGAGGGTGAGGACGGCCACGGCGGCCCCGACGGCGGCGTACAGGTAGTAGCGGTGGGACAGCCCCGTCTGTGTGTGGCGGGCGTGCTGGCCGGCAGCCGCGGTCAGACGCGCGAGTCCCTCGACCGCGGCGTCGATGCCGCGGTCGTCGGCGAAGCGTGAACCGACGGCGAGCCCGTCCGTACCGGCGGCCAGACCTCGGACGACGGCGTCGACGCCGCGCTCCGCCCGGCGCCGCAGCCAGCGGGCGGACGTGAGCGCTCCACCCGCGAGACCCTCGGCGGCCGCGGTGAAGCTCAGCTCGCCGAACCGCGAGAACGAACGCGACGCGGCACGAGCCAGCCGTGCGGCGCCGCGGACGCCGGCGTCGACGACCACGTCGTCACCGCGGGCGAGGAGGCGGGCGAAGCCGAGGACCGGATCCACCACTGCCACGCGGGCGAGGAACGGCAGCCCGAACCAGGCGGCGGCAGGGCCGGTCACACGCGGAGACAGCCCCACGTCGACGAGGCGCCCCCTGCGGTGCAGCCAGGCCATGCCGCCGGACGTGAGGAGTACGACCGCCCATGCGGCCAGCAGCACGGTCACCTCGCCGTGTGCGAGCGATCCGCCGACGAGCGCCTCGACGACGTCGCTGCCGGCGGGCAGCCACAGCAGGCCGAGCAGCACGGACCCGACCGCGAGCGCCCCGAGCGCGGCGAGCTCGGAGCCGGGGGGGCGGTGAAGCCTGTCGGCGCCGGCGGGGGACTCCGCCTGTCGACGACCGAAGGTGAGGAGCCACCACCGCGATGCGTACGCCACCGTGAGGAGCGCCGCGAGGAGCGTGGCCGCGCCGAGCCACGTCGACCGCTCGAAGCTGGCGGCGAGGATCTGTTCCTTCGTCCAGGCGCCGCCGAGCGGTGGGACGGCGGCCAGCGCTGCGGCGCCGACCGCGGCCAGCGCCGCCAGCTTCGGCAGGGACCTGCCGAGACGCATCCGTGCCATGTCCGAGCCGTTGACCGCGTGGATGGCGGCGCCGGCGGCGAGGAACAGCAGCGACTTGAACAGCGCGTGCGCCACGAGGTGGGCGCCTGCGGCGGCGGTCGAGCCCGCGCCGACCGCGAGGAACATCAGCCCGTACTGCGCCGACGTCGAACCGGCGAGCGAGCGCTTGATGTGGGGTTGGGTGAGAGCGACGAGCCCGGCGGCCAGGGCCGTGACGAGTCCCACGCCTACGACCGCGGGAGCGAACCACCCGACGGCTTGGAGCGACGGCGAGACCCGGATGAGCAGGTAGGCACCGGCGCTGACCAGCGTCGCCGAGTGGAGCAGGGCCGACGCCTGCGTCGGGCCGGCCATGGCCGAGAACAGCCACGGTGCGAACGGCACCTGTCCCGACTTCGCCGCAGCGGCCAGGAGGATCCCTGCCGCGACGACGTGCAGGCGCCAGCCGCCGACGTCGCCGATCGCGT
>JAHWJY010000108.1 GCA_019348135.1 Actinomycetota bacterium
AGCGCTACCGCAAGATCGAGGTCGGCCACACCGAGATGCCGGAGCAGGCGCTCCCCGCCGACATCGCCGAGTTCCTCGCGTCGACCGAGTCCTACGAGGGCGACGGGTCGTGGGGCTTCGACGGCGGCTGGGGCTTCGACGAGTACGGCAACCAGCAGGCCGGCGGCGCGGAGGAGTAGTCCCCGACGTGGACCGGCAGACGCACGAAGGGCGCTCCGCGAGGAGCGCCCTTCGTCGTTGCAGCGTGCTCAGTCGGCGATCACTCCTCGACCTCGAGCTCGCCCTCGCCGCCGCCGCCGACGTCCTCGAGCTCCGCCTCGCCACCGCCCTCGGCTTCGCAGGCAGCGGCGCCGAAGAGCAGCGTGGCGGTGAGGAGCGCGGTCGGGACGGTGGATCGGCGGATGGCTCGCATGTGTGCCTCCTGGGGCAGTGGGTGTCCCGCCATGCTCGTACCGCCGGCGATGGCGCGCGACGGCCGTTCGACCGGGGTGGTCACCCGGTGGTGGTGGACTCGGTCTCCGTGCCGGTGTTGCCCGTGAGCGGGTCCTCCAGCTCGGTGCCCGTCTCGGTGGCCCCCGTGCCGGTGTCCTCGGTCTGGACCTCCTCCTCGAGATCCTGGCCCCCGGTGTCGTCGCCGCAGGCGGCGGCGCCGAGCAGCAGCGTGCCGGCGAGCAGGATCGGGACGGTGGAACGGCGGATGCGACGCATGGAGGCTCCTCAGGTCGTGTCGCGTGCGGTGGTCACCGCAGATGCTCCACGGCGTCGCCGGCGCGCGCGAGGACCGTTCGACCGGGGGAGACGCCGGCCGAAGATGGCGGGGCGCGTCAGCGAGCGCCGTCGACGGCCCGGCTGAGCCGGACCTGCAGGGCGCTGTCGATCGCGGACACCGGGCCCACGACGTAGCCGCCGCCCGCCCGGTCGTCGAGGAACCCCGCGACACGGACGTCCGGTGACGCGGGACCGGAGAACACCGGCACGAGCGGTGCGCCCGTCGCCGCCGCGAGGTCGGCGGCCGCGAGGGCGTCGGTCGGGCGGTCCGCCGCCACGAGGACGGGCGCCAGCTCCCCGTGCCCGAACACGTCGCGCATGTGCGCGATCTTGAGCGCGAGCTCGGCGCCGTCGCTGGCGGCGATGTGCCGGACGCGCAGGCCGGTGTCGTCCTCGAGCGAGGCCACCCGCGCCGGCGTGACGGCACGACCCGACTCGAGGAGCACCACCACGGTGATCGAGGGGACGTCGCGGAGGACGTCGCGGACCACCGCACGGAGGTCGTCGTCGCCGGCGACGACGAGCGGGGCGCGGAGCCCGACCGCGGCCGGCACGGCGAGCGTGACGTCGGGGACGTCCGCGCCGTCCGGGGCGGTCGCCGGCGCGACGACCAGCCGGGTCGGTCCGTCCTCGTCCAGGTCGGCGACCGCGCGGGTGACCGCGGCGACGTCCTCGAGCCGCTCGACGTGGAGCTGCCAGCCGAGCGTCAGCTCGTCCGCGCAGGACCCGGGGAGGTCACCGACGAGGACCACCGTCGCGTCGATGGCCGCGAGCCGGTTCAGCTCGGCCCCGCCGGGTCCCTGGGTGCAGTCGTCGCCGGCGACGATGTGCGGGACCCCCTCGATGCCGGCGAGCACGGACGCCGCCACCCGGAGCGACAGGGGTGCGTCCGCCGCGGTGACGAGCACGCGGGAGGCCGTCCCCGCGGTGGGGAACGCGACCGACGACACGGCCGTGACGGTGCGGACCGGGTCCGCGCCCGAGACCCGCGGCAGCCGCGGGTGCACGTGCGCGAGCGCCTCCTCGTCCTCGACCTCGGGGCGCTGGCACGGGTACGCCGCGGTCGCCATGACGCGGCAGCGGTGGCCCGAGCCCATCTGCGGCGTCCAGCACTCCTCGGCGGGCTCGCACTGGTGGCCGAGGCCGGCGACGTGCGCGACCTCGTGGCGCATGACCGCGTCGAGCAGCTCGGCCGGCAGGCGCTCGCACACCCCGATGTCGACCTCCGTCACCCACGCCACGGGCCGGGCCTCGCGGATCTCGACCTCGGCGGTGTGGAGGTGGGCACGCGCGAGGAAGCGCTCGCCGCACCCGCGCCGGTCGATGAACACGCGGTTGACGCCGTCCCGGAGCTTGCGGTCCACGCCGTCGTCGACGATCCCGGTCAGCGCGACCGAGAAGCTCGATCCCGGGGTGTCGTTCCACTGCTCGAGCGAGCGCGCCAGCGCATCGAGCCCGAAGCGGTCGGCCACCTCGCGCTCCACCGTCATCGTCAGCGGCTTCGCGCGTTCGGCGAGGACCCACGTGCCCGGCCGGCCGACCTCGTCGAGGAACGGGAGGGTCACGAACCTCTCGCTGACGTGGGGGAGCGGCGGTGTCGTCCGGTCCGCCACGGCGCTCGGATGCTCGACGGGTGGGCGCGGTCCGGACGCGATCGGGGCCGGTCGCGCACCCACCGAGATCGTGACGGCGACGAGCACGACCGCACCCGCACGGCTGAGCCGTGCGAGCCGCGGGCGACGGCCGTGCCGTGTCACGTGTCCTCACCGGGGAGGGGCCGGAGGGTCCGGGTAGGTATACGTTCGTATGAAGAGATGGTGCCCGTTCGGCCGAGATGCGGCCCGACGCGCTCGGTGATGTCCGGAGGACGCACGGCGAGCGCGGCCGCGGCCCCGTCGGTGGGCCGTCCGCTGCGGCGCGCGGCGCCGATGGCGGGGTTTGACACCCTCCTTCCGGCGCCGGTACCGTCCCCCTCCGCCGCGCAGCTCCGGCTGCCGTGGTGTGTCCGGGCGCGACCGCGCCATCTTCCGATCAGCAGCAGTCCGATCCCGGCTGCGCCCCGTACCCGGACCGACTCCGTCCCGAGTCAGCGGAACGCCCGGCCCCGTGGGTCGGACCGGCCGCCCCAACCCACCCGCACCATCCGCCCGCCGCCCCCGCGGCGTGCCTCCGGTGCCGCAGCACCCGTGCCGCACACGCAGCGCGGACCGAGACACGAAAGTGAAGGCATGCCCACCATCCAGCAGCTGGTGCGCAAGGGCCGCAGCTCCAAGCCGGCGAAGAAGAAGTCGCCGGCGCTCAAGGGCTCCCCACAGCGCCGTGGCGTCTGCACCCGCGTGTACACGACGACCCCGAAGAAGCCGAACTCGGCGCTCCGGAAGGTCTGCCGTGTGCGGCTCACCTCCGGCATCGAGGTCACCGCGTACATCCCGGGTGAGGGGCACAACCTCCAGGAGCACTCCATCGTGCTCGTGCGTGGCGGTCGTGTGAAGGACCTGCCGGGTGTCCGTTACAAGGTGATCCGCGGGGCGCTCGATGCCGCTCCGGTGCGTGACCGCAAGCAGTCGCGGTCGCGCTACGGCGTGAAGAAGGAGGGCTGACATGCCTCGCAAGGGTTCCCCCGGACGTCGCCAGGTCACGCCGGATCCGAAGTACGGATCGCCGATCGTCACCCAGCTCATCAACCGCGTCATGCGCGACGGCAAGCGCTCCGTCGCCGAGCGCATCGTCTACGACGCGCTCGCCCACATCGGCTCGCGGACGCAGGGCGGTGACCCGCTCTCCGTCGTCAAGCGCGCCGTCGAGAACGTCAAGCCGTCGCTCGAGGTCAAGTCCCGCCGCGTCGGTGGTGCGACCTACCAGGTGCCGATCGAGGTCCGTCCGGCCCGCGGCAACACCCTCGCGATGCGCTGGGTCGTGGGCTACGCCCGCATCCGGCGCGAGCACTCCATGGCCGAGCGTCTCGCCGGCGAGCTCCTCGACGCCTCCAACGGCGTCGGTGCGGCCGTCAAGCGCCGCGAGGACACCCACAAGATGGCCGAGGCGAACCGCGCCTTCGCGCACTACCGCTGGTGATCCGCCCGCGGTGAGCACGGCTCACCGCGGCTGCACCCGCTGCACACGCACCTGCTGAAGGAGCCGGCGACCCCGGCTCCTTCGACACCCCCACGAATTCCGAGGAACTTGAGATGGCGAAGCGCACGGTCGACCTCGCGCAGCTCCGCAACATCGGCATCATGGCCCACATCGACGCCGGCAAGACCACCACCACCGAGCGGATCCTCTACTACACGGGGAAGTCCTACAAGATCGGTGAGGTCCACGACGGCGCGGCCACGATGGACTGGATGGAGCAGGAGCAGGAGCGCGGCATCACGATCACGTCCGCCGCCACCACGTGCCAGTGGGGCGAGACGACGATCAACATCATCGACACGCCCGGCCACGTCGACTTCACCGTCGAGGTGGAGCGGTCGCTGCGCGTGCTCGACGGTGCCGTGGCCGTGTTCGACGGCGTCGCCGGCGTCGAGCCGCAGTCCGAGAAGGTGTGGCAGCAGGCCGACAAGTACGGCGTGCCGCGCATCTGCTTCGTGAACAAGCTCGACCGCACCGGTGCGTCCTTCGAGTACTCGTTCAAGACCATCCGCGAGCGCCTCACCCCCAACGCCGTCCGCATCCAGATCCCGATCGGGCTCGAGGACGAGCTCGAGGGCATCGTCGACCTCGTCGCGATGGAGGGCGTCGTCTGGAAGGGCGAGGACCTCGGTGCGTCGTTCGAGCGCGTCGAGATCCCCGCGGCGCTGAAGGACGAGGCCGAGACCTACCGCGCCGAGCTCATGGAGAAGGTCGCCGAGACCGACGACGAGCTCACGGAGGCCTTCCTCGAGAACGGCGAGCTCACCACCGAGCAGCTCCGCGAGGGCCTGCGCAAGGCGACCATCGCCAACCAGCTCGTGCCCGTGCTGTGCGGCTCCGCCTTCAAGAACAAGGGCGTGCAGACCCTCCTCGACGCGGTCGTCGACTACCTCCCCTCGCCGCTCGGCGTCCCGCCCATGCAGGGCAAGGACCCCAAGACCGGCGAGCCGATGACCCGCAAGCCGTCCGACGACGAGCCGTTCTCCGCGCTCGCCTTCAAGGTCATGACCGACCCGTACGTCGGCACGCTCGTGTTCACCCGCGTCTACTCGGGCCAGCTCGAGGCCGGCTCCTACGTCACCAACGTCACCAAGGGCGACAAGCTCCGCGTCGGCCGCATCCTCCAGATGCACGCCAACCACCGCGAGGAGAACACCGCCTGCATGACCGGCGACATCGTCGCGCTCGTGGGCCTGAAGAACACCACCACCGGTGACACCCTCGCCGACGCGGCGCACCCGATCCTGCTGGAGTCGATGGAGTTCCCCGACCCCGTCATCCACATCGCCATCGAGCCCAAGACCAAGTCCGACCAGGAGAAGCTCTCCACGGCGCTGCAGAAGCTGTCCGAGGAGGACCCGACCTTCCGCGTCCGCACGGACGAGGAGACCGGCCAGACCCTGATCGGCGGCATGGGCGAGCTCCACCTCGAGATCATCGTCGACCGGCTCCTGCGCGAGTTCAAGGTCGAGGCCAACGTCGGTCGTCCGCAGGTCGCCTACCGCGAGGCGCTGAAGAAGCCCGTCGAGAAGGTCGACCTCAAGTACGCCCGTCAGTCCGGTGGTCGTGGGCAGTACGGCCACGTCGTCATCGACGCCGCCCCGCTCACCGCCGAGGTGCGCGAGGACCACGAGCTCGACGACGACAAGCACTACCTGTTCGAGAACAAGACCGTCGGTGGCTCCATCCCCAAGGAGTACGTCCCGTCGGTCGACGCCGGGATCCGGGAGGCGCTCGAGTCGGGCATCCTCGCCGGCTACCCGATGGTGGACGTCCACGTCCGCCTCGTCGACGGCAGCTACCACGACGTCGACTCGTCCGAGATGGCGTTCAAGATCGCCGGCTCCATGGCGATCAAGGAGGCCGCCCGCAAGGCCGGCGTCCAGCTCCTCGAGCCGATGATGTCGGTCGAGGTCGTCACCCCCGAGGACTTCATGGGTGACGTCATGGGCGACCTGTCCGGTCGTCGTGGCCAGATCGAGGGCATGGAGCCGCGCGGCTCGAACCAGGTCGTGCGCGCCAAGGTCCCGCTCTCCGAGATGTTCGGGTACGCGACCGACGTGCGCTCCATGACCCAGGGCCGTGCCAACTACACGATGGTCTTCTCGAGCTACGAGCCCGCGCCCAACTCCATCCAGGAGGAGGTCGTGGCCAAGGTCCGCGGCGAGTAGCGCCCACCCCCGACCACCGACACCCAGCACGCGCGCGACAACCAGCGCACCCCAGCACCCACGTCGTACGACGCCACGGAGGCGAGCAATGGCCAAGGAGAAGTTCGAGCGGACGAAGCCGCACATGAACATCGGGACGATCGGTCACGTTGATCATGGGAAGACGACGCTCACGGCGGCGATCACGAACGTGCTGCACAAGCACAACCCGAACGTGCAGTCGATGGCGTTCGACGCGATCGACAAGGCGCCGGAGGAGCGTGAGCGCGGGATCACGATCAACGTGTCGCATGTGGAGTACGAGACGGACAACCGTCACTACGCGCACGTGGATGCGCCGGGTCACGCGGACTACGTCAAGAACATGATCACGGGTGCGGCGCAGATGGATGGCGCGATCCTGGTGGTGTCGGCGGCGGATGGTCCGATGCCGCAGACGCGTGAGCACGTGCTGTTGGCGCGTCAGGTGGGTGTGCCGCGTCTGATCGTGGCGTTGAACAAGGTCGACATGGTCGATGACGAGGAGCTGCTGGAGCTCGTGGAGATGGAGGTCCGGGAGCTGCTGGACCAGTACGAGTTCCCGGGTGATGACACCCCGGTGGTGCGGGTCTCTGCACTGAAGGCGCTCGAGGGTGATGAGTCCTACGAGGCTGGGGTGATGGAGCTGATGGAGGCGGTGGACACCTTCTTCGAGGAGCCCGAGCGGGCGTTGGACAAGCCGTTCATCATGCCGATCGAGGACGTGTTCTCGATCACGGGTCGTGGCACGGTGGTCACGGGCCGGATCGAGGGTGGGATCGTCAAGGTCGGCGAGACGGTCGAGATCGTCGGGCTGGCGGACACGACGTCGACGACGGTCACGGGTGTGGAGATGTTCCGCAAGCTGCTCGATCAGGGCCAGGCGGGTGACAACGTCGGGGTGCTGCTGCGTGGCACGAAGAAGGAGGACGTCGAGCGTGGGCAGGTCCTGGCCGCGCCGGGGTCGATCACGCCGCACACCGATTTCGAGGCGCAGGTCTACATCCTCAGCAAGGAGGAGGGTGGCCGTCACACGCCGTTCTTCAACAACTACCGGCCCCAGTTCTACTTCCGCACCACGGACGTGACCGGTGCGGTCACGCTGCCCGAGGGTGTGGAGATGGTCATGCCGGGTGACAACACCGAGATGACCGTGGAGCTGATCCAGCCGATCGCCATGGACGAGGGGCTGCGGTTCGCGATCCGTGAGGGTGGCCGTACCGTGGGCGCCGGACGCGTCACCAAGATCCTCAAGTAGTCGTCAACTCCGCTGGTCGGGCCGGCGCGCTCCTCCGGGCACTCCGAGAGCCTTTTCGAGTCGGCCCTCCGGAACTCACCGACCCGACCAGCTACCCCCACCCCCCGCCTCGTCACCGACGGGGGTAGGGGAGAGATAGAGAGAAGAGAACGAGATGGCTGCTGATCAGAAGATCCGGATCCGGTTGAAGGCGTACGACCACGAGGTACTGGACCGGTCGGCGAAGGAGATCGTCGACACGGTCGAGGCCACCGGCGCGCACGTGACCGGGCCGGTGCCGCTGCCGACCGAGCGGAACGTGTGGTGCGTGATCCGTTCGCCCCACAAGTACAAGGACTCGCGCGAGCACTTCGAGATGCGCACCCACAAGCGTCTCATCGACATCCACCAGCCCACGCAGAAGACCATCGACAAGCTGA
>JAHWJY010000286.1 GCA_019348135.1 Actinomycetota bacterium
GCCTACGAGGTCCGCCTCGTGTCGTCGCACCGCGAGCTGTGGTTCGTCGACACCTCGGTGCGACCGGTCGATGCAAAGGAACGCGCGTGAACCTCCTCCTCGCGGCCGAGAGCTGCCCGCCGGAGAACCCGAACTGCTTCCACGTGCCGACGCTCGAGGAGCTGTTCGAGTTCGCGCCGCTGTTCGGCGAAGGTCTGTTCGCGTTCAACCGCGTGTCGCTGCTCTACGTGCTCGCGGCCATCATCGTCTGCGCCCTGTTCATCGCGGCGCTGCGCAACCCCACGATCGTGCCGGGCAAGCTCCAGGGCATCGTCGAGGGCATCGTCGGCTTCGTCCGCGACCAGATCGCGCTCGAGGTCATCGGTCCCGCCGGCCTGAAGTTCGTGCCGTTCCTCACGGCGCTGTTCATGTTCATCTTCGTGAACAACTTCTACGAGATCATGCCCCTGGTGCAGCTGCCCTCCACGGGCCGCATGGCGGTGCCGGCGTTCCTGGCCTTCACGGTGTGGTGCGTCTACCTCGTCGTCGGTGCCAAGGAACAGGGGATCATCGGCTTCTGGAAGAACGCCCTCCTCGGCATCGAGATGCCGGCGGCCGTCCGGATCATCTACATCCCCGTCGAGTTCGCGCAGCTGCTGATCGTGCGCCCGCTCACGCTCGCCATCCGGCTCTTCGCCAACATGATGGCCGGCCACATCCTCCTGGCGGTCATCTTCATCGCCGCCAACGCCTTCCTCATCGGGTTCCACGGCGAGTTCGCCATCAACTTCAAGGCCCTGCCGATCGGCCTCGTGGCGCTCGCCGCGGGACCGGCGATGGTGGCCTTCGAGCTGATGGTCGGAGCCCTGCAGGCGTACATCTTCACCATCCTCGCCGCCGTCTACATCGCCGGCTCGGTGCACGCGGACCACTAGGTCCTCCAGACGAACGACCCGTACGTCCGCCGGGACCCGGCGGGAACCCAACGACAAGTGCTCATCCCGCGCCCGTCAGGGCGCCCCAGAAGGAGAACGTGATGGAAGGCGACATCTCAGCGATCGGCCAGGGCCTCGTGTACGGGCTCGGGGCCATCGGGCCCGGCATCGGCATCGGCTTCCTGGTCGGGAAGGCCATCGAGGCCATGGCGCGGCAGCCCGAGGCGGCCGGCATGGTCCGGACGACCATGTTCCTCGGCATCGCCTTCGTCGAAGCCCTCGCGCTGTTCGGCTTCGTCCTCGCCTTCATCGTCGGCGGCTGACCGCTCCCGCCGCGCCGATCCGGCGCGGCGGACGTGGACACCGCAGGGGACGTAGGCGGAACCCAGAAGGGACCGATATGAACGCGTTGCTGTTGGCTGCCGAGGGCGGTAGCGAAGGCGGCTCGGGGCTGAGCATCATCCTCCCCGCTGCCGCGGAACTGGTCTACGGCGCGATCTCCTTCGTGATCGTGTACTTCGTCCTGGCGAAGTTCGCGTTCCCGAAGCTGAACGCCATGCTCGAGGAGCGCTCGAGCGCGATCCAGGGCCGTATGGAGGAGGCCGAGCGCACGCGGCGCGAGGCCGACGAGGTCAAGAGCCAGTACCAGGCGCAGCTCGGCGACGCCAAGGGCGAGGCCAACCGGATCATCGAGGAGGCCAAGCAGACGGCCGAGTCGCTGCGCCGGGACATCGTCGCCAAGGCCGAGGCCGAGGCCCAGGCGATCGTCTCGCGTGCCCAGAACGAGGTCGCCAACGAGCGCGACCGCGCCCTCCAGGAGCTGCGCTCCGAGGTCGGGGCGCTGTCGGTCCAGCTCGCCTCGAAGATCGTGGAGAAGGAGCTCGACCCGGCCGCCCACCAGCACCTGGTCGACGAGTACATCCAGAAGCTGTCGCGCACGAACTGAACCGGTCCCGGTACCCCGGGACGGGATCCGCGCGAGCGAACGAGGCAACCAGATGAGCGAACGGACGCAGGCCTACGCCCAGGCCATCGTCGCGCTGGCGAACGGCGAGGGCGCCCTCGACTCCGTCGAGGACGAGCTCCTCCAGATCGCCAAGGCCGTCGACAGCAACAACGACCTGCGCGAGAAGCTGGTCGACATCCACCTGCCGGTGGCCCAGCGGCTGGCGTTCGTCGAGAGCGAGGTCCTCCAGGCCGCGCACCCGGCGACGCGGGCCGCGCTGGCGATGATCATCACGGCCAACCGCGCCGGTGACATCGACACGATCGCGACCGAGGTCTCGCGCCATGCCGCCGAGGCGCGCGAGCGCGAGCTCGCCGAGGTCTACGTCGCGGCTCCGATCGACGACCGGCGGCGCGAGGAGCTCCGCGAGGCGCTCGAGCGCGCGACCGGCAAGAAGCTCGACATCAAGGTCTTCGTCGACCCCACCGTCGTCGGCGGTGTCCGCGCCAAGGTCGGCGACACCGTGATCGACGGCTCGCTCGCACGGCGCCTCAGCGAGGTCCGCACCCGGCTCGGAAGCTGACGACGGCGTCCGCCGCCGACACGCGGCGACACCACACAAGGACTCACGAACATGGCAGACCTCTCGATCCGTCCGGAGGACGTCTCCTCCGCGCTCCGCAGCATGCTCGAGGGCTACTCGCCCGACC
>JAHWJY010000027.1 GCA_019348135.1 Actinomycetota bacterium
GGGGGGCTCCCCGGAACGGGCTGGTTTACATAACGTTCCTTATCGGGGAACCGCCAGCACGTGGGCGGTCCGCGAGGCTGGACAACGGAGCCGCCGTCGGCGACGCTGGCGGCAGCCGGAGGTGACGTGACGATGCAGTACCGACTCTTCGATCCGTGGGAGGGCGAGCGCCGGGCACCGCGGGCCGAGCGCTACGCGCTGGCGGAGCAGCTCGTGCTCGACCTCGCGACGCGTTCGGGCGGACAGGTCGACGGCACGGCCGTCTACCGCGCCGGTGTCGCCCTCGGGCTGTCCAGCGACGACCTGTCGGAGGCGGTCGCGAGCCTCACGGCACAGCGCCGGATCCGCACGGAGGGCACGCGCCTCGTCATCGCCGCCTGAGCGCGGGGACGGGACGGCCCCGACCGGTCACAGGTCGTCGCGCGAGTACGCCGTCGAGAGCGAGTCGGCGTACTCGTTCCAGCGGTTGCCGGCGTGCGCCTTGATCCACACGAGCTCGAGCTCCGGACGCGCGGCGTAGATGCGGAAGGCCTCCCGCACGAGGTCGAGGTTCTCGACCGGCCCGGTCTTGCGCTTCCAGCCGCGTGCCTCCCAGCCGGCGGCCCACTTCGTGATCGTGTCGACCGCGAGCCGCGAGTCGGTGTGGACCCTCGCCGGCGTCCCTGGCGGGACGAGTCGGGCACCCTCGATGAGGGCCGTCAGCTCCATGCGGTTGTTCGTCGTGTCCGGGTCGGCGCCGTGCGCCTGGGCCACCACCTCGCCGTCGACGACGTAGACGGCGCCCCAGCCGCCGGGCCCCGGGTTCGGCGTCGCCGAGCCGTCGGTGAACACGCCGCTGTCCGGTCCCGCGGAGTACTTCAGCAGCACGCCGGCGAGCGTGAGGTTCTCCTCGACGGCGGAGGCCCGCCCCCCCGTCGCCGGCGCACGGCCCGTCGCGCCCCCGGCGCGGTAGCACCGCGGGCACTCCTCGGGGGCCCAGCCCGGGTACCGCGCCTGGAGCTCCGCGGAGAGCTCGAACGAGCGTCCGCAGGTCCGGCAGGTGAGCGCGTCGCTCACGCGGGGCGGGGGTGCAGGAGCCGGTCGATCAGGCGTCGGCCCGGTCGGGGACCTGCGGGGAGATGCGCCGCTCCCCCGACTGGAGACGGTCGCCGAACACGTCCTTGCTGTACCGGCTGGGGCTGCCACGGTCGATCAGGAACTCCGGGCTGTCGACCGTGCGGTCGAAGCCGACGACCATCTCGCAGGTGTCGCAGCGGTACTTGCCCATGCCCTCGAACTCGCCCACGAGGTGCTGGTGACCGTCGCAGCGGGTGCAGGGCCGTTGATCGGGCAGGCCGGCGTCGGTGAAGGGGGCGGTGGTCGGGGTGTCGCTCATGCCCCCACGGTACCTCCCGGATGGCCCCGACAGGAACAACGCCCCCCGTCCGGTCGGTGCCCGTTCAGTCGAGCGGCCGGCCGATGAGGCACACGGCACCGTCGTCGAGACGGACGAGGTGGACCCGCGTCCCGGCGGGGCCCCGGGGCGGGCGCCCGATCCGGCGCCACCACGCGACCGGGTCGGCGTCGAGGCCGTGGGTGGCGAGCTCGACCGGACCGACGTCGGCCGAGCGCAGCCAGGCGGCGATGTCCTTCGCCCGCAGCGGCAGGACCGCCTCGACCTGCCAGGCGTCGAACCACGGGGAGGGGACGTGCGCGTCCGCCGTGAGGAGCGCGCGGTGCCGGGCGAGCCGGCGCGCGCCGAGCTCCTCACCCAGCGTGTCGTGCAGGCGCGCCCGGACGGCGGCGGCGCGTGGCTCGAGCAGCACGCTGCCGACCTCGCCGACCGGGAGCTCCGCCGGCGGTGCGGTCCGCGTCCGGCGCTCGCGGACGGCGCCGTCGGCCGCGAGGAGCGTCGCCGTCGCGACGGCGGATCCGTGCCGGAGCCCACCGAGCCACAGGCTCGCCTCCAGCAGCTGCGGACCGAGCTGGAGGAACTCCAGCTCGGCCGCCGCCGGCAGGGCCGGATCGGCGAGGTCGACCGCCGGTGACAGCGCGACACCGACGCCGGGCGCCGGCGCGACGTGCGCGAGGAGCGACGGGACGGGCGGATGCAGCTCGGACAGGCGGCGCAGTCGCCGGCCGGCCGCACGGCGACCGGGGTCGGCGTGCACCGGCGAGCCGGCGGGGACCGGGTACGCGAGCACGTCGGCGACGACGGCCGTCACGTCGAGGCCGCGGACCCGCGCGTTGTGCTCGAGCAGGGTCATGCGTGCGGCGTCCCGGTCGACCGCGACGACGGTCGGTCCGCGCGCGGCGATGGCGAGCGCGTCGCCGCCGATCCCGCTGCAGAGGTCGGTCGTGCTCGCCGCGTCGGCGTAGCGGGCCGCACGCGCGGCCGACGCGGCGGGGTGGCTCGATTGCTCGAGCGCGGACGTCGTCAGGACGAGGGCATCGGCATCGGGGAAGCGCGCGCGTGCCCGTCGCCGGGCGACCGCCGCGTCGAGGGCGATGCGGGCGCGGTCGGGCGCGAGGCCGTCGCGGCGCAGACGGGTCGCGACCGCGAGCTCCGCGGTGCCGCCGTCGAGCTCGCGGACGACGTCGGCGAGGACGTCGAGGCCGGCGTCTCCCACGAGCCAGCGCGCCACGTCGGGCGCCGGATCGAAGCTCGCGGCGGGGTCGCTCGGCACGTCGCTGCCCGGGTCCGTGGGGTGGAGGTCGCGTGGGCAGGCTCGCAGGTGCGGCGCCTGCGGGAGAAATCCCGCGTTCTCGCACGGAATCTGCGTAGTCTGAGCTCACGTACCGCGTCCGAGCGGTACCCCGTCGCTCTCAGGAGGCACGTCCGGATGGCACCTGCGAAGAAGGCCGCGAAGAAGGCTCCCGCCAAGAAGGCCGCGAAGAAGGCTCCGGCCAAGAAGTCCGCCGCGAAGAAGGCTCCCGCGAAGAAGGCCGCGAAGAAGGCTCCGGCCAAGAAGGCCGGCGCCAAGAAGGCCGGGGCGAAGAAGGCCACGGCCAAGAAGTCCGGCGGTGACCGCCCCATGCTGCTCTCCAAGAGCAAGATCAAGGAGACGCTGAAGGGTCACGGCAAGCGCACGGACAGCTCGCTCATCGACGCGCTGAACGACGAGATCCACACGATGCTCCAGCGTGCGACCAAGCGCGCGGACGACAACAAGCGCGGCACGGTGCGTCCCGGCGACCTCTAGAGCCTGGCGACCACAGCACGACGATGGGGCGGCCTGCGGGCCGCCCCATCGCTGTCCCCGTCCCCTCCCCGTGTCCGGCGGTGGGGGGAGCGCACCGTAGGATGGCGGCATGGACCTCCTGCTCCTCGACGGACCCCTCCCCTCCCCCGACCGCGACCCCGTCGTCGTGGTCGCGTTGGACGGCTGGACCGACGCGGGCCGCGGCGGCACCCTCGCCGCCGAGCTGCTCCGCGACCAGTGGTCGAGCCGGCACGTCGGCCGCTTCGACAGCGACTCGCTGTACGACTACCGCGACCGTCGCCCGCTGCTCGCCATCGACGAGGGGATCCTCGGCGACCCCGAATGGCCGTCCGTCGACGTGCACGTGGTCGAGCCGCCCGTGGGCCCGCCGGTGGTGCTCATCGAGGGCGCGGAGCCGGACTTCTCCTGGCAGGCGCTGTGCAACGACCTGGTCGAGCTCGCCGCGGAGATCGGGGCGACCCGCTACATCGGGCTCGGATCGGTGCCCGGTCCGGTGCCCCACACCCGGCCGGTGCGTGTGACCTCCACGTCGTCCGACCCCGTCGTGCTCGACCGCATCGGCCGTCCCCACGAGCGCATCATCGTGCCGGCCTCCTGTCAGGTCGTGATCGAGACCGCGCTCCGCGACGCCGGTCTCACGACGCTCGGCCTGTGGGCGCGGGTGCCGCACTACGTCGCCGGCGAGTACCCCCTCGCCGCCCAGGTGCTCATGCAGCGTCTCGGGGACCAGCTCGGCGTGCAGCTCGACACGGCCTCGCTCGACGACGAGATCGCGACGAACCGCGAACGCCTCGACGTCGCCGCCGCCGGCTCCAGCGAGATCACCGAGCACATCGAGCAGCTCGAGCAGGTCTACGACGACGACCTCGCCGACGACGCGGGGCTCGGCGGCGGGCCGCTGCCCACCGGCGACCAGATCGCGGCCGAGCTGGAGCGCTTCCTCCGCAACCAGGCCGGCGAGTAGCGACGCGCCGGGGCCCTCAGCGAGGACCCCGGCGCGTGGTGGGTGGGTGTGACGCTCAGCGCGTCGGACGCGGCGGGTAGTACCGGTTCGCGAGCCCCTCCTGGAGCCGCAGCAGCCACAGTCCGTCGTAGCCCGACACGGCGATGGTCCCGGACGGGAAGTACGGGTAGTTGCCCCACGTCCCGTCGAACTCCGCGGCGTCGTCCTCGGGGTAGACGTCGAAGAACGCCACCTCCTCGAGCGTCCCGTCGGCGACCTGCTCGAGATCGAGGACCCGCAGGCCGGCGCGGTAGTTCGACTGGTAGACGAGGTCGCCGAGGACGAACATGTTGTGGTCGATGGCGGCCGTCTCGTGCTCGTGCACCCCGTCGCCCGCCTTCTTCGGATCGTCGAGGTCGGTCACGTCGAGGACGTGGGTCCGCGTCGGGTGGCCGTTGTCGGACTCGTCGAGCTCGTCGCCGAACAGGAAGTACGCCTGGTCCTCGGTGAGCCATCCCTGGTGGGTGTAGGCCACGCCGTCGTACTCGTAGGTCCCGAGCACGGTCGGCAGGAGCTTGTCGGTCACGTCCACGATCGACACGTGGGTCTCGGAGGAGTTGAAGCAGATCTCCCGCCCGTCGTGCTCGTCGTCGGGGCCGTCGTAGGTCACGCACAGGGTGTCGTGGACGTACGCGGCGACGACGCTGTCGGGTCCTCCGACGATCCCGGCCGCGGTCCCGGGGCCGCCCTCGGTGGTGTGGCACCCCGCGAACAAGGGCGACGTCGGATCGCTGATGTCGACGATGTGGAGACCGGAGCGGCACGGGTCCGGCACGACGAGTCCGGTGTTGCCGCCGACGATGTAGGCGTAGCCGCTGTCCTCGTTGATGGCGAGGTTGTGGATGCCCGACGCCGGGTAGAGCGCGTCGGCATCGAACTGCTGCGGGTCGTCCGGGGTGACGTGGCGGAGACGCCTCAGGTCGAAGATCTGCATCCCGTGCGGGTTCGACTCGGACACGATGAAGGCGTGGTCCCGGAAGACCTTGATGTCGTACCAGAGCAGGTGCGCGACGGCGCCCGACGGCAGCTCACCGAGGTACTCGGGGTTCGACGGGTCGGTGATGCGGAAGAACGCCGTGCCGTGCGTCTTGCCGACCATGGCGTACTCGTCGCCCGAGTCGGGGTCGACCCAGCCCCAGACGTCGGACACGCCGCCGCCGAGGGCCTCACGGCTCGTGTCGCCGGTGAACTCGGCGAGGGGCGTGAAGCTCTCGAGGTCGATGCCCTTGCACGGGAACGGGCCGGCGGAGCCGTCGCCGTCGCACGGCCGGTCCCGCAGGGTCTCCGTGGGGAGCTCCGCGGGTGCCGCGAACGCCTTCTGGTAGTGGCGGCGCGCGTCCTCGTTCCGTTCGAACAGGCCGGCGCCCTGGGCGGTCGCGATCGAGCCGAGGGCCACGGCCGCGATGAGGAGGGGAGTGAGGTATGGGTTCATGCCCGGGACTTCGCTGCCCGGCGACGGGACCCCTCCCCCCGTGCGGTCAGCGCAAGGGTGTACCGATGGCCGTGCCTGCCGTCAGAGGGTGAAGTCCCGGTCCGCCTCGAAGGTCGCGACGTCCATCTGCGCCTTCTGGAGCTTGCCGGAGTAATCCCAGTTCATCGACTGCCACCGCGTGACCTGCTCGAGCATCCAGATGCCCGACTGCCGGGCGCCGTTGCCGGACTTGCCGTTGCCCCCGAACGGCAGGTGCGCCTCGGCTCCCGACGTGGAGTTGTTGACCGAGATCATCCCCGCCGTGATGTTCTCGCGGAACCGGAACACGGACCGCGGGTCGGTGGTGTAGATCGAGCTGGACAGGCCGTAGCCGTGGCCGTTCGCGAGCTCCATGGCCTCGTCGAACGAGGAGAACCTCGTCACGGGCACGATGGGTCCGAACGTCTCCTGCTGGTAGAGGACGTCGTCCATCGTCACGCCCGAGACGATCGTGGGGTGGTAGTAGAGCCCCTTGCCCGGGTCGCCGACGAAGCCCTCGCGCGGGTTGTCCGCGGTGATCCGCCCCTGGCCGGTCGAGCCGTGCAGCGCGTGGTGCGGCTCGAGCTTCTCGAGCCAGCGCTCGAACGTGTCGGCGAACTTCTGGCTGATCATCGGCCCGTAGAGCACCGGCTCGGTCGGGTCCCCGACGGCCGCGCCGCGCGCGGCGGCGTCGAAGCGCGCGAGGAAGTCGTCGTGGATGGACTCGTGCACGATCGCCACGCCGAGCGAGGTGCAGCGTTGACCTGCCGTCCCGAACCCGCTGAACAGCGCCCCCTCGACCGCGAGGTCGAGGTCGGCGTCGGGCATCACGACGAGCGGGTTCTTGCCCCCCAGCTCGAGGGTCGGCGTGACGAGGTTGCGGCCGCACAGCTCACCGATGGAGCGGCCCACCTCGGAGGAGCCCGTGAAGCCCACCTTGCCGAGGAGGTCCTCCGCCATCGCGCGCTCGAGCCCCACCGTCGTCTGGGGGCCGTCCGTCAACACCATCTGGAACACGCTGGGCGGGAAGCCGGCGGCGTGGATCAGGCGCGTGAACGCGTCGGCGATCGCCGGGGTGTACTCGGCCGGCTTCCAGACGACCGCGTTCCCCGCGAGCAGCGCCGGCACGACGTACCAGCTCGGCACGGCGACCGGGAAGTTGCCGGCGGTGATGACGGCCATCGTGCCGACCGGCACGCGGAAGGTGAACAGCTGCTTGTCCGGCATCTCGCTCGGCACGGTCTGGCCGTAGAGACGGCGTCCTTCCGAGGCGAAGAAGATGCAGGTGTCGATCGCCTCCTGGACCTCGCCGCGGGACTCGGCGATGGGCTTGCCGATCTCGCGCGTGACCAGCTGGCTCAGCGCCTCCTTGTTGCGGTCCAGGATCAGGCCCAGCTCGTGCACGGCCACGCCCCGGACGGGCGCCGGGACCCGGCGCCACTCGAGCTGCGCGGCCTTGGCGCTGCGGGCCGCGGCGACGAAGGCGTCGGCGTCGGCGTGCTGGGCGCGGGCGACGAGGTCGTCGCTGTCGCCCGGGTTGTGGATGTCGACGGACGGGGCGTCGGTGCGGTGGGGCTCCCCGTCGATGATCGAGAAGACGTCGCGGGTCTCGGCCATGGCGGCTCCTATCGGGCGGCGGTCAGGACGCGGTCGAGCGCCGTCAGCGCGAGGTCGAGCTCGTCCTCCGTGACGGTGAGGGGGGGACGGAAGCGCACGCTGCGGGGTCCGCAGCCGAGGAGGAAGACGTGCTCGTCGGCGAACATGGCGGCCGTCACGCGGTCGCGCAGGTCCCCGTCCTCGAGGTCGATGGCGCACATCAGCCCGCGGCCACGGGCGTTGGACACGCTGGCGTGGGCGTCCTGGAGCTCGCGCAGCCGCCCGAGGAGCTTCCCGCCGAGCTCGCCGGCGCGTTCGGGCAGCGCCTCGTCGCGGACGACGCGCAGGATCTCGGTCGCGCGCACCATGTCGACGAGGTTGCCGCCGAACGTCGAGTTGATCCGGCTCGACGAGCGCCACACGTGACCCTCGACCTCGTCGAGACGGCCTCCACCCATCACGCCGCAGACGTGGAGCTTCTTGCCGAAGGCGACGAGGTCCGGCTCGACGCCGAGCTGCTGGTACGCCCAGGTCGTGCCGGTGAGGCCGACGCCGGTCTGGACCTCGTCGATCACGAACAGCGCGTCGTGCCCGCGGCAGAGCGCCTGCATCGCCTGGAGGAAGCGGGGCGACAGGTGACGGTCGCCGCCCTCCGCCTGGATCGGCTCGGCGATGAAGCAGGCGATGTCGTGGGGGTGGGCGGCGAACGCCGCTTCGGCGGCCGCCAGGGCGACGTCCTCGGCGGCGCGGTTGTCCTCGTCGTGCTCGTCGAGCGGGAACGTGAGCGCCGGCGCGGGCATCCGCGGCCAGTCGAACTTCGGGAAGCGGGCGACCTTGCGCGGGTCGGTGTTGGTCAGGCTCATCGTGTAGCCCGTGCGACCGTGGAACGCGCCCTCGAGGTGCAGCACCCGCGTGCCGAGCGCGGGATCGCGGCCGTGGGCCTCGTTGTGCCGCGACTTCCAGTCGAAGGCGGCCTTGAGCGCGTTCTCGACGGCGAGCGCACCCCCCTCGATGAGGAACAGGTAGGGCAGCGCCGGGTCCCCCAGCACCTCCTCGAACGTGGCCACGAACCCGGCCAGCTCACGCGTGTAGACGTCGGAGTTCGACGGCTTGTTCACCGCGGTCGTCGCCAGGCGCGAGCGCACCTCGTCGGTGGTGAGGCGCGGGTGGTTCATCCCCAAGGCGTTCGACGCGAAGAAGGTGAACATGTCGAGGTAGCGCGTGCCGTCCCTGGCGTCGACGAGCCACGAGCCTTCGCTGGCCTCGAGGTCGAGGACGAAGTCGTAGCCGTCGACCACGAGGTGGTCGCGGAGGGTGGTGAGGACCTGCGTTGCTTCCACGTGCGGGCTCCCGTCCGCTCGGTGAGGGGGACCCGGCAAGGTAGTGGCCGAGGCCCGGCCACCCGCGGAGGTGAGCGATACGCGCCTTCCGGTGGCAGGAGTTCCCGCCCGCCACGGCGAAAAGGACAGCGGCCGGTCGTCCGTGGGGGTCGCTCATGTTCCGCTACCTGTCGCTCGTCGCCCTCGCGGCGTCGGTGCTCGCCGCCGCCCCGCCCACCGGCCCGTCCGCCGTCGCCGGTGTCGGCTCCGGCCCGCTCGTCGCCCCCCCGGGGGCCGACGCGGCCGCGCGGGCCGCCGTGCGCTCGCTGCCGCGCGCCACGGCCGTGAACGACGCCGACGGGAACAAGCGCTTCGACGACCTGGACGCCGCGATCGACGGGGTCGACGCCGCGACCCGTCTCGACGTTCTTCTCGTGTTCCGTGCCGGCATCTCCGGCGAGGAGGGCGCCGACGTCGTGCGGCGCACCGCTCCCGGCGCCGTCCTGACCCGCACGTTCCACATCATCCCGGCCGTGGCGGCATCCCTGACGCCGCCGGAGCTGGCGGCGGTGGCCCTGCGCGACGAGGTCCGCCAGATCGAGCTCGACCGCGCGGGGCTCGTCGAGCTCGGCACCGCCACCGAGGTCATGGGTGCCGACGCCGTGGTCGACACCCTCGGTGTCACCGGCGATCTGGACGGGCTGCCGGGGGTGGCGTCGACCACGGACGTCGCGATCGCCGTGCTGGACACGGGCATCGACACGGGCCACCAGGAACTGGCCGGCGGGAAGGTGGTCGGCTGGCACGACCTCGCGACGGGTTCGGAGGAGCCGTCCGACGGTGACGGCCACGGCACCCACGTCGCCAACATCGCGGCCGGCTGGGGGGTCGAGGCCGATCACCGGGGGGTGGCACCCGGTGCCGCGCTCGTCGGCCTCCGGATCAGCGGCGGCGGCGTCACCTCGTCGAACGCGATCGCGGCCTACGAGTGGATCGTCGACCACGGGCAGGACCACAACATCCGTGTCGCGACCATGAGCTTCGGGTTCGGGACCGCGACGGACGGGACCAGCGCCATGGAGCTGGCGGTGGACGCCACGTGGGACGCGGGCGTGGTCACGATCAAGTCGAACGGCAACGGTGGCCCCGCGACGGGCACCATGACGGTGCCGGCGGCAGCCCGGGGGATCCTGTCCATCGGGAGCCTGCTCGACCCGTGGGGCGGCTCCAGCAGCAGCTACGGCTTCGTCCTGAGCGAGTTCTCGAGCCGTGGGCCGACCACCGACGGCCGCGTCAAGCCGGACCTCACCGCGCCGGGCGACACCATCAGCGCGGCCCGCGCGGGCAGTGGTGCTGCCTACACCGTCATGAGCGGCACCAGCATGGCGGCACCGTTCGCGGCGGGCGCGGCCGCGCTCGTGCTCGCCGCCGACCCCACCCTCACGCCGGACGAGGTGCGCCAGCTCCTGTTCGCGACCTCGGAGGACCGCGGTGCGGACGGCCCCGACAACGACTTCGGTCACGGCCGCATCCAGGTGTACGACGCGGTGGCGGCCGCTGCGGACCTCGGGGATCCGACCCTCGGGTCCCCGCCCCTCGTGCCCCGGCAGCTGACCCTCGGCGGCACGATGGGGACCGAGGTGTGGAGCGCCGAGTTCGAGGTGGAGGCCTCCGGTCTCTTCCCCGTCGCGGTGACCGTCATGAGCGACGGGCTGGTCCTGCACGCCGAGGTCCGCGACCCCTCGGGACAGCCCGCGGGGGCCGGCCGGCTCGCGCCGGTGAACGTCGCGGACCGTCAGCACAACTACTCGTTCTTCCCCGACGAGTCCGGGACGTACACCGTCCGCGTCGTGGCGACGCCCGGCAGTGCCATCACCGTCGACGTCAGCACACCGTGACGACCTAGCCGAGGTGGGGCCGGACGTCGTCGGCCGCCTCGGCGCCGTAGGTGTCCGCGAGGCGTCGGAGGAACTCGGCGTCGCCGATGCGGTACTCCTGGGTGCCCACGTGCTCGAGCACGTACGTCGCGACCATCGACCCGATCTGGGCGCAGCGCGCGAGGTCGAGCTGCCAGGCGAGACCGGCGA
The DNA here is from genome assembly GCA_019348135.1 of Actinomycetota bacterium. Lineage (GTDB taxonomy): Bacteria > Actinomycetota > Nitriliruptoria > Nitriliruptorales > Nitriliruptoraceae > JAHWJY01. The sequence goes on from JAHWJY010000027.1 coordinate 10,659, forward strand.
TGAGCCCGGCACGGAAGGCGTCGCCGACACCGGTGGGGTCGGCGCGTCGGTCCTCGGGGGCGGCGGGGACCTCGACCAGGGCGCCGTCGGCGGAGTCGAGGACGGAGCCCTTCGGTCCGAGGGTCGTGATGCGGACCCCGACGCGCTCGAGCACCTCCCCGCTGGACCAGCCGGTCTTGGACTCGAGGAGCGCGCGCTCGTAGTCGTTGGTGATGAGGTAGCTGGCGTCCGCGACGAGCTCGCGGATCTCGTCGCCCGCCATGCGGGCGAGCTGCTGGCCGGGGTCGGCCATGAAGGGGATGCCGAGGTCGCGGCACTCCTGGGTGTGGCGCAGCATCGCCTCGGGGTCGTTCGGGGACACGATCACGAGGTCGAGCTGGCCGGCGCGCTCGGCGATGGGCTCGAGCTCGATGAAGCGGGCCTCCTCCATCGCGCCGGTGTAGAACGAGGCCATCTGGTTCTGGTCCTGGTCGGTGGTGCACAGGAACCGGGCCGTGTGCTTGAGCTCGCTGACGTGCACCCCGCTCGTGTCGACCCCGTGCCGGCGGAGCCACGAGCGGTAGTCGCTGTTGAAGTCCTCCCCCACCGCCCCGACCAGGATGGGCTCGAGGCCGAGCTGGCCCAGGCCGAAGCAGATGTTCGCCGCCACTCCGCCGCGACGGACCTCGAGCTCGTCGACGAGGAACGACAACGACACCCGGTCGAGCTGGTCCGCGACCAGTTGCTCGGAGAACCGACCGGGGAAGGTCATGAGGTAATCGGTCGCGATCGACCCGGTCACCGCGATACGCACGTGCGCTCCAGGGGGCTGGGAGGCGGGAGTCTACGACCGGCGCTCAGAGGTGGTCGACGATCCAGTCGACGCAGGCCGTGTACGCCTGCACGTCCTCGAGCGGGATCGCGGGGAACATCCCGACCCGCAGCTGGTTGCGGCCGAGCTTGCGGTAGGCATCGGTGTCCAGCACCCCGTTGCTGCGCAGCACGGCGTTGACCTCGTCCGCCGGGACGCCGTCGTCGAGATCCACGGTGCCGACGACCAACGAGCGCGCGGCCGGGTCGCGCACGAACGGGCTCGCCCACGACCGCTCGTCCGCCCAACCGTAGAGGTGGGCGGCCTTGCGCTCGCCCGCGCGCACCGCTGCGGCGAGCCCGCCCTCGCCGTTCATCCAGTCGACCTGCTCCGCGGCGAGGAACACGGTCGAGATCGCCGGCGTGTTGTAGGTCTGGTGCTTGCGGCTGTTCTCCACCGCCGTGACGAGATCGAGGAACGCCGGGATGTAGCGGCCCGCCGCCGAGATGCGCTGGATGCGCTCGATCGCCGCCGGCGAGCACACCGCGACGACGAGCCCGCCCTCCGAGGCGAAGCCCTTCTGGAGGCTGAAGTAGTAGACGTCCGTCTGCGCGAGGTCGACCGGGAGCCCGCCGGCGCCCGAGGTGGCGTCCACCAGCACGAGCGCGTCGTCCTCGGGCCGGGCCAGCTCCATCATCACGCCCGTGGACGTCTCGTTGTGCGTCAGGGCCTGGACGTCCACGTCGGGGTTGGCGACGACGGTGGGACGCTGGCCGGGCTCGACGACCACCTCGACCGGGTCCGCGAGCCACGGGGCGGCGGCCGCGGATGCGGCGAACTTCGACGAGAACTCACCGAAGACGTAGTGCTGGCTCGCCGCGTCGACGAGGCCGAAGACGGCCATCTCCCAGAACGCGGTCGCCCCCCCGTTCGCGAGCACGATCTCGTAGCCGTCCGGGAGCGAGAAGAGGTCGGCCAGCCCGTCCTGCAGGCGCTGCACGAGCCCCTGCACCGCGGGCTTGCGGTGCGAGGTGCCGAGGAGGTCGACCCCCACGGTGGCCAGCCGGCCGACAGCCTCGGCGCGCACCTTCGACGGGCCACTGCCGAAGCGTCCGTCGGCGGGCAGCAGCTCGGACGGGATCGTCAGGTCGGGCGCCACAGGCGGGTCCCTCTCGGTCGCGGACAGCGGGCGGAGCGGTCGGGGCGAACGTAGCGGCGGCGTGGACCGGAGTTATCCTCGGGACGATGCCCACCCCCGACCACCGGGACCGTCGTGACCATCTCGCCACTCTCGCAGCGCATCCTCGCGATCGAGGAGTCGCCGACGCTCGCCGTCACGGCCAAGGCCAAGGCGCTGAAGGCGGCCGGCGAGCCGGTGATCGGGTTCGGGGCCGGTGAGCCCGACTTCCCGACGCCCGCGCACATCGTCGAGGCGGCCGCCCGTGCGTGCGCCGATCCGGTCAACCACCGCTACACGCCGGCGCAGGGCCTGCCGGCGCTGCGCCAGGCCATCGCCGACAAGACCCGGCGCGACACCGGCTACGAGGTCGCGGCGGACATGGTGACGGTGGCCAACGGTGGCAAGCACGCGCTCTTCAACGTCTTCTCGGCGATGCTCGACCCGGGCGACGAGGTCCTCATCCCGTCCCCGTACTGGGTGAGCTACCCCGAGCAGGTGCGCCTCGCCGGTGGCGACGTCGTGGTCCTCGAGACCACCAAGGAGACGGGGTTCCGCGTCAGCGTCGACGACCTCGAGGCCGCCCGGACGGACCGCACCAAGCTGCTCGTGTTCGTCTCGCCGTCCAACCCGACCGGGGCCGTCTACCCGCCCGACGAGGTCGCGGCGATCGGGGCCTGGGCCGCCGCGAACGACGTGTGGGTGCTCACCGACGAGATCTACGAACACCTCGTCTACGGCGACGCCGAGATGGCCTCGCTCCCCGTCGTCGCCCCCGAGGCGGCGGCGAGGACGATCGTCGTGAACGGCGTCGCCAAGACCTACGCCATGACCGGGTGGCGCGTCGGCTGGTCCATCGCCCCCATCGAGGTCGCGCGCGGCATCAACAACATGCAGAGCCAGGTCACGTCCAACGTCTCCAACGTCGCCCAGATCGCGGCGCTCGAGGCGCTGGCCGGTCCCCAGGACGCGGTCGCCGAGATGCGTGCCGCCTTCGACCGGCGTCGCCTCATCGCGGCGGAGGGGCTCGACGCGATCCCCGGGGTCACCTGCCTCGAGCCCGAGGGCGCGTTCTACGTGTTCCCGTCCTTCGAGGACGTCCTCGGTCGCGACATCGCGGGGCGCCGCGTCGACTCCACCCTCGAGCTCGCGGCGCTGCTGCTCGACGAGGTCAAGGTGGCCGTGGTCCCCGGCGAGGCGTTCGGGGCGCCGGGCTACGCCCGCCTGTCCTACGCGCTCGGTGACGACGACCTCGTCGAGGGCATCGAGCGCATCGCCAAGCTCCTCGGCTGACCCGTCCGAGCCGCCGACCGGGAGACCACCGTGCGCCGACCGCTCCGTACCGCGGCCGTCGTGGCCGCAGCGGTGTTCCTGGGCGCGTGCCGGATCGGCGACGGCGGCGACCCCGTCCGGGACTCGGCGACGGTGTCGGAGACCCTGCCCGAGGACGCCGGCGACCTGGAGAACCCCTCGGAGGTCACGAGTCCCGGTGGCGGGGCCGGGGAGACCGAGGAGCGGTGACGGCCGGCCGGTCCGGGCCCGTCGTCACTCCTTGACGTACGGCTGCCCGTCCGCGGCCGGCATGCGGAGCCGCCCGACGAGCCCCGCGACGACGAGGATCGTGACCACGTAGGGCGCGGTCAGGAGCAGCGTCGACGGGATGCCGACGTTGAGGATCTGCAGCGACGTCGACAGCGCGTCGGCGAAGCCGAAGATCAGCGCCGCTCCGAGCGCCCCGGCCGGCGAGTAGCGCCCGACGAGCATCGCGGCCAGCGCGATGAACCCGCGGCCCCCGCTCATCTCCCGGCTGAACTGCCCGGCGGCGTCGAGGGTGAAGTAGGCGCCGCCGATGCCGGCCACCATGCCGCCGAGGATGACGGCCCGGTAGCGGGTCGCGAGCACGCGGATGCCGACCGTGTCCGCCGCCTTGGGGTGCTCCCCCACGGCACGGAGCCGCAGGCCCCAGCGTGTCCGGAACAGGGCGATCTGGACGACGACGACCGCGAGGAGCATCAGGTAGACGGTCACGCTGTGGCGGAACAGCAACGGCCCGATGAGGGGGATGTCACCGAGCACCGGCACGGTGACGGCCCCGAAGCGGTCGGGGGCGTTGAGCCCCGGGTTCGGCACCAGGAGCTGTGAGGTCAGGAACGAGGTCACGCCGGTGGCGAGCACGATCAGCACGACGCCCACGACGATCTGGTCCGCGCGGTAGCGGATCGACAGCACCGCCAGGAGCGCCCCGACGAGGCCGCCGGCGAGGATCCCGCCGACGAGCCCGAGCCACGGGCTGCCGGTCGCGGAGCTGACGAGCGCGGCCGTGAACGCGGCGGCGAGGAACTGGCCCTCGATGGCGATGTTGATGACGCCGGCGCGCTCGCACAGCACGCCGGACAGCGCCCCGAGCGCCAGGGGGACCGCGGCGCGCATGGTGCCGCGGAGGAGGGCCAGGACCTGGAGCTGCTGGCCGCGGGCGGCCCAGACGAGGAACGCCAGGACGAACAGGCCCAGCAGGACCGAGATGACGATCGTGGCGCGGTCACCGAAGCCGCGGACGGCCTGGTACAGCCCGACGCCCGCGATGACGAGCGCGAGGAAGAGGGCGGTCGGCGCGACCGGCACGACGACGGCCGGGAGGGTCGCGTAGGCGGGCTCGCCGAACACGTCGTTGAGCTGGAAGGTCGTCGCGACGCCCGCGGTCCCGGTCGCGAAGACCGCGCCCGCGATGGCGGCGAGGACGAGCGCGAAGATGCCGAAGCGGCGGTTGCGGCGGTCCAGGTCGGGCGGGGTGGCCGTCGTCATGCGCCCCACCCCTTCGCGAGCTCGCCCGTCGCCGGTCCCTGGGCGCGGATGCGGAAGATGGCCCGGACGAGCGCCGGCGCGGCGACGAACAGGATGATCAGCGCCTGCAGCACCACCACGAGGTCGAGCGAGGTGCCGGTGGCGCCCTGCATGGAGCGGCCCCCGGCCTTGAGCGCGCCGAAGAGGACGCCGGCGGCGACCGTGCCGCCCACGCTCCCCCGCCCGAGGAGCGCCACCGTGATGCCGTCGAACCCGAGCCCGCCGGAGAAGCCGCCGGTGATCCGCTGCTGGAGCCCCAGGATCTGCGCGCCGCCCGCGAGCCCGGCGAGGGCGCCGGCGAGGGTCAGTCCGAGGACGATCATCCGCCCGGTGCTCATGCCCGCCGCCCGGGCGGCGTCGGGGTTCTTGCCGACGGCGGTGAGCTCGAAGCCGAAGGTCGAGCGCTCGAGCAGCCACCAGATCGCGACGGCGACCACCACGACCAGCAGGAGGCCCCAGTGGAGGCGCAGGCCGGCGAAGATCCGGGGCAGCACCGCGGACGCCTCGACCGTCTTCGAGATGGGGTCGCTGCGGCCCTCGAGCCGGAAGCGGTCCGTGGAGAGGAGGTAGTCGGTCACGTAGATGGCGATGTTGTTCAGCATGATGGTCGTGATGACCTCGTGCGCGCCCGTCCGTGCCTTCAGGATGCCCGGGAGGAACCCGTAGGCCGCGCCGCCGAGGATCCCCGCGAGGATGGCGAGCGGGAGGTGGACGAGGAACGGCAGGCCCGTGACGGCGAAGCCGACGAAGCCGGCGACGACGCCACCGGCGATGACCTGGCCCTCGCCACCGATGTTGAACATGCCGGCGCGGAGGGGGATCGCCACGGCGAGGCCGGTGAGGATGAGCGGGATGGCCGCGGTGCCGGTCTCGGACAGCTGGTAGGCGCCGCCGACGGCGCCGCGGAAGAGCGCCCCGTAGGCCTCGGCGCTGACGCTCCACGCGGCGGACAGCGCGTCGCCGGGCCGGGCGAGGAAGTAGCCCATGCTCTCGCGCACGGCCTCCTCGGACAGCGCGATGAACAGCGCGCCGACGACCATCGCCGAGACGAACGCGAGGATGGTGACGACGACGCTCGTGCCGGTGACGGCCGCGACGAAGCGCTCCATCGGCCCGGCCGCGGCGTGGACGGGCGCGGCGTGCTCGCGGTCGCGCTCCTCGGCGCCGCGGACCTCCGGCTCGTCCGCGCTGGCGGCGTCCGGGCTCGGCGGTGGCACCTGCCGCTCGTCGGGTCCCTCGGGCGTCGTCATCGCGTCGCCCCCATCGCCTCGTCGGGGGTCGCGCCCGCCATCAGCAACCCCACGGCCTCTCTGGACACGGGCATCGGGAACGGCCCGACGAGCCGCCCGTGGAACATCACGGCGACGCGGTCGGCCAGGGCGAGCACCTCGTCGAGCTCGGAGGAGACGATGACGACCGCGGCGCCCTCGTTGCGCTTGTCGACGATGCGACGGTGGATGTACTCGATCGAGCCGACATCGACGCCCCGGGTCGGCTGCGCCGCCACGAGGAGGTCGAGCGGCCGGGCGAACTCGCGGGCGACGACGACCTTCTGCGCGTTGCCGCCGGACAGCGAGCCCGCCGTGGTGTGGATCGACGGCGTGCGGATGTCGAAGTCGTCGACCTCGCGCTCGGCCACCTCGGCGATCGCGCCGAAGCGCCGGCGTCCCCGCTCGGCGAACGGGGCGGCGTCCCACATCGGCAGCACGAGGTTCTCGGCGACGGTGAAGTCGCCGACGATCCCCTCGCGGTTGCGGTCCTCCGGGATGTGGCCGACGCCGGCGCGGAGGAGCTCCTTGCGGCCGAACGCCGTGACGTCGCGTCCGAGCAGCTCGATGGTCCCGCCGGCGACCGGGTCGAGGCCCGTGATGGCACGCACCAGCTCGGTCTGGCCGTTGCCCTCGACGCCGGCGATGGCGACGATCTCGCCGCGGTGGACGTCGAGGTCGACGCCGTCCACGGCTGGCTTCCCGCGCGCGTCGAGGACGGTGATGCCCCGGACGGCCAGCACGGCCTCCCCGGTCTCGCGGTCCGCCTTGTCGACGGTCAGCCCGACCGGCCGGCCCACCATCAGGTTGGCGAGCTCCTGCTCGGAGGTCGTCGCCGGGTCGGCGGTGCCGACGATGCGCCCACGCCGGAGCACCGAGATGCGGTCGACGATGGCCTTGTGCTCCTTCAGCTTGTGGCTGATGAAGACGATCGACCGGCCGGACTCCTTGAGGCTCCGCATGGCGCGGAAGAGGTCCTCGGTCTCCTGCGGGGTGAGGACCGCGGTCGGCTCGTCGAGGATCAGCAGGCGCGCCTCGCGGTGGAGGGCCTTCAGGATCTCGACCCGCTGCTGGACGCCGACCGGGAGGTCCTCGACGACGGCGTGGGGGTCGACCGGGAGGCCGAACTCCTCGGACAGCCGGTGGACCTCGGCCTCGGCGGAGCGCCGGTCGAGGAGGCCGAGCCCCTTGGTGTGCTCGACGCCGAGGGTGATGTTCTCGGCCACGGTGAACACCGGGACGAGCATGAAGTGCTGGTGGACCATGCCGATGCCGGCGTCGATCGCGTCGCCCGGTCCGGCGAAGGTCACCGGCTCGCCGTCGATCAGCACCTCACCCTCGTCGGCCGTGTAGAGGCCGTAGAGGATGTTCATGAGGGTGGACTTGCCGGCGCCGTTCTCGCCGAGCAGGCCGTGGATCTCGCCTTCCTCGATGACGAGGTCGACGGCGTCGTTCGCGACCACACCCGGGAACCGCTTGGTGATGCCGCGCAGCTCGAGCTTCACGCCGGCTCCCCTTCACGCCGGGGGGTGCCCGGGACGGACCCGGGCACCCCCCTCGGACCGGAACGCGGGCCTACGAGTAGTCGGCCGGCTTGACCGAGATCTCCCCGGAGATGATGCCCTCGCGGAGCTTCTCGAGCTCGTCCTTCGTCTCCTGCGGGACCTCGTCCTCGAAGTCGTGGAACGGCGCGAGGCCGACCCCGTCGTTCTCGAGGGTGCCCGAGTAGACGCCGCCCTCGAACTCGCCGTTGACGCCGCGCTCGATGGCCGTGAAGACCGCCACGTCCATGTTCTTCATGACCGAGGTGAGCATGAGCTCGGAGAACTGCGACGCCGACTCGAACCCGTCGGTGTCGACCCAGATGAGCTTGCCGCGACCGGCCTCCTCGATCGCCGCGGCCGAGCCCAACCCGACCGGACCCGCCACCGGCATGATGATGTCGGCGCCGGCCTGGAGCAGCTGGTCGGTGGTCTGGCGACCCTTGTCCTGCGACGAGAAGTCACCCGTGAACAGGCCGTCGGTGCCGTCCCAGCCCAGCACCTCGACCTCGGTGCCCTTCTCCTGGTTGTGGTACCGGACGCCGGCGAGGAAGCCGTCCATGAAGATGGTCACCGGCGGGATGTTGATGCCGCCGTAGGTGCCCACGGTGCCCGTCTCGGTCGTCGCGGCCGCGACGTAGCCGGCGAGGAACGCCGCCTGGTCGGTCTCGAACGTGAGGCCGAGGAGGTTGTCGTACTCGGTCTCGTAGGCGAAGTCGACGATCGCGAAGTCGGTGTCCGGGTTCGCCTGAGCGGCTCCCTCGGTGGCCTCGCCGAGGAGGAAGCCGACGGTCACGATCAGGTCGCAGCCCTGGCTGACGAACTGGTTGATGTTGGGCTCGAAGTCGGCCTCGGACTGCGACTCGAGCACCTGGATCTCGATCCCGAGCTGCGACTCGGCGTCCTGGAGACCCTTGTAGGCCGTCTGGTTGAACGAGCGGTCGTCGACGCCTCCGGTGTCGGTGACCTGGCAGGCGAGGTAGTCCGCGTCCGTGGCCTCGGTCGCCTCGTCGGTGGTCGCCTCGCCCGCGGGCTCGGTGGCCGTCGAGGTCTCCTCCGGCTCCTCCGCGACCTCGGGTGCCGAGCCGCAGCCCGTCGCGAGCAGGGCGGCGGCGGCGATGGCCGCGAGCGCCCGTGTGGTGGTCTTCATGCTTGCCCTTCCAGTGGGTCGGCGCGGATCCCTCGCGCGCCGGAGGGTGTGCCCGCGGCGGGACGGACGTCCGGCCCGGGCTCGTGATGCACGTCGCGACCCGGGGCCCGAGGCAGCGACCTCGGATCGTCCCGAGATCGTACTACTCCGGTAGTCGCCGCCCCCGGAACCGTCCGCTCGGATGCGTCGGCGTGCGCGTGCCACACGCCGACGTGACAACGCCGCAGGATCTGCTCTCGCGAACGGCCCCTCAGGTCGACACCGGCGGTCGCTGGCGGGCGTCGAGCACCCCGTCGCGGTCGGCGTCGAGCTCCTCCGCGTCGGGCGAGACGAACCGCAGCCAGGCGTACCCGGCGACACCGGCGAGCAGCGAGGCGCCGAAGATGCCCAGCTTGGCGCTGTCGCCCAGCGGCGATCCGCCCGGGAAGGACAGCGAGGCGACGAAGAGCGCCACCGTGAAGCCGATGCCGGCGAGGAGGCCGACGCCGATCATGTGGCTGAAGGTCGTCTTCGCCGGGAGGCGGCCGAGCCCCAGCTTGATCGCCAGCCACGCGAACCCGGTCACGCCGATCACCTTGCCGACGAGGAGCCCGACCCCGGTACCCAGCAGGACCGGGTCGCCGAGCGCCCCGCCGAGGGCGTCCGCATCGATCACCACGCCGGCGTTCGCGAACGCGAAGAGCGGGATGATCACGAAGGAGGTCCAGGGCGCGAGCGCGAACTCGAGCCGGTGCAGCGGGGGCATCGACTCGCGGGTCAGCCGGCGGAGGTCGTGCAGGAGCGCCTGGACCCGTTCGAGGGTGTGGTGGTCCGCGGCCTGGAGCTGCTCCTCCGGGAGGTAGGCGTCGACACGGTCGACGAGCAGCCGCGCACGCGGCGCGAAGTAGCGCGGGTCGTAGAAGCTGCGGATCGGGGTCAGCAGCGCGAGGGCGACGCCGGCCACCGTCGCGTGGATCCCGGACTCCAGCGCGGCGATCCAGACGACGACGCCGACGAGGACGTACACGGCGACCGCACGGACCTGCATGCGCCGCAGCAGGGCGATGGCGAGGAGGCCGAGCACGGCCACCGCGAGCCAGCCGAAGGCCAGGTCGCTCGTGTAGAAGATCGCGATGACCAGGATGGCTCCGAGATCGTCCACGATGGCCAGCGCGAGCAGGAACAGCTTGGCGGCGACCGGCACCCGTCGGCCGAGCATCGACACCACGCCGACGGCGAACGCGATGTCGGTCGCCATCGGGATGCCCCAGCCGCGGGCGCCCTCCCCGCCGGCGTTGAACGCGACGTAGATGAGCGCCGGGACGATCATCCCGCCGAGCGCCGCGATCGCGGGGAGCGCCGCCGCGCGGCGGTCCGCCAGCTCACCGACCACCAGCTCGCGCTTGATCTCCAGCCCGACCACGAAGAAGAACAGCGCCATCAGGGCGTCGTTGATCCACTCCCGGACGGTGAGCTCGCTGAAGTGGTGGAGGTGGAACTCGCCCACCGAGATCTCGATCGGCGTGGCGAAGAAGTCGAAGTACCGGTCGCCGAGTGGCGAGTTGGCGAGGCCGATGGCCAGCACGGCCGCCAGCAGCATGAGCACGCCGCCGGCGGCCTCGGTCCGCATGAACGACAGCGCCGGCTGCACGAAGGCGCGCGGCACGTAGCGGCTCGACTCCGCCCACGAGGGGGGCGGGAGGTGCCGCGGGTCTGTCGGGGGGAGGGACGCCTGGTCGGGCAGGTCGCGACGGTCGGGCACGGTCGTCTCACGGGGCTCGGACGCGGCGGGGTCGCCAGCGGTGCGGGGAGGTTCGGGAACTGCTCAGACGAGGTAGCGGATCTCGCCGTCCGAGGCGGTGAGGACGGCGTAGACGGCTTCGTGCAGCTTCCCGTGCAGCGACCGGAAGCGCTCGGACTCGGCGTCCTCGTCGTCCGCCGAGGTCGGGGCGTCGCCGTCCTCCGGTCCGCCGACGTCGGTCAGGGCCTCGAACGCCGCGTCCCAGTCGGTCGAGGCCGCGGCGAGCTTCAGCCGCATCGACGGCGCCTGGAGCAGCGCCCGGTTGAGGTCCTGGACGATGGACACGACGACGTCGGTGCTCGTGCGGACGCCGGGGGTGGAGAGCAGGCGCAGCGCCTGGAGCTTGCGCATGGCGAGGGCCGCGATCATCACCGGGTCACCGAGCTCCTCGACCGCGGCGTCGATGTCGTCGAGCGCCAGGGTCGTCCGGGTGGGGACGTCGAACCACCGACGGAGCGTGTCGAACAGCTCCTCGGTGACGCTGTGCAGCGCCAGGAGTTCGTCGGGCTTCGGGATGGTGTCCATCCCAGGAGGCTACTGGCCGACGAGGCGCAGCTCGTTGCCGTTGTCGATGTCGGGGCAGTCGATCGCCGGGGTCTGCCCCAGCGCAGCGAGCTCCTCGGGCAGCTCGAACGCGACGCTGTCGCCGGCGAGGTAGGCCTCGCGCGGGATGCAGACGACCGTCATCGTGCGGGCCCTGGCCTCGACGCCGGGTGCGCTCGACCCGAAGCGGTCGATCGTGCGCAGGACCTGCGTGGTCTGCAGCGACAGCGCCCGGTGGATGAGCGGTCGGGTGCGGGCCTCGAAGTCGCGGGCCTCGTCGTAGGCCGCCGCGAAGACCTGCCGCTCCGCCTCGTCGGCCAGCTCGCTGTCACGCAGCAGCTCGTGGGCGGCGAGCGAGCGGGCGTTCGCGTCGAGCAGGAGCGACAGGCCCACCTGGGCGAGCCCGTAGACCTCGTCGGCGCCGCTGGCGACGCCGATCTCGTCGAACGCGTCCAGCGGGAAGGCGAGGTCGTGCTCCTCCCACGCCGCCAGGGCCTCGTAGCCCTCGCGCTGGATCAGGATGGCACGGGCAGCGTCGGAGACGGCGGACGCCTCGGGGCCGTCGACGTCGTCGGCGTCGATGAACAGCTCACGGGCGCGGTCGGCGAGGTTGTCGAGCTCGAAGCGGGCGCCGGTGAAGTCGCCGGGGAACTCGGCCCAGGTCTCGTCCTCGATGATGATGACGTCCTCGGGCGGGAGCAGGGGCAGCTCCTGCTCGAGCGCCGCGAGCCGGTCGATCAGGCCCTCCGGGCTCGTGTCGTCGGCCTGCAACGCCGTCGCTGCCGCGGTGGAGCCGAGGGCCGCGGCCGTGAGCGCGCACAGCGCGACGAGCGCGGACGTGACGGTCCGCTTCCGTGACGATCCCCGCACCGGTGGCCTCCCTCGCAACGCACTTCCGCGTAGGTGTTCGGCAGACGAGGGACCGAACTACAGCCCCGGTACTCCCCCGTCCCCCGGGGAAGCCAGAGGACGACGCCGAGCACACCGCTGAACACGCGCAACAGTGACCACGATAGCCACAGGAGCCTCCCACGTCACCACATCTCCCCCCGGCCGCCCCGTCGACCGCCCCGCCTACCCCCCGCGCGCGCACCGCACGTCCAGCGCCGCGCCGGCCTGCCCCCTGGGTCTCCCCTGCCCCCGGCTCCACAGTTCGACGTCGAGAGACCTGGCTTCCGTGCGGCATCGCTCCCGTACCCGGGAGGAACATCACACGGTTCGGCGGAGGCAGTGCGAACAGCGGCACGGCTCCCGCCTCGCCGGCTCGCGCGTGAGGTCGGCGGCGGCGAGGGCCTCGTCGACCGCGGCGGCGAAGGCCGCCATGCCGTCGCGCAGGATGGCCGCGTCCAACCAGAACGGACGCCAGTGGCCGGACACGCTGTTCCACATCCGCCGGTCCGAGGAGAAGGCGCGCCCATGCCCGTGCCACCGCCGGCTGTCGCAGAAGATGCACACCCACTCCGCGGGGAACGCGATGTCGAAGTGGTCGACGACCCCGTCCGGTGCCCGCCACGGGAACGGTCGCGGGTCCGGGCGCGTCCGCAGCCCGACGAGGCCCTCCCGGCCGCCCCGTTCGATGATGGAGTCGCTGCCGTCGAGCTCGAGCTCGGCGATGAGCTGGTCGACGACCTTG
>JAHWJY010000287.1 GCA_019348135.1 Actinomycetota bacterium
CCGTGCTCTTCGGGGCGCTCGCCGCCACGATGGGCGTGGGCATGCTGGCCAACGCCCGCATCGTCGGCCGCGTCGGCGTCCGTCGCCTCGCCCACCTCACCCTCGTCGTCTACCTCGGCATCGCGGTGGCGCTGAGCCTCGCCGCGGTGCTCACGGGAGGACGTCCACCGCTGTGGGTGTTCCTCCTCGGCCTCGCCGGCATGCTGGCGAGCCACGCGCTGGTGATCCCGAACTTCAACACGATCGCGATGCAGCCGATGGCGGCCGTCGCCGGCACGGCCGCGAGCGTCATCGGTGCCGTGCAGATCGCGGTCGGGGCACTGCTCGGTTCGCTCCTCGACCGCGCGTTCGACGGCACCATCATGCCGCTGGCGTTCGGGTTCCTGGGGTACGGGCTCGTCGCGCTCGGCTTCGTCGTCTTCGCCGAACGGGGTCGGCTGTTCGAACCCCTCGCCGTGGTCGAGGCTCGGACCGCGTCCGAGGCCCAGGCACGGGCCGACGCGCTCGAGGCCCACTGACGCCGTCCCGGGTCTAGGCTCCCGGACGTCGAAGGGGGGTGTGATGAGGCTCGAGGACGTCGCGGCCGAGGACGACACCTCGGTGCTGTGGCAGGCGCTCGTGGCGGCCAAGGCGGACCACCACCTGAAGCTCATCCGCGCCATCGAGCAGCGGATGCGCGAGCTCGCCGTGGAGCGTCGGTTCGCGCACCTGAGCGACGAGGAGCTGCGCCAACGGATCGACGCGATGCGCGGCAACCGCGAGCCCACGGGGATGCTGGGGCACAGCCCGGGGCTCGGCGGGGGCGGCGGGGACAGCTCCGAGCACATCAGCGCCTTCAACGAGGCCCACCGACGAGACCAGCACGCCGGCGTCGAGGTGACCCTGCGCGCGCTCGAGGACGAGCGCGACCGGCGACGGGCCGACCGCGCCTGACGACCGGCGGGGGTGAGGCGACAGGCGTACGCTCGGGTCGCCGAGGGGGACGCCATGCAGGAGATCGAGCCGCAGCTGGACGGATCGGACGAGGGCGCCGGCATGGAGCTGGGACGCTGGACGACCTTCGGCACTGGTGCACGCATCCTCGCCACGCTGCTCCTGGCAGCGGTGGTCGTGGGTGTCCTCGCCGAGACCGCCCGGAGCGTCCTCGACATCGGCTGACGTGCCGGGCGGGGCAGGGGGAGCACGGTGACGGACGACGCGTGCATCCGCACCGACCGGCTGGTCCTCCGACGCTTCCGTGACGCCGACCGCGGACCCTTCGCGGAGCTGAACGCCGACCCGAGGGTCATGGAGCACTTCGTCCGTCCGCTGACGCGGGCGGAGTCCGATGACTTCGTGGATCGGATCGAGGAACGCTTCCGGAAGCAGGGCTACAGCCTCTGGGCCGTGGAGGTGCGCGGGAGCGACCCGTTCATCGGCTACGTCGGACTCTGGGACGCGACCTTCGAGGCGCCGTTCACGCCGACCGTCGAGGTCGGCTGGCGGTTGGCGGCGCGGGCGTGGGGGCACGGCTACGCGACCGAGGCCGCGGAGGCCGCCGTCGACGACGGGCTCGTGCGGGTCGGCGTCCGCGACATCGTGTCCTTCACCGCGGCGGCGAACCTGCGCTCGAGAGCCGTGATGGAGCGCATCGGGATGGTCCGTGACCCCGACGGCGACTTCCTCCATCCAGCCGTGCCCGAGGACCATCCCGTGCGGCCACACGTCCTCTACCGCTTCCCGGACCTCGAGCTCCGGCGGCGAGAGGCCGCCGGCGAGGTCGCGTAGCCTCGGCGGCGATGCCCATCGCCGTCGCCGCCCCGAACCAGCTCGCCGCCGACGCGGGTCGCGAGATCGCCGACGCGGGCGGGAACGCCGTCGATGCGGCGGTCGCCGCGGCGCTCGTCGCCATGACGACCGAGCCCGGCATCTGCTCGCTGCCGGGCGGGGCGTACCTCACGATCGAACCGGTCGACGGGCCTGCCGAGACCATCGACGCGAACGTGTCGATGCCCGGTCACGGCCTCCCGCGCGACCGCTTCGGCGGTGGCGTCTTCGACATCCGGACCGATTACGGCGGCGGGGTCGACATCACGATCGGGCACGGCTCGGTCGCGACGCCCGGGACGCCGGCCGGGCTCGCGCTCGCGTCGGAGCGGCACGGCCGGCTGCCCTGGCGCGAGCTCCTGGCGCCCGCGATCGCCATCGCGCGGTCCGGCTTCCCGATGGGGGCGGCCTCGAGCTACTACCTCGACTACGTCCACCAGGACCTCTTCGGCTGGCACGCCCCGTCGCACGCAGCGATCCACGCCCCTGACGGCACGCTCCTGCCGACCGGGGCGGAGGTCCGGATCGAGGCGCTGGCCGACAGCCTCCAGCAGCTCGCGGACGAGGGCGTGGCGGCGCTCTACGCCGGCGACCTCGGCGCCCGGATCGTCACCGACGTGCTCGACCACGGCGGGTTGCTCACCCGCGAGGACCTCCGTCGCTACCGGGCGGTCGTGCGCGAGCCCGTCACCGTCGACGTCGCCGGCTGGCACGTCGCCACCAACCCCCCGCCGGCGATCGGCGGGGTGACGCTCGG
>JAHWJY010000288.1 GCA_019348135.1 Actinomycetota bacterium
GACGAGGAACTCGGCGACCCGCACGTCGGGGCCGGCGAGACCCGTGAAGATCGGCACGATCGGGTGCCCCCCGGCCGCCGCCAGGTGCGTCGCGACCAGCGCGTCTCCGGGACGGTTCGCGGCCACCAGGACCGGTGACACGGGTCCGTGGCCGAACACGTCGCGCATGCGCGTGACCTTGACGGCGAGCTCGAGGCCGTCGCTCGCGGCGATGTGCCGCACCCGCAGCCCCGTCACGTCGGCGAGCTCCGCGACGTCGGCGGGCGAGACGCTGTGCCCCGAGCCCAGCACGACCAGCCCCGTGATCGACGGGACGTCGGCGAGGACGTCGCGGACCACGCCGGTCAGCTCACCCTCGCCGGCGACGACCAGCGGGGCGCCGAGCCCGATGGCCGCGGGGACGGCGATCGTCGCGTCGGGGACGCCGGCGGCGTCCGCCCCCTCGGCCGGCACGACCACGAGACGCGTCGGGCCGGCGGTGGTGAGCTCCGCGATCGCGCGGGTGACGTCCGCGACGTCGGCGAGACGCTCGACCTCGAGTTCCCACCCGACGCGCAGGTCGTCCTCGCACGAGCGGGCCACGTCGCCGACGAGGACGACCGTCGCGTCGACCGACGCCAGCCGGTTGAGCTCCGCGCCGACCCGCCCGGTCGTGCAGTCGGGGCCCGTCACCAGGTGGGGGACGGACTCGAGGCCGGCCAGCACGGAGGCCGCGGCCCGCAGGGGCACCGGTGCCTCGGCGTCGGTCAGGAGCACCCGGGGCTGGCGGCCGACCTCCGGGAACGCGAGCGCCGAGACCGCCGCCACGGTGGCGGCGGGGTCGGCACCGGCCACGCGTGGCAGACGTGGGTGCAGGTACGCGAGCGCCTCGTCGTCCTCGGTCGTGCGGTCCTGGCACGGGTAGGCGGCCGTCGCCATCACCCGGCAGCGGTTGTCCGTCCCCATCTGGGGGGTCCAGCACTCCTCGCCAGGCTGGCACTGGTGCCCGAGACCGGCGACGTGGGCGATCTCGTGGCGCATCACCGCCGACAGGAGCTCGGCGGGGAGACGTTCGCAGACCCCGATGTCGACCTCGGTGACCCACGCGACGGGGCGACCGCCACGGATCTCGACCTCGGCCGGGTGCAGGTGGGCGCGGGCGAGGAACCGGCTGCCGCACTCGCGACGGTCGATGAACACGCGGTTGACGCCGTCGCGGAGCTTGCGGTCCACGCCGGCATTGGTGATCCCGGCCAGCACCACGGAGAAGGTCGACCCCGGCGTGTCGTTCCACTGCTCGAGCGAGCGACCGACCGCGTCCAGGCCGAACCGATCGGCGACCTCGCGCTCGACCACCATCTGCAGCGGCTTCACCGCGTCGGGGATCACCCACGTGCCGGGCCGACCGAGCTCGTCGTGGAAGGGCAGCGTGACGAAGCGCTCGTCGACCTGGGGGAGCGGCGGCATCGTGAGGTCGGCGACGGCGCTGGCGCGGTGGACCGGCGGGCGCGGTCCCGAGGCGATGTGCGAGGGGCGGGCAGCCACCATGAGCCCGAAGACGACGAGCACGACGGCGAACACGCGGCCGAGCCGGCGCCGGCGCGACCGCCTGCTCCCGTCCGCCCGCATACGTCCCTCGCTCCTCGCCGGCACCCTCGTCCTCTCCGTCGGCGCGATATACGTCCCTATGAAGGAGATGGTGCCCATCCGGACAGTGCGGCGCCGGTCACGACGCGGTCCGTCCGGGGACCGCACGCGGACGGGCGGTCGGGAACCCGACCGGGGGACGGCGGTCGGAGCCCGACCGGGGGCACCGACGGGGCACGACATCCCCGGCCGGGGTCCGACCGGGGTTTGACACCCTCTCCCGACCCCGGGTACCGTCCCCATCCGCTGCGCGAGCCTCGGCCTGCGTGGCGCGTCCGGGCGCGACCGCGCCAACCTCCCGACCTGAGCCGTCGATCCGCGCTGCGGTTCAACAGCGCCGCAGACGACCTCACGGGATCCCGTACCCGGACCCGACTCCTCCCCGAGTCAGCGGAACGCCCGGCCCCGTGGGTCGGACCGGCCGCCCCGACCACAACGCACCTCCTCACCGCCACGATCGTGGCGCGCCGGGGTGCCGCACCACCCGCGCCGCACACGTCGCGCGATCACGAAGAAGATGGAGATGTGAGGCATGCCCACCATCCAGCAGCTGGTGCGCAAGGGCCGCAGCTCGAAGCCGGCGAAGAAGAAGTCGCCCGCGCTGAAGGGCTCGCCGCAGCGTCGCGGCGTCTGCACCCGCGTGTACACGACGACCCCGAAGAAGCCGAACTCGGCGCTCCGGAAGGTCTGCCGCGTGCGTCTGACCTCCGGTATCGAGGTCACCGCGTACATCCCCGGTGAGGGGCACAACCTCCAGGAGCACTCCATCGTGCTCGTCCGTGGCGGTCGCGTGAAGGACCTCCCCGGTGTCCGTTACAAGGTGATCCGCGGGGCGCTCGACGCCGCTCCGGTGCGTGACCGCAAGCAGTCGCGGTCCCGCTACGGCGTGAAGAAGGAGGGCTGACATGCCTCGCAAGGGTTCCCCCGGACGT
>JAHWJY010000289.1 GCA_019348135.1 Actinomycetota bacterium
CCCCAGATGCCGTACATCTCGCGCTGCTCGATCGCGTCCCGCAGGCACTCCCGCTGGACGGGGCACGCCTTGCACAGCTCCAGGGCCTGCTTCTGGTCGGTCTCGTCGAGCGAGAAGAAGATGTCGATGTCGACACCCTTGCAGTTGGCGTCGTCCTGCCAGGACTCGCGGTCGGTGAGACGGTCAGCGAAGAGGGAGACGGACACGCCGATCCTTCCTGTGGTGGCGGGTTGGGGGCTGGACGCGGTCGCGGAGTACCGTGCCGCGGCGATCCCCAGCGGCTTCGAGGCCAGCGTGTCGCGCCGCTCCCACCCCCGAGAGTGGACGGGCGGACGTGGGGCGCGACGACCGGACGGGGTGGGCAGGACGTCCGACCGGGGCGCGGGGGGAACGAACCGACGACCCCCCGTCCGAAGGACCACGGTGGAGGAGGAGGCGCAGGTGACCGACGACCGGCGGACCGCCGCGTCGAGGGGACGCCGCGACCGCCGGGACGACCTCCTCGCCGCTGCGGCCCGCCGTTTCGTCGCCGCGGGTATCCGCAGGACCACGATGGAGGACATCGCGTCGGAGGCGCAGGCGGGCAAGGCCACCCTCTACCGGCACTTCCGGAACAAGGACGCGGTGATCGACGCGCTCCTCGCCCGGGAGGCGGAGCGGTTCGAGCGGCGGCTGCTGACGGCCGCGGGCTCCGTCGACGGCGCCGCCGCCGGCATCGAGGCGGCCTTCGTCGCCGGGGTCGACTTCTTCGTGACCCATCCCGTCCTCACCCGCGGCCGCGACGAGGAGTCGGGCGTGCTGCTGCCCCGGGTGACCGCGGACGGCGGGCCGCTCGTGCGGCGGGGGCTCGACATCCTCGCCGGACTGATCGAGCGGGGCGTCGCCGCCGGTGAACTGCGCGAGGTCGACCCGCGCGTCACGGCGGAGGTCCTGATGCGGCTCGTCCTCAGCTACTTCGCGTTCCCCCCGATGCACGTGCGGGTGGAGGACCCCACGGAGGCGGCAGCGTTCGCGCACGCGCTGGTCGCCGGCGGCCTGCGCCCCGCGGCGTCCCGGGCGGACGCCTAGGTGCGCTGGCAGCGAGGGCAGTAGGTGGTCCCGCGCTGGGCCACGACGGTCTTGCGCATGGCGGTGCCACAGCGCGGGCAGGGCAACCCGGCCTGGCCGTAGGCGGACAGGAACGGGGCGTTGCGACCGGAGTCCCCGTTCACCATCTGGTAGTCGCGGAAGGTCGTGCCCTCACGCTCGATGGACTCCGCCAGGACCTCCCGGATGGCGGCATGCAGCGCTCGCGCCCGACCCGGACCGACCCGCCGCGAGGCGGGGTGGATGCGCGTCCGCCACAGCGCCTCGTCCGCGTAGATGTTGCCCACGCCCGCCACCAGACGCTGGCCGAGGAGTGCCGCCTTGACCGGTGCGTTGGACCGCCGCAGCGCGGCGGCGAACGCGTCGACGTCGAAGTCGTCCGAGAGCGGCTCCGGCCCGAGCGCGGCGAGCGTCGGGATGCCGGCGTAGTCGCCCGCCTCGACGACCGAGACGCGGCCGAACCGCCGCGGATCGCGGAAGACGAGCTCGCGGCCGTCGTCCAGTCCGAACCGGGCCCGCGCGTACGCGTCGGCGGGGCCGAACGAGAACGAGCCGGTCATGCCCAGGTGGAGGACGAGCTCGAGGTCCTCGTCGAGCGGGCACACGAGGTACTTGCCCCGGCGGGTGACCCGCTCGATCCTGCGGCCCTCCAGCAGGGCCACGTCGCTGAACCGCTGCTCGGGGTGCGGATCCCACCACAGGGACACGACCCGCCGCCCCGTCAGCTCGGGCGCGAGCTGACGGCGGACGGACTCGACCTCGGGGAGCTCTGGCACGCCGGCGAGGGTAACCCGCACCGTGTCCTACCCTCCCCGCCATGCCTGGACGAGACCGCAACGCCGAGGGGCGCGCCGAGAGCCAGCGGCCCCGCGACCGCACGGGGCGGCCGCTGCCGTACGACACGACCGCCACGGCCCTGGCCGAGGAGGCGTCCTACGACACCGTCGACGGTGCCCTGGCCGCCGGCGTGGCACGGTGGGACGAGGAGCGGTACTTCGAGGCGCACGAGTGCCTCGAGGACGTGTGGCACCACGCCGCTCCCGAGGACCGCGAGTTCTGGAAGGGCGTGATCCAGATCGCCGTGGGGTGCGTCCACCACCAGCGGGGCAACCCCGCCGGGGCGGTGACCCTGCTCGAGCGGGCGGCCGCCCGCCTCGAGGGCTACCCGGACGTCCACCACGGCGTCGACGTCGAGGAGCTCGTCGTCTTCGCCCGCGGGGCCGTCGCCGCCATCCGCGACGCGGGCTTCTGCGTCGAGGTCGGCTACCCCGAGTTCCCGCGGATGGACGACGGTCCGTGGGTGCACGCGCCCGACGCCCCTCCGACCCCGCTGACGCGCGAGCCTCCCTGGCTGGCGGCAGCACGTCGCGACCCCGATCCCGACCAGTGAGGACGCCCGTGGCCACCCCCCAAGACCTCGCCGCCGGCCTCGAGCCGGGCTCCCGGCTCCGCTGCGACGGTTGCGGCA